>JAQXAG010000075.1 GCA_029253045.1 Fidelibacterota bacterium | reverse complement strand
ATGAGTAAACCAAATTCATCAGCAGACACGTTTACGTTTACTACTGAAGGATTAGGTATGATGGCTAATGCGTTCGATCCAGATCGTATTTCAGTATGGCCAAACCCTTATTACGGATATAACCCAGAAGAGCGTGATGCGCTTGATCGTAGAGTGATGTTTAGTCACTTACCTGAAGAAGGTCCTGCGACAATTCGTATCTTTGCACTTGATGGTACCTTAGTAAGAACAATTCACCACAATGATACAGCATCACAACATGCAACATGGGATATGAAGAATAACTTCGAATTACCTGTTGCTAGTGGAATGTATGTGGCACACGTAGAGACTAACCACGGAGATAAAATCCTGAAGTTAGCTGTAATTCAACCAGAACAACGTCTAGACGTTTATTAAGGAAAAGGAGAATATGAAAATGAAAAATACATTTAAAATCTTCCTTGGATGCGCAGTGTTGGTTTCAGCACTAACTGCTGGTACGGTAAGATCACAGGGTACCGCTGGTGCCTCACAGCTTCTTATCCCGGTAGGTACTGAGACAGTAGCTCTTAGCGGAACGAACGTTGGTACCGTAGCTGGAATAGATGCATTATTTACTAATGTAGCTGGTCTAGCAAGACACAACTCTGGTTTACAAGGAACAGTTTCAACTACATCTTACATTGCAGACATCGACGTGATGTATGCAGGTATGGTTATAGCGATGGGCGAAACAGGAACATTTGGAATGACATTAAAGTCATTAGACTTTGGTGATATCCCAAAAACTACTGCATTTGCTCCTGAGGGAGATGGTCAAACATTCTCTCCTAGTTTTTTCACAGCAACAGCAGGGTTTGCGAAAGCATTCTCTGACCGTGTTAATGTTGGTGTTGCAACAAAGATGGTTTCTGAGACAATCGAAGAAACATCTGCAACAGGATTTGCATTTGACGTAGGTGTCCAATACAAGTTCCCTGACCAACCACTAACAGTAGGTGTTGCAATGAAAAATGTTGGTAGTAGAATGCATTATGATGGTATTAACCTTGATCAGAACCTCACACCAGAGGGAGCTGAATCAGGTTCATCATCTGAAACATTTAGAATTGTTGCAGACAACTTTGCTCTGCCAACAAGTCTAGATCTTTCTGCAACCTACTCATTGCTTAACAACTTAGATGTGAGCACAACTTTCACTAATCACTCATACCAATCAAATACTTTAGCATTTGGTGCTAAGTATATGTTAGGTAGTGCTTGGGTGGGTGCAGCTACAGTAATGACTGTAGGTGATGACTCACAACCAGCTGACGTTTCAGACGCTGACTGGGAAGAGTGGAGCGGAACCAATTGGGGAGCTTCAATGGGTGCAGGTGTAACAGTGCCAGTAGGTGACTACACAATGCATGTTTCATATGCTATGAGAACAGCGAACGAATACTTCGATGATCACAGCACTATGCAAGTTACCTTTGATTTCTAAACTGTTGAGTTAAGGATTCAAATTGAAAGGGGCTCTTTTTAGAGCCCCTTTTTATTTATAAGATATGTTATGAAAGCAAACTATTGATCAAACAATAATTCAATATTGTTTTGTAAGTAGTTAGATGGAATGTTCTGTCCTAAAAAATATCTACCAGACTCATCATCAAAATGCATTTCCCAATGTAGGTGTGCACCTTTTTCATTCCTAAGCGCTCCATCTGATGTACCAGTATTGCCAGAAAAACCAATTAGCATACCTTTCTCCACTTTGGTCCCAGGTACAATATTTTCTGCAATCTTAGACAGATGCGCATATACACTGATAGTTCTAAATTTAGAAGTAATAGAATACCCATGATCAATAACAATTGACTTTCCAAGTAATATAAAATGATAAATATCATCAGGAGTCTTGCCTAATCCTTCAGAGGTAGCTAGAAGGGCGTTATATGTGTCAATATCAACATCACTATGCTGAGGGTTACTCCTTATAATAATACCATCATAAACAGCTGCTATGGGCCCATTTAGTGGAACTGAAAAATCAATACCTGCATGAGTACCCGATCGATAATCTCTACTAGCATTTGGGAGCAAATTTAATATTGATGGAACAACATAATCTTCCGAAGGCAATTGAATTGTAGTTAATAGTTCTGAATAATGCAGGTTAGTTGTTTCATCTATATAAAATAAAAAGTTTTCTTTTGATAGTAGCTGTTCTGACTCTAAGTCTATTGATGTAGTAGGTGCAGCACATGCACTTAATGCCAACATGACGCCCAGGTAATTTTTAATATTCATTGTCATTTAATAGTATATAATATTCCGTTATACATCAGACTTAATTTAAGCATACTTCTACTCTCTTCATCAATCCATATTTTTATTATTGAGCTATTCATCACCGCTAAATTAAGCGGATTTGATTTATCTGAAGCTTTTTCTTCCTCACTTTTAATGTCAAGCCTGTACAATAAAGCCCTTTTTTCAGTTTTATTATAATCCAACGTATCTTCCTTGGCATATAAAAATCTTATTTTAACTTCTTGGCCATCTAAGAGCTCAACTGAATCTTCCCACTTAGCATCAACAATGTCAATTTCAGGGTTTAGCAATAACCTATTAATTAGATTTTTTTTTCTTTCCAAGTTTTGATCTACAAATTCTAAATCATCTTCAATTAAAAATTTTCCAAAGTTGAGCGTTTTCACTGTGAGAGTTGTGCTATCTATAGATAGGGTCATTCCCTTAATAGAATCATATAAATAGATATCATACTGTTTAGATTGTGCGACAGTAAGACCATTAATAGTCAAAAATATAAGTAGATAATTTATTTTATGAGTGAATTTCAACACTATAACAATATTAGTGAAGCAATGATAAAATATAGCGCTACGCCCAAAATATCAATAGCTGTAGTTACAAATGGACCGGTTGAAATTGCTGGATCGAAATTCAATTTCTTTAGTATTAGTGGTACGCTAGCTCCTACCGCAGTAGCAATTGTCATAGAACAAGCAATGCTTAGCCCTATCACCACACCAAGATTTTCTAACTGTATTCCGGTTATTAATTCAGAAGTTGCACCAACCAATATACCATAACCGATCCCTAAAATCGCACCTACAATAATTTCTTTTACTATAAGAGGAAAAGTATTGCCAACATCAACTCTTCCAGTGGCCAACCCACGGACAATAATAGTAGATGATTGTGTGCCAATATTACCTCCAATCCCAATAATAACTGGAATGAAGGAAGCCAAAACTATCATTTCTTTTATTAGGTAGTCAAAGTAACCAATAATAGCTGCAGCACAAACGCCCCCAATCAAGCTTGCAAAAATCCAAGGAGCTCTTGATTGTGCGTTCTCAATAGGGGATTTTAATAAAATTTCTCTATCCTTTCCTACACCAGCCATTTGTAAGAAATCTTCCGATGCTTCTTCTCTAATAATATCTACTACGTCATCTATGGTAACAATACCTAAAAATTTATTTTGTCTATTTACAACAGGAAGCGCTAGATAATTATACTGTGCAACAGTTTTAGCAACCTCTTCTTGATCAGTTTCTGATGTTGCAGCATGGATATCTTTTATCATCATATCTTTTAACTTAGTAGTATTATTAGAGGTTACTAAATTTCTTAAAGATATGACCCCCACTAACTTTTCCTTATCGTCTAAGACGTAAACATAAAATATTTTATCGTTTTCTGGGAAGGACTGTAGTTTTTTAATGGCCTCTTTAATCGTTGTATTTTGATTGAGAGTGAATGTTTCTTTAGTCATAATACTACCAGCACTATCATCTGGGTAAGACATAATTTCTTCTACGTCCTCTAAGTCTTCCACCTCAATTTTCTTTAAAATTTCTTTTTGTTTTTCCTCTGGAAACATGCTAATAATTGCAGCCTGATCATTTGTATCTAAATAAACAAACATTTTAGAAATATTAATAGAGCTTTCATCAACAAGCATATTTTCAATTAATGACTCATCTAATTCTTCAAGAACTTTAGCTCTATGATTAAAAGTCGGGCATAGATTGAAAATAGTCTTTTGTTCAGAGCTGTTAAATCCTCTCATAAGAAGAGCTACATCTGCAGGATGTGTTTTGCGTAATATCTTTGTTAAGTTTGCGTTAGCTTTTCTTCTTAAAAGCCTTTGTATTGTTCTTCTTAATAAAGAAATTTCAGTGGAAAATATTGCTTTTTTCATTGTATTGGATTTTGTATAAATTAACTCTACTTTATAACAATTTAAAGATTAAGTAAATGGCTAAAATAACTAAACAATCAGAAAACTTCTCTAAATGGTACACCGACGTTATCCTTGAAGCAGACCTTGCAGACTATGGACCGGTGAAAGGAACAATGGTAATCAAACCGTATGGATATTCACTTTGGGGAAATGTGAAGCGCGTTTTAAATAACATGATTGAAGAGACCGGACATGAAAATGCTTATTTCCCACTCTTTATTCCAAAAAGCTTTTTAGAAAAAGAAGCGAAACATGTTGAAGGGTTTGCTAAAGAGTGTGCGGTTGTAACGCACTCAAAACTAGTTTCTGAAGATGGAATATTGACTGTAGATCCTAGCTCTAAATTAGAAGAAGAAATTATCGTACGTCCAACTTCCGAAACAATTATTTGGCACATGTTTAAAAAGTGGGTGACATCATATAGAGACCTGCCTATTAAAATAAATCAATGGGCCAATGTAGTACGTTGGGAAATGCGCACAAGGCTATTTTTAAGAACATCAGAATTTTTATGGCAAGAAGGCCATACGGCGCATGCTACAAAAGAAGAAGCAATAAAAGAAACGCTGATGATTGTTGATATGTATAAATCGTTATTTGAAGACCACCTTGCTATACCAACAATGATTGGTAGAAAATCTAATATGGAAAGATTTGCTGGTGCAGATGAAACCTATTCTATTGAAACGATGATGAGAGATAAAAAAGCACTACAAGCGGGTACATCACATTATTTAGGTACAAATTTTGGTACAGCATTTGATGTAAAATTTCAAAGTAAAGAAAATAAAGAACAACCTGTTTTTGCAACAAGTTGGGGAGTGAGCACGCGTATGATAGGTGCATTAATCATGGTGCATGGCGATGATAAAGGATTAAAAATTCCTCCCAGAATTGCCCCTCATCAAGTAGTAATCATCCCTATTAATCCCAAGAATGAAGAGAAGAAAAAATTTGATAACTATGTTGATACAGTACATAGCATGTTAAAGGAAAGCAATATTCGATGTTCAATAGATAGCTCAAATAATAGTCCTGGATTTAAGTTCAATAATTGGGAATTAAAAGGTGCACCATTACGCATTGACGTTGGTTTGAAAGAATTTAAGAGTGGAAATGTAACAGTTTGTCGAAGAGATACAGGAGAAAAGCAAGAAATGCCGATCAAGTCGTTAAATACGCTTACATCAACCCTTGAAGACATTCAAAAAGCCATGTATGATTCTGCAAATATCTTCTTAGAAGAAAATACGTTTGAATTAAATGACTACAATGAGTTCAAAAAATTATTATCAAAAGAAAACTGTTTTATAAAAGCTTACTGGGATGGATCTGATGCTTCAGAGCTCAAAGTTAAAGAACAAACAAAGGCTACTATTCGTTGTATCTTAGAAGATGTAAATGACCCAAATTTGAAATGTATTTTCTCTGGTGAGCCAGCGAAGCATCTTGTTGTTTTTGCTAAAGCATATTAGTTGCTATGAAAAACCTATTATTTTATTCTCTATTAATTTTATTGTCATATCTTTTTTTATGGCCAGTTCCAATAAAGCCAGTATCTTGGGAGTCTCCTAACCCACCACCAATGACAGGCGTGTATGAGAAAAATGATTATTTAAAAAATATAGAAATCTTTTGGGAAAACGACGGACATTATGGACCAGAAGACATTGCAATTCATGAGGGTAATCTATATGCAGGATATCATGATGGACTTATTATGCGCTCTGATGGGGAGTTTTACAATACTAATGGCCGTCCTCTTGGTATGGTATTTGATGCTGCCCATAATCTAATAGTTGCAGATGCGATCCAGGGACTGATATCAATCAATCAAAACGGTATTGCTACCACCCTTTCTACAAAATCTGATTCAGATGGCATTCCGCTCAGCTTTGCAGATGACTTAGATATTGCAACAGACGGAAAAATTTACTTTTCTGATGCATCAGACAAATTTGGATATGGAGAAGATCAAATTGAGGTAATGGAGCATACACCAAACGGAAGATTGTTAGTATATGATCCCAAAACAGAACGTACGACTACCTTACTTGATAATTTATATTTTGCAAATGGTGTTGCTGTAAGCCCCGACGATTCTTTCGTTTTATTCAATGAAACGTTTATGTATAGAATACAAAAATATTGGCTTAAAGGAGCAAAAGCCGGCACATCAGAAGTTATTATGGAAAACCTGCCTGGCTTTCCAGATAATATCTCATCTAATGGAAAAGGAGTTTATTGGGTGGCACTTTTTACAGTAAGAAATAATTTCATAGACCAAACAGCAGATAAACCACTTCTAAGGAGTTTAGCCCTGCGATTGCCAGAATTTTTACAGCCCAAGCCAGAACCCTATGCCTTTGCTTTAGGGATTGATGCTAACGGCAATGTTTTACATAATCTCCAGTACGATGCTAGCGACGCTTATTCTCCTATAACAAGTGTTAAGCAATATGGTGATCATTTATATTTTGGCAGCCTCACTCATGAAGGTTGGGGTAAAATAGAAGTTCCAAAATGAGGATTTCTACACCGGGCATTGTTTTAAAAACTAGTCTTTTCAAAGAATCAAGTATCATTGTGAGGCTATTTACACTAAAAAGAGGTAAGTCATCTTATGTCATTAAAGCTGCTATGCGACAGAAATCTCCCCTTAAAGCTATATATCAACAGATGAATGAAGTTGAGGTAAACTACGTTCATAACAACAAGAGACAATTACAGCCAATATATGACTCTAAAACTCTTAATAGTTGGGACGGCATTAATAAAGATCTTAGAAAAACAGTGCTTTGTTTATCCATGATTGAAATGATTGATAAAGGTTTTGATGAAACAACGTCAGATCAAAGTACTTATTACTTAATTAAAAATATATTAGAATACTTTAACATCGCAGAAAATGGCTATAATAATGCATTCTACTTTTTCCTTATACATTTTTTAAAAAACACGGGATATAATATAATTGATGCTGAAGAACACCCAATTATTAGACGTTATAAAACAAAAGAACCCAAATTGACGGAGCAACTGAAAGAAATATATTATTCTGACTTTATTGATAAAAAAAATATGAACACAGAGTTTAGTTATGATAAAAAGACTATGGCTAACTTCATATCTGACCTAATGAGATATCATTTACCAGATATTAAATCATTTGGTGTTGCAAAAGAAATCTTTAAATCTTCTTAGTCACTCTACCTTAAAAACTTTTTCTCCAGGTTTAGACATCCTGAATTTTTCTCTGGCAATTTTTTCAATATATTTTTCGTCAAATTCTAATTTTTCAGCTTCTTTTTCAAGAGAGGCAATTTGTTGACGCAATGAATTTATATCTTGCTGAATTTCAATTTTTTCTTTCTTTAAGTTCCATAGAGTAAGAAATCCCCTATCGCTAAAAAGAAGTAATAGTATACAGCCAACAGATAAACAACCAAATAAGACATTAGTGAGTGATGGGATTTTAAAATTCATAGTTTGCTACTTTATAAAGGAAAAGTTTTTACCAAACTTTGGATTTTTTAAGCTTTCTTCAATCCTGAGAAGTTGATTGTATTTGCTAGTACGATCTGAACGACAGACTGAACCAGTTTTTATCTGACCACCACCCATTGCCACTGCAAGATCAGCAATAAAGGTGTCTTCTGTTTCTCCGGATCTATGAGATATGATAAAATCACAATTATTTTTTTTCGCTATATTAATAGCTTCAATAGTCTCTGAGACAGTACCAATTTGGTTAAGTTTGATTAAAATACTATTAATAGAATTTTCTGCAATCGCTTTCTCTAATTTTTTTGGATTAGTTACAGTCAAGTCATCGCCAACAACTTGAATTTTTTTGCCTAATGCGCTATTCAATTTTGTCCATCCAGGCCAATCGTTTTCATCTAAGCCATCTTCTATAGATACAATAGGATATTGAGTGACAAGATTATCATAAAACTTAATCATCCCGTCAACATTTAAAACCTTATTATCAATTTTTAAATGATATTCTCCTTGATTGTAAAAGCTTGATGCCGCTACATCTAAAGCTAAAAAAACATCTGAGCCAGCCTTATAGTTTGATTTCTCTATCGCATTTAATAATAGCTCTATAGCATGTTCATTTGATTTAAGCCTGGGAGCAAAACCTCCCTCATCACCCACAGTAGTTGACAAGCCTAAATTCTTTAACTCACTTTTAAGAGTATGAAATATTTCTGAGCCCATTCTAAGGGACTCTGAAAAAGATATTGCACCGGATGGGAACAACATAATTTCTTGAATATCGGAACCCCTATCAGCGTGCATACCTCCATTTAAAACATTAATCATTGGTACAGGCATCTGAGCGCTATTTTCATTTAGATAAATATAAAGTGGTTGTTGATAAAACTTTGCGGAAACAACGGCGCATGCCATTGATATCCCCAGCATTGCATTTGCACCATAATTACTCTTATTGGGAGTACCGTCAATTTCCATTAATAAAGCATCTATTTCTGTTTGATTATCAGATCTTTTCTTTAAAAGCTTGGGTTGAAAAATATTTATTACATTCTTAATTGCAGTAGAAACTTCTTTTCCATGAAAGCGAGTTTTATCTAAATCTCTTAATTCAAGCGCCTCAAACTCTCCTGTCGATGCACCCGAAGGAACAGCTGCTTTACCAATAATGCCACTTGCACATACTTCAACTTCTATCGTCGGATAACCCCTAGAATCTAGTATTTGCCTAGCGTGTACTTTTTCTATAATGGGATGGATATTATTTTTCATATTTAAAGTTAGTCCTTATTGTTCTTACATAATACTTTTGAATGCTAATTCTAATGAATTAATTATTTTTTACAAAAATAATTTTTTTTTACATACTCAATAAAACCTTGATTCATCGGGAAAAAGCGCCTATAATTATAAAAAAGATGAATAAAGACAACTTTTTTAAAAGATTTAATCATATTGACATGATTAATAATGGGGGTAAAAATCCACTCGTAAAGTGTGGCGTTTTACCTTTTTTTTAACTAGTTAATAACTAATCAAGGAGGAATAACATGGCTTCATGGGATTCAATGATAACGAGTACGTTAAGTGGTTTAACAGGTGTAGTAAAAGCAGCGGTAATATTTTTTGTTTTTGCAAACATACTATATCCAACAGGAATGGACCCACTTGGTGGAATTATGAATTTAGTTGATACATTTCTAAACGGTGGCGTTACAGGATTGCTAGTATTAGTAGTCTTTTTGTCATGGTTATAAGATAGATCGTATTAAACTAACAAAAATAAGAGCTTCATACATTAGTATGAGGCTCTTATAAATTAAAAGTTTGGAGGACAAACATAATGAAAAATGCATTCAAAAAAATCAATGATACTTTAGGTCAATTAACAGGCCTATTGACGCAAGTGGTTGTTGCTGGTACTATTATCGGTATTTTGTATGATGACGTATTTGGTGTTATCGCAGGTATTGGTAGTGCGGTGGCTATGATTGGTGACGGAGGCGTTGCTGGTTTAGTTGCAGTAATGATTGTTGCAGGGTGGATGAAAAAATAATTTTTTAATAAACTCTACATTGACTTAAAATAAAAAGGGCTCAAAAATTGAGCCCTTTTACGTTATATTTATTATAATTTTATACTATGAAATTATCAAATCTTCTACGCACTATTTTATCTATCATCTTCTTCCTATCAATTGCTGTAGCAAGTAATCAACAGGCTATCACTATTTTAGGTAAGAGCAACGTCGTGCTTGGCAAAGCAGACATTTTAAAGCAAAATCAGTACTACGTATCTGTAAATGATTTAGGAAAAATTATTGGTAGCGGTTCATTCGTAAATGAAAAGACAGAAAAAATTGTGATTTATTTAGACAGCTTCAAAATTAAGTTGTCATACAATATTCCATTTATTATTGTTGATGAAAAGACTTACCAAATGGAAAGCAGTGTTATTAAAAAAAATGCAGAATACTACGTACCCATAGATAACTTTTTTAATATTTTATCTACACATGGCTCAAATAGCTTTTCGATAGACTACGGGGCAATGTCTATTGCTTTTAATTCGAATATTAAAAAAGAGATACCTCCAATAGTAGTAACCGATTTAACTGCGGAAAAAAATAAATGGAAATTTAATACAATTATTATTGATCCAGGTCATGGAGGTAAAGACCCCGGAGCTATTGGATATCGAGGAACACGCGAAAAAGACATTGCTTTAGATGTAGCAAAAAGACTTGAAAGAAAAATATCAAAAAATATGAATATCAAAACAATTTTAACAAGAGATGAAGATATTTTTTTAAAGCTAGGAGAAAGAACAAGGTTTGCAAATGAAAACAATGGAGATCTTTTTATTAGTATACATGCAAATGCAGCTGAAGATAGAAGAGCAAGCGGGTTTGAAACATTTTTGATTGGTCCCAACAGGAATCAAGCAGCTGTAAGAGTGGCTGCTAGAGAAAATGCAGTATTAGAGCTCGAGGGAGGCAGCGCTCAAAAGCTAACAGATGAAGCTCTTATCACGGCGACTATTGCTCAAGCTGGTTTTGCAAATTTTAGTGAACAATTTGCTGCCTTGGTTCAAGAAGAGATGGGAAAAAGAATTCAGAGCAAAAATAGGGGCGTAAAACAAGCGGGTTTTTATGTATTAATGGGCGCTTCTATGCCAAACGTTTTGGTAGAGCTCGGATTTATCTCTAACCCAACAGAAGAGAAAAAATTAAGAAGCCCAAAGTATAGAGATACATTAGCAACTTCAATTTATAGAGCAATAGAGAAATACCAAAAAACCTTAGACAATAATTGATATGATCGATCCTACCCTAGAATTCTTATATGGACTTCATAATCGTGGAATTAAATTAGGATTGAGGAATATTGAAGGTTTTTTAAAGAAATGTGGGGACCCACACAAAAAAATTAAAACGATTCATTTAGCTGGCACAAATGGAAAAGGATCTACATCATCTATCATTGCCAAAATTTTACAAAAAAATGGCTATAAAGTAGGATTATATACTTCTCCCCATTTAATTCATTTTAATGAAAGAATTAGAATTGATGGTATACCTATATCTAATGAAAAAATTATAAAATTTATTGAAAGCCATAAACAAACTTTAATTGAAAGTTCTATTACCTTCTTTGAAGCAACTACAGCACTGGCTTTTGAATATTTTGCTGAGAAAAATGTGGACATTGCCATAGTCGAAACGGGTTTAGGAGGAAGACTGGACTCTACTAATGTATTATCTCCTATCCAGACCATTATTACTGAGATACACTATGATCATACACACATTTTAGGCAACTCGATTGAAGAAATTACATCTGAGAAATGTGGGATATTTAAAAATCAAACTCCAGCTATAACTGTGAATTCAGACCCCCGCGCTATCAAAACTATTAAAAAACATGCCCTACTAAAAAATGTTAAAGTCTCATTTATCAAAAAAGAAGATATTATTATTAAAAATCAGACACCAAAATCTGTCAATTTCACCTATGATATGCAGGAATTCTCTATGCCTCAAGCAGGGTCTTACCAAACCCAGAATGCTATGTTGGCTATTAAGACTTGCCAAGACAACTTTCATAATTTAACAAATGAGGATATCCAGCAAGCGCTAGATCAATGGTATTGGCCAGCTAGAATGCAGATTATGAAAGATAATTTTTTCTATGATGTAGCGCACAATAGAAATGGTATAAGTGTTCTGGCTAAAGATTTAACAGAAATTTATAAGAAAAAACCCTTAGGGGTTGTGGTGCTAAAAAATGATAAAATTAATCCTCAATTAATAGAGAAATTTTCTACTTTGTTTGATAAAATCATTATTTCTACTATTTCTTCAAAAGATATCTTAAATAAAGAAGAAATAATGAAAAACCCATTGCTCAAAAACTTTCAATTTATAGAAAATCTCAATGAGGCTCTCACAGAGCTAGATAAATTAGAATACTCAGGAGCTAAAGTTGTTTTTGGCAGTCACTATATAGCAAAAGATGTGTATAATTTTTTCGATTTTTCCTTTGACAATGGTATCATATGATGTAATTTGTGTTTCAAGGTGTTTTCCCCCTAGAAGTACATTTCACAATTAACAGAGGAACTAATGAAGTTAACCGATTTAAAAGAAAAAAAATTAAGCGATTTAAAAGAAATTGCAAAAACAATGGGAATAGAGAAAATCTCTACTCTTTCAAAAGATGAGCTAATGCAGGCTATGGTTAGTGCTACTCCAACCGAAAAGAAACAAGAAGCTCCCAACCCAGTCAAAGTTGAGAAAAAAGAGGCTCCAAAAAATGCTCCGCATCAAAATCAATCAAGCGAAAAAAGAGCAGCGGGAGTTTTAGAAATTTTACCTGATGGGTATGGATTTTTAAGAAGCGTAAATGATAATTATTTACCTGGGCCAGAAGATATATATGTAAGTCCATCACAAATTAAAAGATTCAAATTGAAAACGGGCCATTTTGTTGAAGGCAGCACAAGAGCTCCAAAATCTAAAGAAAGATTTCATGCCCTATTAAAGTTGGATAAAGTAAATGATGTAGATCCAGACCAGATTAGAAATCAAAGATCTTTTGATAAGTATACACCATTACATCCAAATGAAAAATTTAACTTATCAAATACTAGTGATATGTCTATGAGAATCATGGATTTAGTTTGCCCTATTGGAAAAGGTCAACGTGGATTAATTGTAGCACAACCCAAAACAGGTAAAACTATTCTAATTTCTAAAATTGCAAACGCTATTAGAAGAAATCACCCAGAAACTGTGCTACTTATTTTATTGATTGATGAAAGACCTGAAGAAGTAACAGATATGAAGCGAAGCGTAGATGCTGAAGTCATCGCCTCTACTTTTGACGAAGGACCAGAAAGACATGTTCAGGTTTCAGATATGGCGCTTTATAAAGCTCAAAGGCTAGTAGAGTGTGGTAAAGATGTGGTCATATTGCTTGATAGTATCACGCGTTTAGGAAGAGCACACAATGCAGTTATCCCTCATAGCGGAAAAATACTTTCAGGTGGAGTAGATTCAAACGCACTAAGAAAACCAAAGAAGTTTTTTGGGGCAGCACGTAATACCGAAGAAGGTGGTAGTTTAACTATTATTGCTACGGCTTTAATTGATACCGGTAGTAAAATGGATGGTGTTATTTTCGAAGAGTTTAAAGGCACCGGGAATATGGAGCTAGTACTAGACCGCGAACTAAGTGATAGGCGTATATATCCAGCATTTAACATTGTGAAATCAGGAACTAGAAAAGAAGAACTACTTTTGTCTGATCAACATTTATCCAGAATGTGGATTTTAAGAAAAATGTTAGGAGAAATGAGTACAGAGCAATCTATGCAATTTATGTCTGAAAGAATGCGAAGAACCAAAACTAATCAAGAATTCCTTGATTTAATGAGCCAGTAAATGCCAATATCGTTATCAGGGTTAGTTGATAAAATTAAACCATCTTTTACCTTACAGATGACGGCAAGGGCTGCCGCTTTGCGAGCCAAAGGAGTAGATGTAATTAACTTTGGTGTGGGTGAGCCGGATTTTAATACCCCTTCCCATATTATAAAAGCAGGTCAAAAAGCAATAGAAGATGGCTATACTAAATATACTCCAGGGTCTGGGATGTTAGAATTAAAAGAAGCGATCCAAACAAAAGTAAAAAATGTTACAGGTACCCTATATAATACAAAACAAATAATTGTATCAAATGGAGGTAAGCAATCGTTATCAGTAGCCTGCCAGGCATTATTTGAAGAAGGCGACAAAGTAATTATCTTTTCACCATATTGGGTGTCTTTCCCAGAATTTGTAAGGCTGTCAGGGGCAGAGCCTCTTTTAGTGGATACCTTACCATCTGAACAATTTGAACCTAATTTTGATGATTTAAATAAAAAAATTATGGGTGGATATGATTTCAAAAAAATTGATTCTTCAATTAAAGGAGTTATTATTAACTCTCCAAGCAATCCTACGGGAGGGGTTTGGTCAGATCAAGCAATTACTAAGATGTTAGAAATCAGCAAGGCAAACAACTGGATTGTGATTTCTGATGAAACATATGAAGAATTAGTATATGATAGAGAGTTCACTGCCATTGATAGCTTGAATACTATTGGTGCTGAAGTTTTAACTATTAGAAGTATGTCAAAAACATATGCTATGACCGGCTGGCGTATTGGCTATACCATTGCAGATGAAGCGATTGTAAAGGCAATGTCAAAAATTCAAGGGCAAACAACATCCTGTCCAAATGCGATTGGCCAAAAAGCTTCTGTTGCAGCTCTGTTAGGAGACCCTCAACCTGTATTAGATATGAAAAATAAATTTCAAGAAAGACGTCAAGTTATGTTTGATGCGCTTAATGCTCTAGACGGTGTAACATGCGATATGCCAGGAGGCGCTTTTTACATGTTCCCCGACTTTTCATCCTATCTAAACAAGGCAACAAAAGATGGTAAAATTTTACGCGACACTTTCGACCTTTCTGATTATATTCTCGACACTGCAAGTGTAGTTACAGTTGCAGGAGATGGTTTTGGAGCAAAAGGTTATTTAAGGTTATCTTTCGCAACAAGCAGTGAAATCATCAAAGCTGGAATTAAAAGAATAGAAGAAAGTTTAAAAGAATTAAAATGAAAAAAGATACACATTCAAAAGAATATAGATTAGTTGTCTTCGAAGATAGTTCATGTAACTACTCTTTCTTGACACGATCTACTGTCAAAACAGATAAAACTGTTAAATGGGAAGACGGAAAAGAATATCCACTATATAAATTGGATATTTCTGATAAATCGCATCCATATTATACAGGACAACGTACATTGGTTGATACTGCTGGAAGAATTGAGAAGTTCAACCGCAAGTATAATAAAAAAGCTTCTTAAGCGTTTTTTTATTAATAAATTTTTAGTCTATGGACATCTTATCTAAAGCAAACAGTACTATTGTAGAATATGACAATATTATGCAAGAGATGATGGATCCTTCCAATGTACTAGATCAAGAAAAACTAGCTTCCCTTTCAAAGCAAAAAAGTTCTATTCAAGAAGTATATGATTTAAGTGTAAAGTTTGTTGCACTTACTAATGAAAATAAAGAACTGGATGCCTTAGACGGCGAAGAAGGGTACGCAGATTTAGTTAAAGAAGAAAAAGAGGCTATTAGTAGCAAGTTAAATTTAATTGAAAATGCACTTATTAAAATATTAATTACTGACGATCCCAACGACAATAAAAGCGCTATTATTGAGTTAAGAGCTGGTACCGGCGGAGACGAAGCCGCTTTATTTGCAGCAGATTTATTTAGAATGTATTCTAGGTATGCTGAAAAAAATAATCTTTCTATTAATATAATGGATATTCATGAAACAGGCGTGGGGGGTTTAAAGTCCGTAATTTTTAGTGTAGAAGGACATAAAGCATACGGTATTTATAAGTATGAAGGAGGTGTGCACCGTGTTCAAAGAATTCCAAAAACAGAATCTGGAGGAAGGGTTCATACATCAGCAGCTACAGTAGCAGTATTACCGGAGGCAGAAAAAGCAGAGCTAGATATTAATGAAGCAACAGATATTAAAGTCGATACATATCGTGCTAGTGGCGCTGGGGGTCAACATGTTAATAAAACAGAATCTGCTATCCGCCTCACACATATTCCTACAGGCTTGGTTGTGACATGTCAAGATCAGGCGTCACAGCACAAAAATAAAGCCTCAGCACTTAAAGTTATGAGAGCAAGACTATTTGCACTTGAGCAAGAAAAGCTTAATAAAGACAGAGATGAAATGCGCAAAAGTTTAGTTTCTACAGGTGACCGTTCAGCAAAAATTAGAACGTATAACTTTCCTCAAGGGCGCATTACTGACCACAGAATAAATTATACCACCCATAAACTACAAGTTACTCTAGAAGGAGATCTAGATCATATTATAGAGCAATTAAAACTTGCAGAGGACAACTCTAAGATTAATTGATATGCCTTCTAATTATCTCTTGATTGATTTTTTAAATAAGAAGCTAGTAGATCTTAAGAAAAAACAAATAGACGAGTATAAACAGAAGTCAGAAATGATTATTGATGATCTCTTAGAAATACCAAAAGCTGAACTATATACTAACGATTTTTTTATATCCGATAAACAAGTACAGAAGTTAGAAGCAGCATTTTCGCTTTTATTAGAAGATATGCCAGTACAGCATATAATCGGGAAAACTTACTTTTATCAAGATTGTTTTTTGACTCCACCAGGTATTTTTATACCAAGGCCAGAAACAGAATTATTAATTGACTGTATTAAAAATGATTTTAAAGATGAGCCGCCCAAAACAGTGCTTGATATAGGATGTGGTAGTGGATGCATAGGGATTAGTATTGCCAATCTTTATAAGAGTTTTAAAGTAACAGGTATTGATATATCAGATAAGGCAATTGAAGTTGCGACCAAAAATGCAATTAGCCTAAAGGTGAGTAATATAAATATTATCAAGCAGGATATTTTTAATATGAAGCCTAAAAAATTTGATATTATAGTAAGTAACCCACCTTATCTTGATATTAATGAGATTCCATTGCTAGATAGTGCAGTGAAGAATCATGACCCATTGAATGCTTTGTCAGATAAAGAAGATGGATTAAAATTTTATAAATATTTTATAAATAATTTATTTGACTTGCTAAAAATTGATGGTGCGATGTATTTTGAAATCCCTAAATCTCAGATTACCAATCAAATCATTGATATGATTAGTAATAATAGCAATATTGAGAGTATAATTTTTAAAGATTTAGAAAGAAATAAAAGAGTAATAAAGGTATTTTTTAGAAAATAATGAAAAGCGAATTTATACATTTACATAACCATTCAGACCATAGCCTATTAGATGGAGCACAAAATGTCAATTCTATATTAGAGAGAATGGACGATCTCAGTATGGACTCAGTAGCACTAACTGAGCATGGAAATTTATTTGGGGCAATTTCATTTTATAAGCAGGCAAAAAAAAACAATATCAAACCTATTATTGGTTGCGAAGTTTATGTTGCAAAAGGCAGTAGTCTAATCAGAGACAAGTCTGGCGGTATGGGCAATTATAATCACTTAGTTCTCATAGCTCAAAACTTGCAAGGCTACAAAAATCTCATGAAAATTGTAACTCATGGCTATCTTGAAGGTTTTTACTACAAGCCAAGAGTAGATTTAGAAATTTTAAAAAAATATAATGAAGGCATCATTTGTATGTCAGCCTGTTTGAAAGGAAGTTTACCAGAAGCACTTTTGTATAGTGGTTATGCTACAGGACAGGCGGTTGCAGAAGAATATTCAAGCATTTTTCCTGGAAGATATTACATTGAATTACAAAATCATGGAATACCAGAAGAAATACGAAATATAGAACTCGCTTCAAAATTAGCCAAAGATATGGGATTGCCAATTATTGCAACAAATGACGCGCACTATGCTAGAAAAGAACACCATGTTGCTCACGATGTTCATATATGTATTGGAACAGGAAAGCAATTGAGCGATACTAAAAGATTAAAGTATCCGGGAAATGAATTTTATTTTAAATCACAAGATGAAATGTTTTCTTTATTTAAGGAATTTCCACAAGCTTTAGAAAATACGCGAGCAATAACTGACAGTATCGACCTAGAAATTCCTATGGATGAATACCACCTTCCGTGGTTTAAAATTCCGGAAGGCTCTGATGCAAAAGACGTAGATGGATATTTAGAAAAATTATGCAAAGAAGGCATGAAGCAAAAATTTGTTCATCATACTGAAGAAATGGACACAAGATTAGCATATGAGCTATCAGTGATTAAGAAAATGGGTTTTGCAAGCTACTTCTTAATTACAGCAGACTTTGTGCAGTATGCTAAAAAAAACAGAATTCCAGTAGGTCCGGGTAGAGGATCTGCTCCTGGAAGTCTTGTTTCATATTGCCTAGACATCACCAATATTGATCCACTAAAACATAACTTAATTTTTGAACGTTTTTTGAACCCTGATAGAATTAGTATGCCCGATATTGACATCGACTTCTGTGTTGAGCGTAGAGGTCAAGTAATTGATTATATTAAAAGCATATATGGCGACGACTCTGTAACACAAATTATTACGTTCGGTAAAATGCAAGCACGTGGAGTGATCAGAGATGTAGGACGTGTTATGAGCTATCCTTATTCTGAAGTTGACGGCATCGCAAAAATGATTCCTGAAGGTCCAAATATTACGCTAGACAAAGCATTAAAGCAAAGTTCAGAGCTACGAACTGCTTCTCAAACATCACATAAAGATTTATTAGATAATGCCAAGATTTTAGAAGGAATGACAAGGCATGCATCAATCCATGCTGCTGGAGTAGTAGTTGCGCCAGGAGATCTAACTGATTTTGTGCCTTTATACAAATCTTCACAGGGCGACGTGACTTCACAGTATGATATGAAAGAACTAGAATCGGTGGGTCTGTTAAAAATGGACTTTTTAGGCCTCAGAAATCTTACAGTTATTGATAAAGCATTAGAATTAATTAAGGAAAGATTTGATAAAGATATTGATATTAATATGATACCGATGGATGATGCTAAGGTATATGATCTTTTTGCAAAAGGATTAACTGTTGGAATCTTTCAGTTTGAATCTGCGGGGATGCGAGACTTCCTTAAGAAATTGAAACCAACAGGTATCGAGGGTCTAGTTGCTATGAACGCACTATATAGGCCTGGACCAATGCAAAATATTGATCGATATATTAAAAGATCTCACGGGGAAGAAAAGGTAGAGTATGTTCACCCCTTACTCGAAGAAGCTTTAAAAGAAACACATGGGATTATAGTATACCAAGAGCAAGTAATGCAAATTGCTAATATTATAGCAGGATTTACTCTTTCAGAAGCAGATGAAATGAGAAGAGCTATTGGTAAGAAAATTCGCTCCTTAATGGATAAGATGGCAGAAAAATTTGTTGAAGGTGCAATTAAGAATGGCTTAACAAAAGCAAAGGCAAAACAAATTTTTGAATTAATTGATAAATTTGCACAATATGGTTTTAATAAAAGCCATTCAGTGGCCTATTCTTATATTGCATATCAAACTGGTTGGCTAAAAACACACTATACAGCAGAATTTATGTCCGCTAATTTAACAAGTGAAATGACAAATACTAATAGAGTTGTTGTACTAATCAATGAATGTCGAAAGTTAAAAATTAAAGTTAATGCTCCAGATATCAATAAGTCTGATATCGATTTTATCCCAATAAATGATAAAGAAATCTCATTTGGGTTGAACGCTATTAAAAATGTAGGAATTAAAGCTCTAGAACAATGTATTAAAGCCCGAAAAGAACAAGGAGAATTTACGTCAATATTTGATTTTGTAACAAAAGTTGACCAACGCTTAGTAAATAAAAAGGTGTTAGAAAGTCTTATATTAGCAGGCGCATTTGATACTATTTCTTCAAATAGAGCCCAGCTATTTGAATCTGTAGATAGTGCTATTAGCTATGGGCAACAAGTAGATAAGGCATCAAATAAAAATCAAATTGATTTATTTTCAGATGAAGAAGATTTAGTTAAGCAGCCTGACCTACCGACAATAGAAGATTGGAAAAATCAGGATAAGCTAAAAAAAGAAAAAGAAGTATTAGGTTTGTATGTATCTGGTAACCCACTTCTAAAATATGCTGATATCCTTGAAGAGTTGAGTAACTATGATTTCACTGAGAAAAAATATCTGAAAGAAAATAGCTTGATTAGAATCGGAGGAGCAGTTTCTAGTTTCAAGCTTCATTATGACAAGAAAAATCAACCTATGGCCTTTTTTAATTTAGATTGTTTAGGAGGTCAGGTTGAATCAATTATATTTCATGATGCTTTTGAAAAGTATAAAGAAATTATCAGTGAGGGTAATATTGTATTCTTAGTTGGTAATTCTACGTCACAAAACGACTTTTCTGATTTAAAGATTATAGTAGATGAAGTTGTTCCTATTAATCATGCCAAAAAAGTATTAAAGCTAAAAGAGATTAATATAAAAATAGGAAAAAATGTTACTAAAGATACTATAGATGAGGTGTATAAGCACGCTACTGAAAATTTGGGTCAAAGCTTATTTGTAGTACATATGAACAATGAAGACGGATCTTCCCGTAGAATTATATCAAAAAAAATTAGAGTATCTAGCAGTAATCATTTTCTTATTATGCTAAGAGATTTATTAGGGGAATCAAACGTCTGGATTAGTTAAATTATATCTATTATGAGCTTAAAACCACCAATTAGAATCTTAATGGCAAAGCCAGGTCTCGATGGTCACGATAGAGGCATTAAAGTCTTGGCTGCGGCATATCGCGATGCTGGGATGGATGTTATCTATCTAGGGCTTCGCCAAACTCCTGAAAGTATTGTTAGGGTGGCAATACAAGAAGGTGCAGACGTAATAGCGCTGTCTATTTTATCAGGTGCACACATGACAATCTTTACCAAGGTGATGAACTTGATCAAGTCTTCTAACTTAAATAATGTTTTAGTTACAGGCGGTGGTATTATTCCAAAAGAAGATAGTGAGGCGCTTGCTAAGCTCGGTGTGGGAGAATTATTTGGACCTGGGACACCCGTTCAAATGTCTTTAGATTATATTGAAAAATGGGTTAAAGAAAATCGAAGATGATTTCAAATATCCACACTACTTATCTTAAAGGCGAAAAAGCATTTAATAATAAAAAATTTACAGAAGCAAAAAAACATCTTATATCAGTTATTGAGCATGATACAAATTATTATGCTGCTTATCTTTTATTATTTGAAATATTAAATAAATCACAACCTCCCCTGTTCAAGGAAGTCGTTAAAGAATTAAAAAGAATTAATCCAGAAATTGTTCTTGATTATAAGATAGTATCTAAGCCTAAAAAAATTAGAAAAAATACAGCTCTAGTTACTATATCATATATCAAATTAATGATACAGCAAGGCAAGACTGTTCAAGCAAAAAGAAATTTGAATGCTATTGTAAATCATGGAAAATCAAAGAAACAAATTTTAGAAGCCAAAAAAATATTACAAAATCTTAATCAAAAAAAGGACCAAAAATGAGTGCAGAATATTTTATAAGAAGACAAGATAAGTTGCGTGCAGTGCTAGCAGAAAAAAAAGTTGATGGGATGTTAATTACTAACCTGATACACATTAAATATCTATGTGGATTCGGTGGATCTAGTGGTTCTTTATTGATGGGCCCAGACACTTGCGAGTTTATTACAGATGGCAGATATGTTGTTCAATCTAAGAATGAAGTAAGGGGCGCTAATATTACAATCGATAGCATTCCCCACTTGCAAGTAATCAAAAATAACAACTTTCTGTCTAGTGGATTAACTATAGGATTTGACGGCAAAAATGTTTCCCATCAAATGTTTTCTGAAATCAGTAATATTTTGCCCCACGTAAAGTGGGAAAATATAATTGGATGTGTAGAAACTCTAGCAATGGAAAAGGATAACAAGGAAATTGAAGCACTTAAAACAGCAGTAGAAATAACAGACAAGGCATTTGCAGAAGTACTTCCAATGATCAAAATTGGAGTAGAAGAGCAGGAAATTGCTAATCAATTATCATTTCTATACCGTAAGTACGGAGATGCGGACGCAGATGCATTCTCACCAATTGTTGGTAGTGGACCCCATTCAGCTATGCCTCATCAAAGGCCAACGGACAAGAAAATTGGTTCAGGAGAATTGGTTGTTATTGATTCTGGAGCAAAATATGCAGGTTACCACGCAGACATGACTCGTACAGTAGCCACGAAAGGATATTCAGAACAACAAAAAGAAATTTATCATATCGTTTTAGAAGCTCAACTCAAAAGTATTGAAGGAATTAAAGCTGGAGCCTCATGTAAAGGAATTGATACAATTGCACGAGCACATATTACTGATGCCGGATATGGTAAATACTTTGACCATGGATTGGGTCACTCATTAGGTCTTGAAATTCATGAAGATCCCAGATTCAGTAAGGTTAGTACAGATATACTAAAGCCTAACTATGTCATGACAGTGGAGCCTGGTATATATATTGAAGATGTAGGTGGTGTACGTATCGAAGATGATATCGTTGTTACAGATGATGGCTGTATTGTACTTAACAAGACATCTAAAGATTTCACAGTAATTTCATAAAATAATGAAAAGAGTATTCTTATTAATAGTATGCATGCTAATGACAGCATGCGTTGAAAACTTAATACATATATCTGTACTACCAGATGGAAAGTACTCTATTAAATATAACTCTATTGGTGATAAGATTGATTTAGAAAACAAAGACTTTGTACACCCTAAAAATTCAGAATTAGTTAAATGGGCAACTACTATGACCTTCTTAGATGAAAAAGATGTCATTTCTAAAAATCTCAACTGGGAAAAAGAAACTATTAGCACCGAACCTATAAATAAAAAAATGAGCTTCACTGACAGCCAAAGCTTAATCTACAGTATAGACGTAGTCAAAAAAGGATATTTTTTTTGGGATAGGTATAGCTTTAAATCAACTGTGAATAGCTTAGCTATTGAT
Organism: Fidelibacterota bacterium; assembly: GCA_029253045.1. GTDB lineage: Bacteria > Fidelibacterota > Marinisomatia > Marinisomatales > Marinisomataceae > Marinisoma. The sequence goes on along the minus strand of JAQXAG010000075.1, from coordinate 18,484 downwards.
AAAAAATATCCCTCTATTGTTGAATATTTAGATATAGAAGCTGACTCTTTATCATGGATTGTCCCAGCTAAAAAGTATATTATTAAAAAAAGCTTAACAGAGTATGATAAACAAGCTGACCTGAACATCATTTTTGTAGAAAGAGTTAATAACCAAATAGATTCATATTTTAGTTATGCTGAAGAAAGAGAGTTGACAGATAAGTTTGATAAAAATTCATCAATAATTTTAAAAGATGCCTTAAAGCCTATTTCAACGACACTCCCAAGAAATTTTTTTCAAGACATGAAGATTTTTGTAGATAAATATGAGGCAGATTTTTTAAAAAACACAGAATTAATGAATGATTACTTTCAATTCAATATCAATTTACCTGGTGTAATTCGTAGCAATAATGCTCAGTCTAATTCAGACGGATTATTAGTATGGTCTTTTGACTTTGATAATATTGCAAAAGATCAATTCAAAATGTATGCTAATTCAATTAGAATCAATAAATTGAGAATTCAGCTATTATTAGTAATGGTTATAGTAGGATTTTTAGGAATATTATGGAATCAAAAATTAAAGAAAAGATAAAGAACTTAACTAGCCAGATTAACGAGCATAATTATGCATATTATGTATTAGATCAGCCATATTTAAGCGATGCAGAATACGATAATTTATTTAGAGAGCTAGAATCTTTAGAAAAAGCTAACCCAAAATTAGTTGAACCTTTATCTCCAACGCAGAGAGTAGGTCATCCTATAAAAAGTGGATTTCAAAATTATAACCACGAGATTCCTATGCTTTCTCTATCCAATGCTATAAATGAGCAAGAAATCTCAGAGTTTAATCAAAGAATTAATAAGTGGTTAGATCAAAGTAAAACCTCCTATGTGGCTGAACCGAAGATTGACGGTTTAGGCGTTTCATTAATTTATGAAAATGGTAATTTGATAAGAGCGCTTACCAGAGGAGATGGCTTTACGGGGGAAGACATTACGCACAATATTAAGACTATTAATGCCATACCTATGATTCTAAGAGGAAAAAATTATCCTCATTTTTTAGAAATTAGAGGAGAAATCTTTATGTTAAAATCTGACTTTGCCAGATTGAATGAAATAAGATCTCAGAATGATGAAAAGCTATTTGCTAATGCCAGAAATGCAGCAGCTGGAAGTGTGAGGCAACTGGATCCGCATATCACTGCAAAGAGGAAGCTATCTATATTCTGTTATGAACTCGGGGCGAGTAAAGGTTTAGACACAAATACTCACTGGGATATGTTATCATATCTTAAATCTATAGGTTTGCCAGTCAACCCTTTAGCAAAGAAAATTGATTGTATTGATAGTATGATTTCTTATCATCGAGACTTAGAGCATAGAAGAGAAAGTATTCCATATGAAATTGATGGTTCTGTTATCAAGGTTGATAATTATGCACTAAGATCTAAATTAGGTGATAGAGCGCGATCTCCAAGATGGGCTATTGCTGCAAAATTCAAATCAAAAAATGCAGAAACGCAGATTATAGATATAGTTCTTCAAGTAGGAAGAACAGGAGTTATTACTCCGGTAGCAAAAATTAAAGAAGTAGAAATATCTGGAACAATAATTAGCAGCGCTACTTTACACAATCAAGATGAAATTGATAAAAAAGATATTAGAATTAATGACTATGTGATAGTAGAAAGATCAGGAGATGTAATACCTAAAATTACCCAAGTTTTAAAAGGAAAAAGGCCTAAAAATACACAGAAGTTTGCAATTAGTGATTTTAATTGGCCTGACCCTAATTGTAAAATCGAACGTATTCATGGAGAAGCCGCTTACAGATGTATAAATCCAAATTGTAAATCTAGAGTAATGGGAATGCTTGAACACTTTTGCTCCAAAAATGCCATGAATATTGAAGGTATGGGCCCACAAATTGTTAAACAATTATTAGAAGCAGACCTTTTAGAGAGTTTTGATGATATATATAGATTAAAATATGACGATTTAATTAACCTTGAACGATTTAAAGATAAATCTGCAATGAATCTTATTACCTCAATTAATGAATCTAAAAAAACAACGTTTCCTAGATTTTTATTTGCACTTGGTATTCCCAATGTAGGTCAACATATATCAAAAATATTGGATATTCATTGTAAGTCTTCTATTGAACATTTATCAACACTATCCTTAGAAGAGTTAGAAAATATAGATGGCGTAGGTCTAATTGTAGCAAAATCAATTATAGACTTTTTTAATGTTTCTTCAAATAAAGAGTTAATTGATAGCTGCTATGCTAATGGTGTAAATATTAATCAAACCATTTTTGAAAATTCTGGAGAATTTAAAGACATAATATTTGTCATTACCGGAAGTTTTAAAAATCACAACCGAAATAAAATAAAAGAAATATTAGAGAATAAAGGTGGTAGGGTTTCAAGCTCAGTTTCCTCAAAAACAAACTTTTTGATTGTCGGAGACAACGCAGGATCAAAGCTGAAAAAAGCTGAAGCTTTAAATATAGAAGTTATCAGAGAAGCCGAATTAGACAAATTTATTAATTAAATATGCTAGCAGCATATGATTGCATCTTTTGGAGAAGATATTTATAATGAGCTATATATAGATGAATATTTAAGAGCTATATATAAAATTCAAAAGGGGAAATAGTTGAAAGATCTTGGCATTGAAATAATTAATCTGCATAAAAAATATGATGATGTATATGCTGTTAAGGGCATTGATCTATCTATTAAAAAAGGAGAATTCTATGGCCTTCTTGGTCCCAATGGTGCGGGAAAATCCACAACTATTAATGCTATTACCAGCCTAGTTAAGCCTACTGATGGAGAAGTAAAAATTTTAGGAAAAAATATTGTATCAGACTTTAGGTATGCTAGATCTCAAATTGGAATTGCTTGTCAAGAATTGAGCAATGACTTCTTTTTTCCAGTAGAAGAATTATTGTACTACCAAGCTGGATATTATGGCGTGACCAGAAAAAATTCAAAACAGAGAATTGACTATATTCTTAATAAACTAGGCTTATATGAGCATCGTAATAAAAAAATGCGAATGCTTTCCGGGGGAATGAAAAGAAGACTACAAATTGCTAAAGCACTAGTACATGATCCACAAATTCTGATTTTAGATGAACCTACTGCGGGAGTTGATGTAGAGTTGAGACATGATTTATGGAAATATCTTAATGAGCTTCACGCAGAAGGAAAAACTATATTATTAACCACTCACTATATTGATGAGGCCGAACTTTTATGTGAAAGAGTTGGAATTATAGATAATGGCAGGTTGATTGTGGAAGATACCGTTAAAAATTTAAAAAATATGGTGAATAAATCAGGAATCATTATTCACACGAAAGAGAATTTTCCAAATTTAGATACTATTCTAAAAGACTTTAATCCTGCTATCAATCAAAATAGAATAGAAATTTTAACAAAGCAGCCCAATTTAGATTTACCAAAAATCATATTAAAATTATCCGAGAATAATATCAGAATTGAAGATGTCCAGCTTCCTAAAGCTTCACTAGAAGATGTCTTTCTAGATTTAACGGGGAGAAAAATTAATGATTAGTAATTGGATAGGTTTTTATACTTTATCTTCAAAAGAAGTTATGAGATTTTTCTCTGTTTGGAGACAAACAATTATACCTGGTGTAATAACAACACTACTATATATATTTGTATTTGGAGTAGCTCTAGAGAATAGAATTTCAGAAATCAGTGGCGTTTCTTATAAGATTTATATTCTCCCTGGATTATTGATGATGAATGTTATTACAAATGCTACGGCAAATACAGCCTCCTCTATGCTCCAAATGAAACTCCTTCAAACATTACCGGAGCTATTAATTACACCTTTATCTAGTTTAGAATTATCCTTGTCATTTATTATAGGAGGAGCAGTCAGAGGATTTGTTAACGGCACATTGATATTATTAATTTGTTGGCTTGCTGGTATGCCAATCAATGACTTACCCTTGACCTTAATCGCTATCTTTCTTGTGTCATGGTCTTTTGCTAGCCTAGGACTACTAATTGGACAGCTATCTGATTCTTGGGATCAATTAGCACTAATTCAAAATTTTATAATCACACCATTTAGCTTTCTTGGAGGAATTTTTTATTCCATAAAGATGTTACCAGCTTGGGCAACAACGATCAGCTTGATAAATCCAATTTTTTATGCTATTAATACTTTAAGATATACAACATTAGGAGTTTCAGATGCTGACTTTAAGTCATCTTTTATCTTTTTGATTATATTTACAACTCTATCAACTGTAGCAGCAGTGCGAACAATGCATACAGGTAAAAAAATAAGGTTTTAATTTTAATATATATGGGGTAAAATCTACTCATGCGAAAACACCAAAAGGCTATCCTATTTTTAGAGGATGGTCTTTTTTTTAAAGGAAAAAGTCTTGGTTCGTTAGGGGAAACATCCGGAGAAGTATGTTTTAATACTGGGATGACAGGATACCAAGAAATTTTAACTGACCCATCTTACGCAAAGCAAATGATTGTTATGTGTAGTCCACATATTGGTAATTATGGAACGAACGAATCCGACATAGAATCTTCAAATATACATGCCTCAGGGTTTATTATCAAAAATGAATCGTTATCCCCTTCAAATTGGAGATCTAGTAGTTCATTAGAAGAATTTTTAAAATCAAATAGAGTTGTTGGTATACAGGATATTGATACGAGAGCCCTTACTATTCATATTAGAAATAATGGATCAATGAAAGGAATCATTTCTACCAATGATTTTGATATTGATAGCTTAGCCAAAAAAATTAAAGATATACCTTCGATGGAAGGTTTAGATTTAGCAAAGGAAGTTTCTAGAAAAGAAAAAACAACTCTTTGTATTGTAGATAACCCAAAGTATAAAATTGCAGCTATTGACTATGGCATGAAAAGTAATATTTATGATATACTGCTAGCAAATAATGCAGAAGTAACTATTTTCCCGGCATTTGTAACAGCAGAAGAGGTATTGAAGTATAACCCCGACGGTATATTTCTTTCTAATGGACCGGGAGATCCTTCAGCAGTATCATATGGAATTGAAGCGGTTAAAAAGTTATTAGGAACAAAACCTATATTTGGTATTTGTCTTGGTCATCAAATTTTAGCTTTAGCACTAGAAGCTAAAACATTTAAAATGAAATTTGGACATCGAGGAATTAATCAACCTGTCAAAAATTTAAAAACTAATAAAATTGAAATAACATCCCAAAATCATGGTTTTGCTGTTAGTGATAATTCCTTAGCATCTAATATTACAGTAACACATACCCATCTTAATGATAATACTATTGCAGGAATCGAATGCGAAGATATGAAGGCATATTCAGTTCAATACCATCCGGAAGCAAGTCCGGGGCCACATGATTCAAGGTATGTTTTTAAGAAATTTTTCAATATGATGGATTCAAATGCCTAAAAGAACAGACATTAAAACAATTCTAGTCATTGGTGCGGGACCGATTGTCATTGGTCAGGGTTGTGAATTTGATTATTCTGGAACACAGGCTATTAAAGCACTAAAAGAAGAAGGATATAAAGTTGTATTAATTAACTCGAACCCCGCAACGATTATGACAGATCCACAATTTTCTGACAGAACATATATTGAGCCTATTACAGTACAATATGTTGAAGAAATTATTCAAAAAGAAAAGCCAGATGCTATTTTACCTACAGTAGGCGGACAAACAGCTTTAAATGTAGCGATGGATTTAGATAATCAGGGAATTCTAGAAAAATATAATGTAGAGCTCATCGGTGCTAATAAAAAAGCTATTGAAACAGCAGAAAGTAGAGAGCAGTTTAAAGAAGCAATGCTCGATATTGGTTTAGATTTGCCATATGGACATACTATTCAATCATTAGAAGAAGGAAAAAAATTGCTCGATAATATTTCTTTACCTGCTATTATTAGGCCATCTTTCACACTTGGAGGTTCGGGCGGTTCTGTTGCATATAATGAAGAAGAATTTGAAGGCTCTATTGAAAAAGGACTGAAAGAAAGTCCTACAGGCCAAGTACTAGTCGAAGAATATTTATTAGGATGGAAAGAATATGAATTAGAGCTTATTAGAGACCCTAATGATAATGTTATTATTATTTGCTCTATTGAAAATATAGATCCTATGGGAATACATACAGGAGATTCTATAACGGTAGCTCCAGCAATGACTTTAACAGATAAAGAATTTCAGCATATGAGAAATGCAGCAATAAAATGTATTAGAAAAATTGGAGTCGATACGGGAGGCTCTAATGTTCAATTTGCAATTAACCCAAAAGATGGTAGAATGGTAATTATTGAAATGAACCCTAGGGTAAGTCGTTCATCTGCACTTGCTTCTAAAGCAACAGGCTTTCCAATTGCCAAAATAGCTGCCAAGTTAGCAGTAGGTTATTCTTTGGATGAATTAAAAAATGACATTACTAATAAAACACTAGCTGCGTTTGAACCAACAATTGATTATATCGTAACAAAGTTACCAAGATTTGATTTTGAAAAATTCTCTTCGGCATCTGGAAAATTAGGAGTACAAATGCAGTCCGTAGGCGAAGCAATGTCTATTGGTAGAACATTCAGAGAATCATTCCAGAAAGCATTTAGATCATTGGAGTTAAATTTACCAGGACTTTCAACTAAAGATCCAAGAAATGAAGATCCGGAGATTAAGCGCTATCGATCACTAGATATATCATCTCTCAATGATGGAAGCGCATTCAGAATTTTAAAAGTGAAAGAAGCGATTAAAGAAAAGTTTACAATAGAAGAAATTCATAATAATACTGGTATCGATCCTTGGTTCTTAAATGAAATAGCAGAGATTGTTTATTTGGAAAATCATCATAATTCATTAGATGACTTAGAATTGCTCAAAAAAAATGGATTCTCTGATATTCAAGTAGGTGCACTAACTAACAGAACAGCTGAAGAAATAAGGCACATGAGAAAAGAGCGAGACTTAAAGCCAGTATTTAAAGTTGTAGATACATGTGCTGGAGAGTTTACTGCAGAAACACCATATTCATATTCTGCTTATGAATCAACACATGATATTAAACCGCTTGATGGACGAAAGGTAATGATCTTAGGCGGAGGACCAAATCGTATTGGCCAAGGAATTGAATTTGATTATTGCTGTGTTCAAGCAGTGTATGGACTTAGAGAGGCTGGGTATAAATCTATTATGGTGAATTGTAATCCAGAAACAGTTTCAACTGATTTTGATTTAGCAGATCGATTATACTTTGAACCAATTACATTTGAAGATATTATGAATATAATTGAATTTGAAAAACCTGATGGAGTTCTTGTTCAGTTTGGAGGTCAAACACCTCTAAAAATAGCTGAACAATTAACAAATGAAGGTGTAAAAATATTTGGTACTTCGTCAGCTAGTATTGATTTGGCTGAAAACAGAGAAGAATTTGCTAAAATTATTAAAAAATTAAAAATTCAAATACCAGAATATTGTATTGCAAAAAATTATGAAGAAATTATCAATTTCGGAGAAATTGCTCAATTCCCAGTACTGGTAAGACCAAGCTATGTGTTAGGCGGAAGAGCTATGCAGATTGTCTATAATAAAGAACAACTTGTAGATTATGTTTTCCGCTCAGCTGAAGCAACAAATGACCATCCAATACTTATTGATCAATTTATTGAAAATGCATTCGAGTTTGATGTTGATGCTTTATGTGATGGAGAAGAGGTGTTTATTGCTGGCATTATGCAACATATTGAAGAAGCGGGTGTACATTCTGGAGATTCATCATGTGTTTTACCTCCCTATGATATGAGCAGTAAAGTCAAAAAAGATATTATAGATATGACAACTAAGTTAGCATTAGAGTTAAATGTGGTAGGATTAATCAACTTACAATTTGCAGTAAAAGATAATGAAGTTTACGTTCTTGAAGTAAATCCAAGATCTAGTAGGACAGTGCCATTTGTGAGTAAATATAGTAATGTTCCATTAGCAAATATTGCTGCACAGCTTTCAGTAGGTAAAAAAATTAAAGATTTTAATCTTAAAGAGAATAATTTCAAACATACCGCTGTTAAAAAGGCAGTACTACCATTTAAAAAATTTAAAGATGAGAAAGTATTTTTAGGTCCAGAGATGAAGTCAACAGGCGAGGTAATGGGAATTGATAGTGAACCAGGTATAGCTTTTTTAAAGGCAATGCAATCTGATGGATATACTGTGCCAACAACAGGTACAGCATTTGTTTCTATCACTGATATAGATAAAAAACGAGCACTTCCAATAATTAAAGATTTAGAAAAACTCAATTTCACAATTATTGCGACAAAAGGAACCGCAGAGTTTTTATTAGAAAACAATATCAATTGTACTCCCGTTTTTAAGGTCGGAGAAGGTCGTCCAAATATAGTAGATGAAATTTTGAGCGATAATGTTCATTTAGTAATTAATACGCCACATGGTGCCCAATCGAGATATGATGAAGAAGCTATTGGAAAGACTTCAGTAATGAAAAATGTTTTAACTATTACGACTCTGGCTGGCGCTAAAGCTGCTATAGAAGCAATGTCAAACATGAATAAGATTAGTGTAGAACCGCTCCAAGAATACTTTAAATATTAATTATTTATAGCTCTCTATATCTGGACAGACACAGAAGAAATTTCTATCACCATAAGCATTATCAATTCTTGATACATATGGCCAGAACTTATTCTCTTTTATCCATTCTTTTGGAAATACAGCCTTATTTTTACTATAAGGACGATCCCAATCATCACAAATATCTTGAATTGTATGAGGCGAATTTACAAGAACATTGTTATCTTTCGGGACCTTACCTTCTGTAATTTCATCAATCTCTTTTTTAATTTGAATCATCGCTGAGCAGAACCGATCTAACTCATCTTTCGACTCACTTTCAGTAGGTTCAATCATTAACGTACCAGGTATAGGCCATGACATTGTTGGTGCATGGTATCCATAATCAATCAATCTCTTTGCAATATCTTCGTTGGTAATTCCTGAAGTATTTTTGAATTCTCTGCAGTCAATAATAAACTCATGCGCATTTAATCCAGTTTTACCACGGTATAAAATTGTATAATCATTTTCTAATTCTTTTGCCATATAATTCGCATTTAAGATTGCTATCTGCGACGCTTTGAGCAGTCCTTGACCAGCCATTAATTTCATGTAAATATATGATATCAATAATATGCTCGCACTTCCATAAGGAGAGGATGAAACAGAGTAGGAATAGTCTTCATCGGTAAAATGATGTTTGGGTAGGTAAGGTTTTAGTTTATCATTTACACATATGGGCCCCATTCCTGGTCCACCACCACCATGAGGAATACAAAATGTTTTATGTAGATTAATATGCATCACATCTGCACCAAAATTGCCTGGCTTACATACTCCAACCATTGCATTTAGATTTGCACCATCCATATAAACAAGTCCACCATTATCATGAACTAAAGTACAGATTTCATCAATATTATGCTCAAAAACTCCATGGGTAGATGGATAAGTGACCATAAGAGAAGATAATTTATCTCCAGCATCCTTCACCTTATTTGTTAAATCTTCAAAATCAACATTACCATTATCGTCACATTTAACAATTACCACCTTTAAGCCGGCCATAATTGCGCTTGCTGGGTTTGTACCATGTGCAGATTCTGGAATAATACATATATTTCTATCAGAATCATTATGTTTATGATATTCTTGAATCGTGAGTAATCCGGCATATTCTCCCTGTGCACCAGAATTAGGCTGAAATGATACAGCGTCAAATCCAGTTACTTTATATAACATCACCTCTAATTGATCAATCATTGTTTTATAACCTATTGTTTGGCTCGCAGGAGAAAAAGGATGAATAGTATTGAACTCTGGCCAACTAATAGGAATCATTTCTACGGTAGCATTCAATTTCATGGTACATGATCCTAATGGAATCATACTATGGTTGAGAGATAAATCTCTTTTTTCTAACTTATGAATATATCTTAACATCTCAGTTTCTGAATGAATACTATTAAAAATAGAATGTTGTAAAGTTACCCCATCTCTTGTTGTATTAAAGATTGGACTAGTACTTTTTGAATTAGAATCTGTAATAAATAATCTAGAAATTTGCTCTATTTCACTATCAGAAGTTTTTTCATCTAATGAAATACCTACTAAGCCATCATCATGATATTTAAAATTAAATAGCTTATTCAAAGCTCTCTCTTCAAGAGTTTTGTGATCTAAATTATTTAATTTGATGGATAAAGTATCAAAGTATGATTGGTTATCAAGAATAATCTCATGCCCTTGATCACATAATTTTTCTGCAAGATTTTTAGTATGATTATGAATCTTATTTGCAATCTCTTTCAATTTTTTTGGGCCATGGAAAATAGCATACATACTTGAAATAATTGCAAGCAGAACCTGAGCAGTACAAATGTTAGATGTAGCCTTTTCTCTTCTAATATGTTGCTCTCTAGTTTGAAGCGTTAATCTATAAGCTTGATTCTCTCGCCTATCTTGCGATACCCCTACAATTCTTCCAGGGATATCTCGTTTAAATTCTTCTGTGGTGGTCATAAAAGCTGCATGAGGTCCACCATAACCTAATGGTACTCCAAAGCGCTGACTATTTCCTACTGCAACATCTGCTTCAAAAGAACCTGGAGCTTTAAATAGTTGTAAGCACATTAAATCTGTAGCAAAAATTACCTTACAGTTACATTCATGTGCAGCGTCAGTTATTTTTTTATAGGCGTTAGGATTTGAGATTCTTCCAAAACGATCTGGATACTGAACAATACATCCAAATGCATCTGTATAATCAAAATTTTCATATGATGTAATCTCAATTTCAATACCAAGGGGTTCTGCTCTCGACACAATAACATCAATAGTTTGCTGAAAACAGTTTTCATCAATAAGAAACTTATTAGAGCTAGACCTATTCTTTCTGTAGAACATTAGCATTGCTTCGCTCGCTGCAGTTCCTTCATCTAATAAAGATGCATTAGCAATAGGTAGTTCGCAAATTTGTGATATCATTGTTTGATAATTAAGCAATGCTTCAAGTCGACCTTGAGATATTTCAGGCTGATAGGGAGTATATTGCGTATACCATCCCGGGCTTTCTAAAATATTTCTCAATACAACATTAGGTGTAATGGTATCATAATAACCTTGACCAATCAGAGAGCGAAAAATCTTATTTTTTGATCCGAGTTCTTTTACGTATTTTAAAATATCATTTTCAGAAAAATTTTCATTTCCAATAGATTCGCCATCAATATCCAAAATATTTTTAGGCACAATTTTTTCAAGCAGATCATTTAAACTGCTGCATTCGAGAGAAGCAAGCATTTCTGTGACTTCTTTAGAAGTAGGACCGATATGTTTATTATGAAATTCAGACATTACAATTAACCACTTTAATAAAACTTAGTACCGACGGAAGGACTCGAACCTACAACCAAGGGCTTAAAAGGCCCCTGCTCTACCATTGAGCTACGTCGGCAAAACTAGGCATTAATTTAAGGTCGAGAATCCAGATTCGGTACTGTAAAAAAGAGATTTTTAATTTTTTTTTTCACATTTTTAAATTTAAGTATTGCCCAATTATATAAAACACTATTAGCTTAAAGTAGTCTTTAATTAGATATTGTACGCAAATACAAGCAATCGAAAAGGCTCTGAGGTTGGCGCTACAGAGCCTTTTTTGTTTATAAAAAAGGTCGTATCTTCCATTGTATTTGACAATTGGGGGCGACCGGTTTCGACATTTTAGAAAGAAATTTTAAGTTGCATGTAGAGCTTAGTAACTCTCAAAACTTCTAAACTGTATTAAGTGCCGATTATGGCCAAATGGCTGTAGCTTAGTTGCTATAACCCATCACCAGTAGGCGTTTCTCATCGCTGTCTGAATGATGTCATAAAAATGAGATAGCTTATTTTTTTGCTTCGATTAAATAAGTGACCACTTAGAAGATAGTCTTATATTCGTCTGTTCTTGAACCTGTATAAGGCGAAACTTGATCGAGTAACTAAACATGTAGATATTTATCTTTTCTCTATTATGGACGGGAGTTCGAATCTCCCCGCCTCCACACATATATTAATCTGGAATCCGATCGGGAAAGTCAGTAATGATTCCATCAACACCTAACGCAATTGCGCGCTTAATGTCTTTTTCTCTATTGATAGTCCAGCTATATACTAAAAATCCGGCAGAGTGCATCCGATCTATTGCTTTCTTATTCAAAATAGAAAATTTAGGGTGTATAGCTACAGCATTCAGCTCCTCACCCTTTTTGATTATATCGTTTAATCCTTTTTCTAAAAATATATTATAATTACTAAGCACACCGATAGGTATATTGGTACCAAGATTTTTGAAAAGTGTTAATTCTTTCCAATTTTTACTAGAAACAATTAATTTTTTGATGTCAGATTGTGAATCACTAAGATATTGTTTTAGTATAGTTGCAGTTGGAATAGCAGTATTTTCACCTTTTAGTTCAACATTTAGTAATATTTTACCATCTATCTTTTCAAGTACCTGTTGAAGTGTAGGTATTCTATATCTTCCTGCTACTAGTATATTTTTTAATTCCTCAAAAGTAGTTTCTTCAATCAATCCATTATGTCCAGTAAGGCGTTTAAGTTTTGTATCATGGAATACTACAATTTCTCCAGATGCACATCTGAAAACATCTATTTCAATACCATCAACATTTAAATCCAGAGCTTTTTGTATAGATTCTATAGTGTTTTCTGCAATATATCCACGAGCACCTCTGTGACCTATAGTAAGCATCAATTTCCTTCATTAATTTCTGCAGCTGCACGCAGTCCAGAAAACAATGCCCCTTGCATCCAGCCATGATCATCTGATGCATGCTCACCAGCAAAATGAATACGATCTTCAGCTAAGCCGATATGATTTGCCAGAGCGGCATCTTGAGAGCCTGTAGGTGAGGCCCATGCGCCTTTAGACCATTCTTCTTCAGCCCAAGATTGAGACATCCCACTTTGTAGACTACTGGCTGCACCAGGAAAAATATTTTCCCAACGACTTAATATATAATTGATACGTTCTTCTTCACTTAATGCATCCATTTCTTGTGCAGCAGTCCAACGCAAATAAGACATTATGATTCCAGTAGAGCCTGCCAAGTCCCATGTAGGTTGCCATATTTCTTCAGGTATATCACTATTACCCCAACCATTCAAAGATTCATTTTCCCAGAATCTATTTTGAAATTGCATATAAACTCTAGTTGAGGGTGCATAGCGATATCCACCGTTCATTGCAGTTTGCTTTTCGGGTGATAGCGGTGGAGTAAATTGAATTTTATTAAGTACCGTTATAGGTACCGTACATAGTACTCTATCAGCAATAAATTGATTACCATTAGAAGTTTGGACAGTTACATTATTATTCTGTTGGTGAATAGAAGTAACTGGAACCCCAAGATATATTTTATTATTTAAAGCGCTAGAATTATAAAATGAATGTGGCAGGAGATCTGACCCGCCCCGTATTTTCAAATATTCATTACGTAAAATGGAACCATAGCTAGTATTTAAGTAAGTATTATTTGAAATAATTTCACGATTCCCATTTGACATATTTACATAATCTCCAGAAGTAGCATAAAAGGGGTCTAAGTTTAAATTGAAATGATTGGCATAACCAAGGGTTAGATTATGGCTGGGCTTGATTCTCGCAGCACCACCTTCTGCAAAATGGTTATTCGAAAATGGGGATCGAATAGTAAGGACTCGGCCACCTATTCTATCTCTCGCTTCTAAAATAGTCACATCATGCCCAACTCTAACTAATTCATATGCCGCAACCAACCCAGACATACCAGCACCTATTACTATAATTTTTTTTGCATTACCATTTGAGCTCAGCATTCCTGGAGAGCTTGAGATAGGATTAGATGGAATATTTTCGTTGTCCTCACAAGAAATTATCAATGATGCACCAGCAGAAAGTATTAAGCTTCTTCGAATAAATTCTCGTCTTGTTATATCAGACATGCTATTTTACATTTTTTCAGGAGCAGTAATTCCTAAAATAGATAACCCTGTTTTTAAAATAATTTGCGTAGCATTACAAAGATTTTTTCTTGCATAAGATAATGGAATATTATCAAGATTAATGACTTTATGGTTACCATAAAACTTATGGTATGCTGCAGCAACTTCTTCAAGATAGGTAGCTAATTTCCTTGGCTCTAAAGATTGGTGTAATTCATTCATTTTTGTAGGGAATGCTGATAATTTCTTTATAAGAGATACTTCATCTTTTTCATTTAAGAGACTCATATCAAGATCTGTCTTTTCTTTAATCTCATTATCATATCTTATAATCAAATTAGAAATTCTTGCATGCGCATATTGTAAATAATAAACCGGATTTTTTTCAGATTCATCTTTAGCTAAATCAAAATCAAAATCTAGATGGCTATTTGCGCCTCTCATAATAAAGAAATATCTCACAACATCTACACCTAACTGCTCTACTAAATCATCAAGTGTAATAAAATTTGCTTTTCGAGTAGACATTTTTACGACCTCATCACCTTTTTTAAGAGTAACAAATTGGTGTATGATTACTTTAATATGATCTGTTTTGACACCTAAAGCTTCCAATCCTAGTAATACATCTGGATAAGTATCAATATGATCTGCTCCGAATATATCTACTATTAAATCAAATTCTCTTTCTACTTTATCTATATGATATGCAATATCTGGTAGACGGTATGTTGGCTCACCAGTACTTTTTACTAAAACTTTATCTTCTTTTTTGCCCAAGCTAGTTGTTTTAAACCATGTAGCCCCATCTTTTTTATATGATAAGGATAATTCTTCTAATCTTCTCAATACATTATTAATAGCACCATTTTCATATAGGCTTTGTTCTTCTGAAAAAATGTCAAATTCAATACCAAGGCTTTTTAAAGTACCTTTAATGCTATCAAAAATCTTTTTTTCTGTAAATTTTCGAAATTCCACACTGTCTGAATCTAAATTTTTACCAAACTTTTGAATGATTTCATTGGCAATATCATCTAAGTATTCTCCAATATAGCCACTCTCAGGTGGAGCTACGTCTCTACCAATCTTCTTTGCATATTTTGCATAAGAAGATTCAGTTAGCATTCGCATTTGTTTACCTGCATTATTGTAGTAATACTCTCGTGTAACATTATAGCCGTGCCATGTTAGAATGCTTGATACCATATCGCCAAGTATTGTATTTCTACCATGACCGGCAGTAAGTGGACCGGTAGGATTACTACTTACAAATTCTACATTCGCAGTTTTAGCATGCTTAACAGGTTTACCAAAATCAGTTCCTTCATCTAAAATTTTTTTTAAAATATTTAAATAATAATCGACAGAAATGTGAAAATTGACGAATCCTGGTTTGGTTGCAGATAAAGAAAAGAGAGATTCATCTTTATTATGAGATGCAACTATTTTTTCGGCAATTTCCATTGGATTTTGTCTAATTTTCTTTGATAAAATAAGTGCAATATTAGATGAGTAATCTCCAAAACCTTGCTTTGTATTAGCTGAAACACTCCAATTTTGAATCTCACAACTATTAGCTTTTAAGTATTCACCTATAAAAGATTCTAATTTCTTTTGAATCATTATATTTTGACAGTTTTCGCATCAAACCAGATGCGTTCGAGGTCGTAATAACGACGGGTTTCTTCAAAAAAGATATGCACTACAACATCTACGTAATCAATAATGATCCAATTTGAATTTTGGTATCCTTCTGTTCGCCAAGGCTTTTCATCAATGTTATCTTTAATATTATCAGCAATTGCTTTGACCTGAATCATATTCTTAGCAGAGCAAATCACAAAATAATCAGACAATGAAGTGATTTTTGTAACGTTAAGCGCTACTAATTCTTCAGCCTTTTTTTCTTCAGCTAGCGTAACAATTTTTTTTAATAATGGATTTGTTTTCATTGGTTCAAGTTAAGAAAATCTGAGTAGTCTTTTCCAATGATTATTTGAATATCTTCTTGAGGATTATAAGAGCTATTAAATTCTACGTTTTCATCATTAATAGTCATTCCTAAAATAGTTAATATATTTTCAATATTAGGATTAGACTCGTTAATGATTACCACTTTAGTTGTTTCATAGTCAAAATTATCTGCATTTTCAGTTCTTACAATTACAAGTCCATACTTACTATTTAACATTTCAGAAAATTGATTTCCTATTCCGCTAACACCACATCCATTTAGTATACCAACCTTTAATGTTTGATTGTCATAATTTTCAAATAGTTTAATTTTTGTTGTTGATTTTACCCTTGAAGACTCTATTATAGTCATAGCATTTTTGTCAATTAAAGTTTTAGATATGGACCATCCAAATGTTATGATTATAAATGAAAGAATAATAATAATGGCATTCAAAAAGTATTTCATGAGTTATTATTTTCCAGATCACTTAATTGATTTATAGTGTTAATTCCTAGCACTTCAGAAGAATCTTCAATTATGCTTGCATGAACTGGCATTTTTTTGCCAATTAATTCCATAACATCAGTTAGATAGTATTCACTCTGTGCGTTATTAGATTTTATGTTTTTTAATTCAGGAAATAATTCTGATATTTTAAATATAAATATACCAGAATTGATTTCTTTAATGCCTCTCTGTTCATCGTTACAATCTTTTTCTTCAACAATCTTTAGTAGTTCCCCATTAATATTTCTTACAATACGACCATACCCAGTAGAATCACTGACAACTGCAGTAACTACTGTTGCACAGCGATTATTTTTAATATGATGACTTATAATAGGCAAGAGACTATTTGAGCTTATATTCGGAACATCCCCAGATAAAATTAATAAATGTCCGTGCTGATTTTCTAATATGCTTTGCATTTGTAATACAGCATGGCCAGTTCCTAGTTGATTATCTTGAGATACGTAGTTCACTTTATAATTTTGAGTATGGCTCTTTACGAGATCTTTTTCAAAACCAACTACAAGCGTTGTAGATTCTGGATTTAGTTCTGATGCGGTTTCTAGTACATAGTCAATTAAGCTTTTACCGTTTAATTTATGTAAGACCTTGGGTAATGTAGACTCCATTCTTGAGCCTTTTCCAGCTGCAAGAATACCAATATGTAATTTATTGCTCACTTAAATACTCTCCTTCAAAAAAGGTATATCTCTTTTTGAAATAATACCACCTCCAATACAAACACCTTCTTTGTCATATAAGACAATTGATTGTCCTGGAGTAATGGCCTTTTGTTTAGATTTAAATTTAACGAGATATGTATCGTTATCTAATGAAAAAATAGTACATAGCTTATCTTTATCCCTGTATCTTACTTTGGCAAAATATTTTTTTGGGAATGTTTTAGGTTTTAGATTAATCCAATTTACATGCTCTACTATAATTTGTTTGCTAAAAAGTGCAGGATGATTTTCACCTTGAGCTACGAAAATAATGTTTTTATCAATATCTTTTTTTACTACATACCAAGGCTTGTCTTGCGAAGTGAGTCTTGCACCAATACCCAAACCTTTCCTTTGGCCGATTGTAAAATAGATATGACCATTATGGGTCCCTAAAATTTCTCCATCAAGAGACTGAATATTTCCCTTCTCTACGGTTAAGTATTTTCCTACAAAATCATTATACTTTCTTTCTCCAATAAAACATATTCCAGTGCTATCTTTTTTATTATAGTTAATGAGAGAATACTTTTTTGCAATTATTCTGACATTTTTTTTTAATATTTTACCTAAAGGGAAGATTGTACCTTTTAATTCTGATTGACCTAATTGATGAAGAAAGTAGCTCTGGTCTTTTGAAAGGTCTGTAGCTTTTTTTAAATAACATGTAGAGCTATCATCATATTTATCTGCATAATGTCCTGTAGCAATTTTTGTAGCACCTATTTCATTTGCGTAATTTTGGAAGACTTCAAATTTAATTTCTTTATTGCATAATATATCAGGATTTGGAGTCAATCCGTGCACATGATCATCTAGAAATTGCTTAAATACTTTATCTTTATATTGATTTGTATAATCAATTTTTTTTAAAGGAATATTTAACTTTTTACATACACTGAGCGCATCAGCATAATCATCTTCTGCAGAGCAAATGGCATGTTTATCGTCCCAGTTTTTCATAAATACACCGTACACATCATATCCACTTTTTTGTAATAACACCGCTGCTACGGAGCTATCAACGCCTCCACTAATACCTAAGACTATTTTTTCTTTTTTCATATTGTTTACGTTGTTATCTTAGTAAAAAATTTTATGACTTCAAATCACTCACATCAGGCATTAGTTTTTGGATCTATTAGTATCGATAAGATTGTTAATAGATATGGTACATATGATAATGTAC
>JAQXAG010000065.1 GCA_029253045.1 Fidelibacterota bacterium | reverse complement strand
AATCAGAGCGAACTATATCTGATGCATTTGAACAGTCTTCTAGTGGACAATCTTTAGTTAATATGATGGATTTAGATTTATTGGTAGGATCAGGTGGCGTATTGTCACATGCTCCTCGTCGTCAACAATCCGCTAGAATGCTTATTGATGCTTTCATGCCCGAAGGTATTACGCAACTAGCAGTAGATTCAATTTTTATGATGCCCCAACTAGGAGTATTAGCAAATATTGATAAAAAAGAATTAAAGGATGACGCTAGTCAAGCTGCTTTAGAAGTGTTTGATAACGACTGCTTAATTAGACTTGGAACATGTATTACCCCAGTTGGAAAAGTTAAGCCAAAATCTAAAATGGCACAGGTTTCACTGACATTTAAAGATGGATCTACAAAAGAGATAGAAATTTTAGAAGGTTCATTAGAAATGCTGGAAGTTCCTTATGAGGAAGTAAATATAAATATAATTCCATCAAGAGGAGTAGATGTTGGAGCTGGAAAAGGCGAGCCATTAGAGTCTGTAATTTTCGGAGGGGTAGTTGGTTTGATATTTGACGGACGTAATAGACCGATTACGCTATCTACAGATCCATCCCAGAGAATTGATAGTTTATTAAATTGGTCAAATGCAGTAGATGAATATCCTAAAGGAGATCTTTTCTAATGGCACATTCCTATACACCTGGATTAAAAGTTTTACAAAAAACACTTTTTAGAAAAGAGCGTATTTTACCTCTCAAAGGTAAAGTTTTAGTTAATAAAGGCGATATTTTAAATCCAGACACTATTATTGCCTCTACAAATCTGCCCGGTAATGTTCAAATGTTGAAAGTAAATAACATTTTAAATATTGAACCTAGAGATGTGGTCGATTGCTTGGTAATCAAAGAAGGTGATAGTGTTAAAAAAGGTGATATGATTGCAGAAACAGCAGGCATTTTTGGTATGTTTAAATCTTCAGTAGAATCTCCTGTAGATGGAACAATTGAATCTATATCTGAAAGTACAGGACGTGTCATTGTTAGAGAGGCTCCTATACCAGTGGAAGTGGATGCGTACGTAAGTGGGACTGTTGATGAAGTGATTAAAAATGAAGGAATTATCTTAAAATCTGATGCAGCTTTTATCCAAGGTATTTTTGGAATCGCTGGAGAAAAAAGAGGTGAATTAGTATTGGTATCTAATAGCTCATCTGACGAACTAACTTCCGATCAAATTACTAAAGATATGGAAGGAAAAATTTTAATAGGCGGATCATTTCTTAGTTTAGAAGCATATAAAAAGGCAATGAGTTGTAATGTAGCTGCAATTGTGGTAGGTGGTTTTAATTACTACGATTTAAAAGCAGTATTAGGCTATGATTTAGGTGTTGCAATTACAGGTACAGAAAAGTTGCCTACAGCATTAATTGTCACTGAAGGGTATGGATCTATTCCAATGAGTGATGCTACATTCGAATTGTTAAAAAATAATCACGGAAATGAAGCATCGGTGAACGGCGCAACTCAGATTAGAGCAGGTGTAATTCGCCCCGAAATTGTAATTCCTTTAAGTAGTGATTCTGAGTCAGAAGATTCTCTATCTAAAGAGCCAGAGGGTATTCAAGAAGGAAGTACTGTTAGAGTGATTCGCTCACCTAACTTTGGAAAAATTGGAACAGTAAGTTCTTTGCCTTCAGAATTAAATAAAATGGAGTCAGAAACAATGGTAAGAGTAGCTGAAATTTCTATAGATGGAAAAAATACTCTAATACCAAGAGCTAATCTTGAAATGGTTGAGCTACAATGAGTTATATACTTACAAATGACGATAAAGCATTTTTATCAAAACTAGCAAATAAGATAGTTGAGTTAAAATTAATTACTCCATCAATTTTTTTTCTAGAGATGGTTAAGCCTTTAAATTTCATTGGAAGTCAAACAATGGTGTTTTTTGGTCCAATAATTAGTGCATTTGTCAAAACAGATGGTTATTATAGGGCTGCTGAATTATTTGAACAGCATTCTAGCGTAGAATTTTTAATTTGTGAATTAGAAAGATTAAGTAAAAGTGAATAACAAGCAAATACAAACATATTCAATAGGTTTCTTAGGTATTACAATTTTTACCTTTGTTTTAACCCAACTTCCAGAGTCTATTCACATTTTTCAGTCAGAAAGAGCAGTAATGTTTGCTCTCTTACTTACTATTATAATGGTAATGTTAAATGAAGTAAAAGAAGCTAGAATTTCTGCTGACTCAATTTTTTTACGTACTATTCCAGGTTTGAAAGCTGTAGAAGAAGCTGTTGGACGTTCCACTGAAATGGGACGACCTATTCTTTATGTTCCTGGTATTATGGATATGAATGAAGTTGAAACTGTTGCGGGTGTAATTATTTTAGGTCATGTAGCACAAATGACCGCACAATATGAAACAAGTCTTGACGTTCCAGTTGCAAGATCTATTGTTATGCAGGCTGCTAGAGAATCTTGTAAAGAAGCTTATTTAACACAAGGTCGACCAGAGATGTTCAATGAAGATATGGTTCATTATGTTACAGATGACCAATTTGCTTATGCTGCAGGAGTAAATGGAATTATGCAAAGAGATAAGCCTGCGGCATGTATGTATATGGGTAAATTTTATGCAGAATCATTATTGTTTGCAGAAACCGGTAATAGCATTGGTGCGATTCAGATTGCAGGTACTGCGTCTCAAGCACAAATTCCTTTCTTTGTGACTGCATGTGACTACACCTTAATGGGTGAAGAATACTTTGCAGCAAGTGCATACCTTTCAAGAAAGCCTGAATTAATTGCAGGTGTTAAAACTCAAGATATGGTAAAATTAATGTTGATTAGTTTTATTGGTGTTGCATTATTGTCTCGTGCTTTATCAGATTTAGGATTAACTAGTTTTAACCTTCTAACATGGTTGGGTTTATAAAGTGTTTTTAAAGAGATATATCCCAATCGGTATTGTTGCATTTTTTGGATCTTTAACTCTGTTTGGATGGTTTATTAATAATGAATCAGTTGAAGCATTTGTGAATGATGACGCTACTCAATGGTATGATATTATTGCAAGTTTTGCAATTTTTCTTGGAGCGTTAAATCTTTTAAAATTACAATTTCTAAAAGTTGTAAAAAGACAATCGGGTTGGCAGTACAGTGTAGTTGCTATAGCATCTTTCTTTTTTGCTTTTACGATTGGTTTCTTCATGAAGGGAGCTTTCTTTGTTGGAGAAGAAGTATACTTTACTCAAGGTGCTGCTGAGCAAGCTATTTTAGCATCTGGATCCTCAGAAACTGTTAAAGCTGTAGAATGGGGAGCACATATTTCTACAGAAGGCGGTCTATTTAAGTGGATGTTTGATAATATTTTTACTCCATTGTCAGCAACGATGTTTGCTTTGTTAGCATTCTATGTTGCTTCAGCATCATATAGAGCTTTTAGAGCAAGAAATTTTGAGGCAACGTTATTATTGTTAGCTGGGATTATTATTATGCTAGGAAGAGTACCTGTTGGAAGCTTAATTACTCCATGGATGGTAATGTATTTATTAGTTTTTGTTGTAACGATCTTTATGGCTAACTATTTCAAAGATCGTAAAATTATTTTTGGTTCATTTGTTATAGGATTGTTAGGCGTTACAGTTTTAGGTATAAATATGGATTGGAACCCAACTGAGCCAGCAATATTCTTTTTGCCGTCACTGCAAGAGTGGATTTACACAGTTCCAAATTTAGCTGGTGCTAGAGCAATTATGATTGGAATTGGTTTGGGAATTATAGTGACAAGCCTGCGTTATATTTTTGGTTTAGAAAAATCATATATAGGTGACCAATGAGATATTTAGAAGACATGATATTAAAACTTGGTTCTGTTGATAGAAGATATATCTTCTTATTAATCGGTTTAGCTGTATTAATACCGCTTTTACGCCCGATAGATCTACCAATTAGAACTACACCAACTACTGAAAAAGTTTATAAGGCAATTCAGGAAATTCCTGCTAATTCAAAAGTATTGATGTCGTTTGATTACGGTCCAAGTACTAAACCTGAAATTCATCCAATGACACTAGGTGTTATGAGACAGCTTTTACGCGAAGATCATCAGATATATATTACTTGTTTATGGCCAGATGGGTTGTACATGGCACTTGATGCCTTAGAAGAGATTAATCAAGAATTTGAATTAGTAGAATATGAAGATTACGTTTTATTAGGTTTTAGACCAGGAAATGAGGCAATTGTTAAGGGTCTTGCTAGTGATTTACGTAAAGTTTATACTGTAGACTATAAACAAACTATGCTTGCAGATATTCCTATGATGGACGGAGTAAATAATTTAAAAGATTTCCAATTTATTTTTACTGGCTCTGCTGGATATCCAGGGACTTTTGAATGGGTTCAGTATGGTGGGGATCCAACAGGTGTGCCGCTATCATCCGGAACAACATCTATTCAAGTTAATGAAGTAATGCCATACGTCCAGAGTGGGCAGGTAAGAGGAATTCTTGCTGGAATGCCAGGGGCAGCGGAATACGAAAAATTAATTGGTACACCAGGTATTGCAATTCAAGGAATGGCAGCACAATCATTTGCTCACCTTGTAATTGTATTGTTTATTGTTTTAGGTAATCTAGCCTATTTTATAACCGAGAAAAGAGAGAGGAAATACTAGTATGGCATTTTCTACAATTTTCGGTGCATGGATTGCAGCATTTTTAACGCTAGGTATTTTATCTTATCTCTATAGAGACAATCCTTTTTATAAGATTGCAGAGCATGTTTTTGTTGGTGTGTCAGCAGCTTACTGGGCAGCTACTTTTTATTGGACACAGATATACCCTAATTTATTCGGAAGATTATTTCCGAAAGATGGTCCTCTAGCATTCATCGCTGAAGTTGATTTCAACCATGATTTTAATATACTTTACCTGTTTCCACTCTTATTAGGTATTATGATGTTATTAAGTATTTTTAGACAATTTAATTGGATGGCACGATGGGGTATTGCTTATACAGTAGGGATTGCAGCTGGGTTAAAAGCATATGGATATTTAAGCTCCAATGTGTTAAGTCAAATTAGCGCAAGTGCAGTAGATATTTTTGGTGGAACTTTACCCATCTTTAGTATGTCGGGCGATAGTGTTTTCAATAATATTGTTATTTTAGTAGGTACAATTAGTGCCTTGATGTATTTCTATTTTTCAAGAGAACAAACAGGTTCTTATGGAAAATTTACTCGATTAGGAATTTATTTCTTAATGATTAGTTTTGGAGCATCATTTGGTTTTGCTGTCATGGGACGTATTTCATTACTTATTGGACGTTTTAACGATCTAATTTTATTTTCTTCTCCTGACTATAACTACGGAACGTATTGGATGATGTTATTTATCGTGGTTATACTAGGTTTTTGGTCATTCCAAAATCCTGAAAAAAAGGAAGGTTAATAAATGAATAAAGCGGACATTAGGAAAGTAATTTCCCAAAGCATTCTCGCAGATGGTATGTCTCCAATTATCGATTTGGAAAAATCTCATGGTTCTTGGTTAGTTGATAAAGTAAGCGGAAAAGAATATTTAGATTTATTTTCGATGTTTGCATCTCTATCTGTTGGGTATAATCACCCCTATGTATTAGAACAGTCAGAAAGATTACGTATTGCCGCAATCAATAAACCGACAAATTCAGATGTTTATTCTCAAGAAATGGCAGAATTCATGCATACATTCAAGCGTGTTGCTCAGCCAGATTATTTACCACATACCTTTTTCATTGAAGGTGGTGGTTTAGCGGTAGAAAATGCTTTGAAAGTTGCATTTGATTGGAAGCGTAGAAAGAATTTAGCAAAAGGAAGTAGTGTCAAAGGAGAAAAAGTTATTCACTTTAAACAATGTTTCCATGGAAGAACAGGCTATACTATGTCTCTAACTGATTCTCCAGACAAAAGGAAAACAATGTACTTTCCAAAGTTTGATTGGCCTCGAGTTACTAACCCTAAAATTACATTCCCCTTAAAAGATAATTTGGAGCATGTTCAAGAATTAGAAAGACAATCATTACATGAAATCAAAGAGGTAATTGCTGCAAATCCAGACAATATTGCTTCTATTATTTTAGAGCCTATTCAGGGTGAGGGCGGAGATAATCACTTCAGATGTGAATATATGCAAGCTTTAAGAGAAATTGCTGACGAAAATGATATCATGCTGATATATGATGAAGTTCAAACAGGTATTGGTGTTACAGGAAAAATGTGGGCACATCAACATTTTGCATCTGGAGGTTGTGAAACTGGATGTGATTGTGGAAATGGTTTATCAGCTAAGCCTGATATTATTTCTTTCGGTAAAAAAACTCAGGTTTGTGGTATTGCTGCAAGCACGCGCGTTGATGAAGTGGAAGGAAATGTATTTCAAGAATCAAGCCGTATTAATTCTACCTGGGGTGGAAGTCTCGTGGATATGGTGCGATTAACTATTTATTTAGAATTAATTGAAAGAGATAACTTAGTAGACCAAGCAGCTAAAAATGGATTATATCTTCTTGATAGCATTCAAGGTCTTCAAGATCAATATCCTGGCCTTGTATCCAATGCAAGAGGAAAAGGTCTGTATTGCGCCTTTGATTTGCCTTCAAGCGACAAAAGAGACAGATTAGCAGAGCTTCTTATGGATGAAGGTTCTATTCTTTTAGGTTCTGGAAACTATTCAATTCGATTTAGACCGCATTTAAACGTTACAACAGAAGATATTGATTTTGGAATGGATTGTTTCAAGCGCGCATTAAATAAGTTGGCATAATGTCTAATAAAGGCAAATTATTTGTCGTTGCTACACCAATTGGCAATCTAGAAGATTTTACATTCCGTGCAGTAGAAACCCTCAAGAGCGTTCATTGTATTTTTGCAGAAGATACGCGAACTTCAAAAAAACTAATCAATCATTATGATATAGATACAAAATTGTATAGTTATCATGATCATAGCAGCGAGAAAGAAATTGCACGCTTATTAGATATTCTTAAAGATCAGAAAGATGTCGCATTAATTTCTGATGCTGGAACACCAACTATTAGCGATCCAGGGTATAGCTTGATCAGAGAATGTATAAGTGAAGGGATTGATGTTGTTCCTATACCTGGTGCTTCTGCTTTAACTGCAGCTATTAGCGCGTCAGGATTACCTTCAGATGCCTTCACATTTATAGGATTTTTACCAGTAAAAAAAGGAAGACAAAAGAAAATTTCTTTTTTAGAAAATGTAGATACAACTTTAGTGTTATTTGAAAGCCCTCATCGACTATTAAAAACATTAAATCAATTAAAAGAAGCGCTTGGAGAAAGACCTATTGTTGTTGCTAGAGAATTAACAAAGTTGTATGAAGAAATTATTAGAGGTAATTTTAGTTCTACAATAAAATATTTTGAAGCAAAAAAAATTAAAGGTGAAATAGTAATTATGATTGGAAA
>JAQXAG010000058.1 GCA_029253045.1 Fidelibacterota bacterium | reverse complement strand
TGCTTTAGATGGTTCGTATGTAATTAATGATATTGTAGGCGGTAAATACCAATTGTTAGTATTTGAAGATAGAAATAATGACAATAAATTAGATTCAGGATCTTTTGAAAATACAATACAAGCAGAAGAATTTAGTGTTTATGCTGATTCTTTATCTTGTCGAGAAAATTGGGAGCTAGAATTACCAATTTGGAATTATGAAGAGGAAAATATGGAATGAAGGTTGTTGCAGTAAGCGGTTATTTTGATCCAATTCATGTAGGGCATTTAGAATTCTTAAAAATAGCTAAGAGTTTAGGAGATAAATTAGTGGTGATTATAAACAGTGATTATCAAGCAGATTTAAAAAAAGGAAAGTCATTTATGCCGGAAGAAGATAGATTAGAAATTGTTCAAGCTCTACGTTGTGTTGATGAAGTGTTTCTAAGTATCGATAAAGACAAGAGTGTTTGTAAAAGTTTGGAGCATTTAAAGCCAGATATTTTTGCAAACGGCGGAGATAGAAGACTAGAAGAAATTCCAGAAACCGCTGTCATGAAAAAATATAATATAGAAATGGTAGATGGTTTAGGAGAAAAAATTAGGAGTAGTAGTGAGATTACAGGGATTAAGTTTGACACATAAGAAAAAAAATAAAAAAAATCAGCAGCTTCTTGATGATTTTATTGAATTAAGTCATAAATTTGATATTAAAATTATCCAAGATAAAGGTGATTTTAATGGAGATAGTTGCATGTTGTTTGCTGATAATGTTGTAGTAATCAATAAGCATAAACCTCTAGAGCAACGTTTACATATATTAGCAAAATGTTTTAGTAAGATGGACTTAGATAATGTATATATTAAACCAGTATTGAGGGACCTAATCGATAATATTGAATCAGATAATGAATATGTCGCATAAAAAACATTTATGGGCTCCCTGGAAAATGGAATACATCAAAAAGAAAGATGGATCCCAAAAAATCTTTTCAGATAAACCGAATGAAAGTGACGATAGGCAAAACTTTATTCTATATCGCGGAAAAACATGCTATGTAATTATGAATTATTATCCATATAATAATGGGCATCTTATGGTGGTTCCATATGAAGAAAAGAATGCAATAGAAGATTTAGAGGACGATACTTTATCAGAAATTATGAAAGTAACAAAAAAAACAATGACTATCTTAAGAGAGCACTTACACTGCGAAGGATTTAATTTCGGAGCGAACATAGGTAAGGGATCAGGTGCATCAATTGAAAGTCATTTACACTTTCACATCGTACCTCGTTGGCCTTCAGATACAAGTTTTATGCCAGTAGTAGGATCAACTAAAGTTGTAGCACAAGGGTTGCATGATACATACGATTTATTAAAACCATCCTTTGAGGCATTAGGATAATGGATTTATTTTCACATTCATGGCTTCCTTTTTTATATCAATATAGTTTTGGGTTGCTAATTTTTGGTGGAGGATTGTTTGCAATCTTTAAAGCATATGGACATGAAGTGCTTTGGGGTGAGTATAAAGCATTTGTAGTAGCATTAGTCTGGGGATTTATTTATGTCACCTCTATCCATTTAATTATGACCGTTGCTGCACTGAATAATGCCCCACAGCTTTATTTTATTATTCTTGCTGGCTATCTTATCACTGCATTATTATTAAGTAGGTACATACGATGACTCCTGAAATAGCTACAAGTTCATTATTTTGGTTTATCCTAGTTTTTTATGTATCCTTTGTTTTAGGTGCAGGCTTATTCTTTGCACGTAACAATCAATCTACAGAAGACTTTTTCTTTGGTGGAAGACGATTCTCATGGTGGCTTATTGGAATGTCAATGTTGGCTACTGGGGTTGGATCTCACAGTTTTGCAAAATATGCATCAAAAGGATTTGAATATGGTTTTTCTTCTACAATGACTTATATGAATGATTGGTTCTTCATGCCCCTCCTTTTATTTGGCTGGATTCCAATTATTTATTATATGAAAGTGAATTCTATCCCAGAATATTTTGAAAGAAGATTTAATTCTACAGTAAGAAATTTATCAACCTTCACAATGATTCTATATCTAATAGGGTATATTGGAATTGGTTTGTTAGCCCTAGGTTCATTATTACAGCCCATTCTTGGTTGGGATATTGAAACAATCATTATTACAATTGCATTAATTTCCGGAATCTATGTTTCTTTAGGTGGGCAGACAGCTATTATCTTTACTGACTTTTTACAGGGAGTAGTATTGCTCTTTGCAGGGCTCTTAATCTTTGGTCTTGGTATCGCATATCTAGGAGGATTTGATATATTTTGGAATGCTTTATCTACAACTAATAAACTACCATTAGCTGATTTTAATTCACCGCCTGACTTTAATTTTGTAGGTGTATTCTGGCAAGATGGAGTAGTTGGATCTGTTGGATTTGCTTTTATGAATCAGGCTGTTATTATGCGCTTTTTATCTTCACGCTCTGTAGCACATGCTCGTAGAGCAACAATGATGAATGTATTAGTTTTCCTACCGATTGCTACTATAGCAGTATCGAATGCTGGTTGGGTTGCAAGAGCCATTACTAATACATCACCAGAAGTACTTGCTGAGACTACAAACCCCAATAGTATTTTTACAGTTGTTGCTGGTATTGTTGCATCATCAGAAGCAGTATTTGCATTTTTAGTTGCGGCAGTAGTAGCAGCATTGATGTCTAGTTTAGATTCTCAAATTAATGCATCTGCAGCAGTAGTTGTAAATGATATTTATACACCTCGAGCAAAAAATCCTTCTGAAAAAACTCGTTTAAGAGTATCGATGTTAACATCTGCCGGAGTAACAATAATAGGAATTGGTGCAGCATTTTTATTTGCTCAGTACGGCACCATTTATGAAGCGCATGGAGCATTTCATAGCGTAGTAACCCCTCCAATGGTAACTATGATATTCCTAGGAATCTTCTGGCAACGTTTTTCAGCCCAAGCAGCTGTATTGAGTTTTGTTATAGGATCTGTATTCATTGTTTTAGGTATCATATATCCTTTTGAATTAATCACTCCATTTGCGCATGGTACCGAGTTCGTTCCGGAAAAACCTTATTCATATATCAGAGCATTATATAATCTGGTAGCTTGTGTGTCCATCGGAGTCATTGTCACTTTATTAACAAAGCCACCAAAAAATTATGACCATATTAAAGGACTCACTCTTTGGACAATCAAAGATGGTGCAGAACACTTTAAAGGGGCTAAGGTAAATCCTAATGCTGGAATTACTATTACAGTTCCTGGAAGTGAAATTATCGTATCTGAGGACGAAAATAATAAAATATGTCTTCCACAAAAATATATGGATCAAATCAAAGGGAATGTAGGGGACCTTATGTATATCAGTGATAAGCGTTGGTATTTAGGTGGATTAAAATCTACCCATGCTAACCTTGGATCGGTCTCTAAGTTTGATGGTGTGATTATCTCAAAAGATGTTCAGAGGCATGCACAATTTGATTTATCACGAGATTTAATTATCGAACTTGAAGTGTAATATTCCTTGTTTTTTTCATAATAATATGAAAAATTCTTTCACATATTCCGGAGTAGCTCAGTTGGTAGAGCGAGTGACTGTTAATCACCAGGTCGGGAGTTCGAGTCTCTCCTCCGGAGCAAGTTTTTTTCAATCATAAATCATTCAAAAAAATTAAACTCTTGACTTATATTTTCAAATTTTTTTATTATTCCGTGTAGTTAAAATCGCTTTTTAAGAGTTGAAGCAGACCTAAATGAAAAAAATAGATCTGGCCATGCGATTAAAAAGAGTTTTATTGCTTTTTAATAGTTGAAGCAGATTTTGAAAAAAAAATCTGGCCACGCAATTAAATAAGTCTTAGAGGGCGTTTTTAAAAGTTAAAACTAATTTTATGAAAAAATTAGATTATACGATTAAGAACATTTGTCCTATCTGTATATCAAACTTAATTCGTAAGTAGATAACAGGGGAAAATATGGATTTTCTTACACTTTGGTCTTTACTTGGATTTTTATTTGCGGTATACGCAGTTACTGCTAATGATAGTATCCAAACGCTCGGTACATATATATCATCTAATAGCGAAGTGAAGTGGTATTGGATGTTTGGATATATGGGTTCTATCTTTTTAATAACAATGTTACAAGGTTTCAATGGCGGTGATCCAGCTTTTGGAAGGCTAGATAAGTTTCCAGAAATCGAAATACAATGGTATCATGCAATAGCACCATTAGTCTTGGTGGCATTGACACGATTAAAAATACCAGTATCAACTACCTTTTTAGTGTTATCGGTCTTTGCATCATCTGTTGTAATGGAAAAAATGTTATTAAAAAGTTTTCTAGGCTATGCAGTATCTTTTGTTTTTGCTTGGGGATCTTGGTTCTTAATTAGCAAGTACTTCTTACATGAAGGTGAAAAAGGTGAAAACAAAAATAATAATTATTGGAGAATAGCCCAATGGTTAACTACTGGTTGGCTGTGGTCAACATGGTTGAAACATGATCTAGCTAATATCATGATATTCTTACCAAGATTTAGTACTGTTGACACGGTAATATATCAAGCATTTGTTATTGGGGTAATGCTTTTAGGGTTAGGATTTATGTTCTATGAGCGTGGAGGAAAGATACAAGAAATTGTTTTATCAAAAACTAATACAAGATATGTTCGTTCAGCTACATTAATCGATTTAGTTTATTGTTTTGTATTATACTATTTTAAAGAAATAAATAATATACCTATGAGTACAACATTTGTTTTTATGGGAATGTTAGCAGGTAGAGAGCTTGGAATTTGGATGTCTCTTGGATATGGAGAATTAACATACACTAGTAGACATAAAAAGGCTATCTTCCCAATGCTATATAAAGATTTCCTTAGATTGATGCTAGGATTAATGATAAGTGTTTCTCTTGCATATGCTATCCAATGGTATAGCACACTTTAATCAAAATGATGTATTGCAGCACTCACAACTATTGATGATATTATTACTGGTATGAACCTTAAAAATAAAATCGTATTAGTTACGGGTGCTGCTAAAGGCATTGGTTTAGCCACCGTTAAACGGCTACTCAAAAAAAATGCTAAAGTTATCTTATGGGATTTTCAACCTGAAGATCTAGAGAATGCTGTAAAATCTTTGAAAGCTGAAGGGCATGATGTATTCTCACAAGTCTGCGATGTCACCAATAAAGAACAAGTATATAGAAACGCAGAGACTATTAAACAAGATATTGGCGATGTTGATATTTTAATTAACAATGCTGGAACAGTATATACAGGATATATGTTGGATCGTACTGACGAAGAACTAGAGAATATGATAAATGTCAATTTTACATCAATGGTTTATACTATTAGAGCGTTTATGCCAGCAATGCTTGAAAAGAACAAAGGGCATATTATTAATATCTCATCTGCATCTTCATTAATTGGTGCTCCTAAATTAGCAATATATGCAGCAACAAAATGGGCTGTAATGGGCTTGACAGAATCTTTAAGACTTGAAGCAATTAAGATGGGTAAGAAGGGCGTAAAATTCTCTTCCATTCATCCAAATTTTTTGAAAAAAGGCTTATTTGAAGGGACAAAGCTAAATATCTTAGGTTCAATTTTTGCGCCAGGTGTCAAATCTCATGATACGGTTGCAAGAGTAATTGTAAATAGAGCAATTCGATTTGGATTTCATTCACCTAAAATTCCATGGATTATGAACCAATCTGTTTTGTTGAGAGCTCTTCTCCCTAGTTCTTTGCTGGTAAAATTTGGTAGTTTGTATGGATTAAATAGTATGATGGATAAACATACCGGTTATAAGGACGGGCGTTAATTTTTTTCTTTACTATGAGTATAAATCATAATTAGAATAAGTTCATGAAAAGCTCAATAAAGATACTAGTTATTATGTGTAGTTTTCCATTTTTCATAAGTTGTGGAAGTGATACTAGTACAACGCCAGATGAACAATCATTAATTGTTACTTTTGAAGATTCATTAAGCTACTCTATGGGCATTAATATGGCTCAAAATTTACCTGAGACACAACTTAATCACGATCTTGTGAAAGAAGGAATGGATGATTATTGGCAAAAAAAACAACCACGATTAAATAATGCTGATAGACAGACAGTATTACGAGAATTCAATATTAAAAATTCACAAATAGAAAGAGATGCAATGCAAGTAGCCGGAGAAGATGCTAAAGAATTATCTAGAGAGAATAAAATTTTAGGTCAAGAGTTTTTAGAGGATAATAAAGTAAAAGAAGGTGTACGCGTGCGCCAACGTAGTGGATTACAGTATAAAATACTTAAAGAAGGTTCTGGTCAAGTTCCAGATTATGATGATGTTGTAACTGTTCATTACACTGGATCTTTGCTTGACGGCCATAAGTTTGATAGTAGTTATGATCGTGGTAAACCTGCTGAATTTGGAGTTAATGGAGTAATAAAGGGGTGGACAGAAATATTGCAAATAATGCCTGTTGGTTCGAAATGGGAAGTCTATATACCTCATAATTTAGCTTATGGAGAAACTGGAATTCGTGGTTCTAAGTTGGGAGAATATGTTATTCCACCTTCCTCAGTACTTATCTTTCAAATAGAGCTATTAGGTATTGCTGAGTAATCTTCAGGCTCTTCAAACAATAAATCAATAATTTCAGATAATAATTTAAATAGGAGACGTTTAATATGATGTTTTTAAAAAAATGGAATATAATACTGTTGATTGCATTTTCATCTTTAGTTGCTCAGGATATCAATGGAAAAGTTGTTTTTGCTTACAGCAATTCCGATGATAGTAGCAAAATTGACGGATTTGATTTAAAACGAGTATACCTTACTTTTGCTAAATCAATTTCGGATGAATTGTCTATAACAATACAAACAGATGTTGATGCAAGTAGTTCGCCGCAAAATATTTATCTTAAGAATGCTAAAGCAGATTGGAATATAGCAAATGGGAAAGTTGTTATTGGGTTGCAGGGTATGAATATGTTTAAAATCCAAGAAATGAATTGGGGAAAACGTTATTTAGATAAAACTGTAATGGATCGATTCAAGTATTCAAGTTCAGCAGATATGGGATTAGGATATTATCATTCAAAAGATAAATTTCATGGAAGTATTTTAATAACAAATGGCGCTGGTTTTAAGAAGTCAGAAACAGATTCACATAAAAAGTTATCTTTACAGTTTATTTATGGAACTGCAAAGCTGTCCAAGTCAGATGGATTTAATGTAGGGGCAGTTTTATCTCATGAGCCTTATGATAGAGATGGTGAAGTTACTATTCCAGAAGAGCCATCAGGAGAACACAGTAAAAAAGTGTTCGGTGTATTTGGTGGTTATGCAAAAGAAAATTTACGAGTTGGAGCAGAATGGAATCAGTTAGACGATTCTGGATTATTAGATGGAAATTATAATAATAATTTAACTTCTTTATATGGTTTCTATGTTCTTAAGAGCAAGCAAACATTAGTTGTTAAGTATGATAAGGTTTCAGGTAATAAAGATGCTAATTATGCATTGGTAGCAATGGAATTTACACCTACTAAAGGTTTGATGGTTTCACCAAATGTTCGTTCTAATGACGGAACCACAGCAATAGGGGTCAACTTCCAATTCCAATTCTAAAATGAGGATTTTTTTTAAAAGACTTACCAATATATTTGTCATATCGATAGCATTGCTATTTATAAGTAGCTGTCAGAATAATGATAAAATTATACTATCTGATCCTCTATTCTTTACCGACTCAATATCAGATGCTGGTATCGACAGCATAGGATTTCTAATGAGAAAACATGTCATTGTTGTTACCGTCAAAGATAAAAATGAGATTCATTTATATGGTGCAATGGATGGAAAATTTAAAAAATCTATTTCCCGTGAAGGCGCTTTTCCGAATGGTGTCACAGTAATAAATGATCAATTTGTTCTAGTAACTGAAAGAGATAATAAGCATGTTGCCGTATTTAACACGTCAATGGAATTTCTAGGTTCTTTTGGTATAAATGAATTAAGAAGTCCTTATGGCATTTCTTACTACAAGGTTGATGATGGCAAGTACAAGGTATTTGTAACAGATAGCTATGAATATAATAATCCAAAACAGGATAGAATCCTATCATGGGATTTTAGTATTAATGACGACACCTTCGCTGTTAGCTCTGCATCAATATTTGGAAGTCCAACTTTATATCAAGTGGAGAGTATTCATGTAGATAAGCATTTTAAAACAATGCTAGTTGCTGAAGAAATGGAAGAGCATCATAAAATAATGGCGCTAGATCTAGAAACAGGTCAAACAAAAGTAGAAGATTTAGGAGATTTTAACAGAGGTAATGATCCTGAAGGTATAGCCTTAGTCATAAATAAAGATAATACAGGGTATTGGATTTGTACTGAACAAAGTAAAACTGATAATCGTTTCCATTTGTACAATCGTCAAACCTTAGAACGTATTTCCACCATGTATTTAGAAGATGTTTCATATACAGATGGCATTACTACAGCGTATATGCACGGAAATTGGTATTTATATGCAGTAGATAATGATAAGCGTGTTGTAGCATTCCAATTGCCTGAAATCAACTAGTTTTTCGTTGTAATTTCATCTAGATTTATTTAATGATGAGTAATCTGATAATAATTTTCTCAAAGTTTACATTTCCTATTACTCGATCTCCTCATGAAGAAACACTAAAGTCACTAAACCGTTAATTATATGCTTTATATGACCATATTTATACTTTGTACTATTTTGATATCATATATTTTTAGAAATAATATTATAATGAATATCTATAAGCTCCCATTGATTAGAAAGTCTTGGCAATTACCAAATATGGCCGCATCAACATTTGAAGTTCCTCAAAATAATACTAAACCTGTCGTTGTATTTTGTGGTGATAGTATTACGCACGGACATATTGGATATGATTGGGTAAGCGCATTACGGAAGAAAGATGATTCAAAAATATATATTAATGCAGGAATTAATGCTGACTTAACATGGAACTTAAATGAACGGGTAGATAATATTATTAAGCATAATCCTGACTACATTACTATTTTAATTGGAACCAATGATGCAATAGGCAGTCAAAATATTAAGCACATCCAAGATTATTACGTATCCACAAAAGGATTGCCACGATTACCTCATATTGATTGGTATTCTTCAGAACTAGAAAGATTTATTGAAACAGTTACAGTTCAAACAGATGCTAAGATTGCAATTAGCACACTTCCTTGGTTGGGAGAACAATCTAATGCTGAAATCATAACAGTAGTAAAAAATCATAATGATATTATTAGATCATTATCTAAAAAATATAACCTAACTCTTATCGATTTATTTAAGAATTTTGAAGACTCAATTGATTCCAATAATAGCGTGCCATATACAACGACAGAATGGAGAAGACTAAGAGGGTTAAGAGCCGTTATTTTACATTATGTATTTGGATGGAGTTGGAATCGTATTGGAGAGAAATATAGATTAAAGTTGTTGTGCGATCATATTCATTTAAACGAGAAGTCGGGAGCAATATTCCAAAATCTGATGGAAGACTTTATTAACGAGGTGAGTACCCCCGACATGAAATGAATCAAATTTTAATCTATTTCTTTTAATGCCTCAACCAGTTGATATTCTTTTTCAAATATTTTTTCCATACCACCTTCTTCTTTAAGCAAAATATATCCATAAGATTTTGAACCAATTGCAATTTTATCTCCATAGCGAGTATCGTACCAATATTGATCACCTTTACTGTCAATAATTACTTGATATCTACCATTTTGATTGTCTTGTTCATGATCATCGAATCCCATTAACAAAAACAAATTTACTGTTGTTAATATTCCAATTAAAAAACTTTTAATATCTAATTTCATGTTTATCTCCTTATTGATTTTTTTAAATATAATAGCATAGTACTGTATGATAAAAGATATAAAGAAATAAATGAGAGGAGATTTGTCGTTGTACCCCGGACAGGATTTGA
>JAQXAG010000098.1 GCA_029253045.1 Fidelibacterota bacterium | reverse complement strand
CTACGGTCTTTGGATATCTATTCTAATTTGTCATAGTTTTTAATTATGAAAAATACACTATATCTATCTATTTTATTTTTAGCATCATGCGCTAGCAATATGCCTAGTGTTACTACTCCAGAAATCAAACCTACAAAAAGCGATATAACAATAGAGGATTTTAAGACTCATATAGAGTTTTTATCCTCCGATGAACTTCAAGGACGAGGCGCAGGAACTGAAGGCGATAAAATAGCTGTTAGTTATATTAAGCAAAGATTTTATGATGCAGCACCAAATAAGGGAAAAATCGAAGTACAAGAACATTATGTATTCAAAGACCGTAGACAGAAGAAAGATAAAGTTTTAACTTATAATGTCATTGGTTATTTGGTTGGAAATGACGAAAAATTGAAGGACGAATTTGTAGTTATTGGTGGGCACTATGATACTACTGCAAATGCTCTTGGAAAGATAAATAATGGCGCTGATGATAATGCTTCAGGCACGTCAATGGTTATTGAGCTCTTTGAAAAATTTGCCGCAACAAATAATCATAAGAGAACATTAGTTTTTATGGCATTCGGTGGTGAAGAATTAGGTTTGTTAGGTTCCAAGCATTTTGTAAATAATCCTACTATTGATCTTGATAAAGTGCATCTTATGGTGAATTTAGATATGGTTGGTAGAATGGAAGAGAATAATGTTCAGCTTGGTGGTGCCGCTTCTGCAGAAAATTTTTCTTCAAGATTGCATCCGTTCTTAATGGAAGATAATGTAAATGTCATTGAATTAGGAGAAGGTATTTTTAGCAGATCAGATCATTATAATTTCTACAAAAAAGATATTCCCGTACTCTTTTTCTTTACTGGAGTGCACGAAGATTATCATAAGCCATCAGACGATTCTGACAAAATAAATTACAATGGAATGAAATCTATTTCTAATATGGTTGAAGGAATAGTTGAAGAGTTTGCTAATACTTCAGATAGATTAGTATTTAAATCTGTCAAGCAAGAGCAAACAATGCAAACACCCTCAAGAATGAAAGTTACATTAGGTGTAATTCCAGACTATTCTTATGATGGAAAAGGTGTTAAAATTGAAAGTACAATAGATAATGGTCCTGGAAAAACAGCAGGAATGCTTGATGGAGATATTGTTATCAAAATACAGGATCTGGTAATTGTAGATATTTACAAATACATGGAAGCATTCTCAATGATTGAACCTAGCGCTACAGCTGAAATAACAGTGCTTAGAGGTGAAGAAGAAGTAGTGTTAAATGTACAGTTTTAAGAAAAGCTACCACCATTATAAGTCTATAATAATTTTCTCACTGTTTTTTATCTCATGTAACCAACCTAAGACATTCATAATTTCAGATATACAGCAATTAACGTTTACCGGAGATAACGGAGAAGGTTATTTCAACGAAGAAGAGTCACAGATTGTTTTTCAGTCTAAGCGAGATGGCAATGATTGTGATAAGCTATATATCGTAGATGTAGACGGTAAAAACCTAAAAGATTTTCCAGTCAAAGACGGCGCTTTTACTTGTGCGCATTATGCGCTTGATAATGAATTTATTTTTTTCTCATCAACAATGAAAGATGGACCTCAATGTCCAGAAATTTATAAACATCCTAATCCTCGAAAGTATATTTGGCCTTTAAGAAATTATGAGATTTATAGGTGGGATGGTATGACTGC
>JAQXAG010000093.1 GCA_029253045.1 Fidelibacterota bacterium | reverse complement strand
TCTAGACGCGTATATACGTAACGTCCGTTAAATCCAAATGGACTATATCCAGAATGCTGGAATATTCCATTGAAACTATTTCTCTTAATAGTTTTGTCAGGATACACATCGAACATGTTGTTCACACCAAATGAAACACGTACTTGACTGTTAGCCTGGAATGAGTATTCCATGTCAGTAGTCCATTTGCCACTTAAAACTTGTTCTCTTTCAACTGTTCCTGAAGGAATTGTTACTTCACCCCAACGGTTAAGTTTAACCATCCAAGTTGTAGTTGGTCTTTGAACTCTCGCTGAAAACTGGAAAGCTTCCGCAGGAGATGAACTTTCAAACCTTACAGTATTAGCACGTCCTAACAACTGGTCAGTTGTGTAGTCAGCTAATGCTGCAGGAGTTACAAGATCACCTTTATTAGTAACTTCAGTATCATTAAAGTTCATAGCTGCTTTAAGAAGCAGTGAACCATTTGAGAGGTCTTGAGTCATAGTCGCAACTATGTCTAAACCATTTGTTTCAGTATTAATTCCGTTAAAGAAATATCTACCACCAACTGCTGGAATTCCTCTGTCAGCAAAGAATGTTGCCATATCAGAAGTTGCACCAGAACCATTGAAGGTTTCACTCATAGTAATACGGTCATCTACTTTAATTTGATAAGCGTCTACAGATACAGTAAATGTATCATCTTTATAAGTCATACCTGCTGAAAGGTTTGTTGATGTTTCTGGCTCTAGGTCTTGTGCGCCTAAAGCTCTAGCTGGCTCTGTATCAACTGGGAATGTTCCTACTTCGTAAGGGATTCCATCGATAAAGTTAGTCGCAATAGATGAGAAGTAAGCTTCTTGTAAAGCTGGTGCTCTAAATCCTGTGCTAAATGAACCTCTAGCAGCTACACCATCTTGTAACTCATATCTCATTGCTACTTTACCATTAGTTGTTTGTCCAAAGTCGCTATAATTTTCTGTTCTTAATGCTACGTTTACTAACAAGTTATCAAGAACGTCTGCTTCAGCATCAACATAGACACTAAACGCATCTCTGTCACGATCTTGCTCGTTATTTGGAGCTAATCCTGGTAAACATTGACAACCTACTGCTGCAGAAGCACCAGCATTTGGTCCATCTAATACATCAAAACCGCCGTCAGCATAACCTGCTTCTTCACCAGCTTCAATAGTATAGTTTTCCATGCGCATTTCAGCACCCATAGCAAGACTTACTGGTCCAGCAAATCCTTCCATGTCCATTTGTGTTGTCACATCAAAGTTAACAGTAGTTTGGCTATAGCCTAATGTACCTAGATCAAACTCAGATTGTTGTCCTGGGCCTGTACCATAAGTTGCATTATGACTATTTTTCATACCCCATTGGAAGTCATTTGATCCAGTATTAACACTTAGATCATATGCATAATCTCCCATAAGTCCTTTCATTCCTATTGCCATAGATTTGTCAGATAGGGTAGGACTAATTAAAGGTAAAAATCCATCTGGATACCATGCACGTAGAGTACGATTATCTTGTGCTCTTCTGTAATAACATCCACTTTCACCGTCACGGCTATTGAATCCACCGAATGTGTATAAAGTACCACGCTCCATTGGGAAACTACCGTTCCACATCATACTTACTTGTTCAAAATTACCAGCTCCAATACGATGATTTTCTCTGTCAAATGCAGCTTCTTCTGCATCCATGCCAGCAAAGTATTGTCTTCTTGGATCTAGACCCGCGCGGTTTGTACGACCACCGTCACGAATTTGACCACTAACATATAGATTACCACCAAATACTTCCATGCCGTTACCAGCGTGAATAATTAGGTTTCTTCCATCTGTTTTATGTACTGTTTCATTTCCTGAACGTGCCCATCCGCGAGCTGCGGTATATGGCAAGTATCCAGTACCTTCATTGTAGCCTTCACCATCAAGATCCCAACCGTAAGTTGAGTCATCTTGACCATCGATCAAGCCTTCACCAGCTGCATATCCTCTGTCAAAATAAGAATCATTTCGACCGTAGGTAACGCTCATGTCCGCTCCACCTGTTTCTTTTAATATTAAATTAATAACACCTGCGACAGCATCTGATCCGTATTTCGCTGCAGCACCATCACGCAAGACTTCAATTTTTGCAATTGCACTTGCTGGGATAGCATTTAAGTCAACCTGAGTTGAACCACGACCAACTGAACCGTTCACGTGTACTAATGCACCTTGGTGACGTCTCTTACCATTTACTAGTACTAGAGTCTGATTTGGTGCCATACCACGTAAAGTAGCAGGTCTCATATGGTCAGAACCATCAGTAATGTAGCCTTTAGGCGCATTATAAGATGGAACTAATGCTTGTAATAAGTCATTGGTTTCAGTGAAACCAGATGCGCGAATTTCAAGCTCAGTAATGACTTCTACTGGAACTGCTTGTTCGTCTACATTTCTTGCAAAACGAGATCCAAGAACTGAGACAGAATTACCAGAAACTGCACTAGATGCTAGTGAAAAGTTTGCGGTTGCAGAACCATCTACATTTACAGAAACACTTGCAGATTCATATCCAATGTATGAAGCAGTTACAGTATATGCACCACTTGACACACCGTCGACTGAATATGATCCGTCGGCTGCTGTTGCAGCACCAGATGATGTTCCTTGAACTGTTACATTCGCACCAAATAGAGCATTACCTGCTCCGTCAGTCACGGTACCTGAGACTGAACCTTGTGCAAACATAAAGCCGGACATCATAACTAGCGCTATCACATTATATAGCTTTCTCATTGTTTTTCTTCCTTTTTTTATGTACATATTAATAAAAATTTGGTACGCACCACTATCTTTATAGAGGTGAAATTACCCTTAGTTTCCGTAACTTATTGTAAGAGGAGGTTAATGTCAATCTTTTAAAGGAGGTAGGTTTTACCTTCTGCTTCTTAGTTTCATAAGAAGGTTTAAAATTTCAATGTAAAGCCAAATTAAGGTAATCATGAGCCCAAATGCCCCATACCATTCCATATATTTAGGAGCACCATTTTCTGCACCTTGTTCGATAAAGTCAAAATCTAAGACCAAGTTCATTGAAGCAATTCCAATAACAAATAAGGAAAATAAAATACCAGTAGTACCATTGCCAAAGAGCGAACCCATAAAAGAAATTCCAAAAAATGATAAAATCATATTAAGAACATAGACAATGAGAATACCAAATGTGGCAGAAAATACGCCTAATCTGAAATTATCTGTCACGGCAATTAACCTGCTTTTATATAATAATAAGAGGGCAGTTAAGATTCCAAAAGTGAGAAAAATTGCTTGATTTGCAATTCCAGGATACATGGCATCTACCATAGCAGATATTCCACCAAGAACTACTCCCTCAGCAAGACAATAGAGTGGAACAGTATATGGCGCAGCTTTTTTATTAAAAATAGTAATCATCAACAGAATAAATGTGAAAATAGTAATTGGCCAAAATAGCATCAAAGCTGTTGCTGGATTATTCCAACTATAAATTGCAGTTGTCATTAACAAAAGTAATCCAAGTGCAGTTTTATTGACAGTACCATCAATTGTCATTGCCTCAGTACCAGAAAAACGTCGTGTATTTCTAAAAGTATTATTATTTAATGCTGGATTGGCAGATCTCATATAATGTTCCTATTTATTATCTTGAATGAATGTAGAAATTTTGTCTATAGGGATACGAGTTTGCTTCATAGAGTCTCTTTCTCGTATTGTTACAGAATTATCTTCTAGTGTTTGATGATCCAGAGTAATACCAAATGGAGTCCCAGCTTCATCTTGCCTATAGTAGCGCTTTCCAATAGATCCTTGCTCGTCATAAATGCAGGAGAATTCTTGATTTAATGTTTTAAATACAGACATCGCCTTTTCAGGTAACCCATCTTTTTTTACAAGAGGACATATGACTGCTTTGATAGGAGCCAATTCATAGGGCAGTTGTAATACAACCCTATTATTTTCTGTATCTTCAAAATAAGCCTCACAAAGAACCATTAAAAAAAGTCTATTAAGACCTGTTGACGTTTCAATAATAAATGGATGATATTTTTCCTGAGCTTTTGTATCAAAGTAAGTCATATTTTTACCTGATAGATTTTCATGTTGCTTGAGATCAAAGTCCGTTCTATTGTGGATTCCTTCAACTTCACCCCAACCAAATGGAAAATTATATTCAATATCATATGCATCTTTTGCATAGTGTGCTAAAGCATCTTTGGAGTGTTGATGAAATTTTAAATTTTCGGAATTAATACCTAGGTGGTTTAAGTAAAAATCTAACCTTTTTTCTTTCCACAATTCCATGCTTTCAACATCTTTAGATGGATGAACAAAATATTGCATTTCCATTTGTTCAAATTCCCTCGTTCTAAATATAAAGTTTCTTGCTACAATCTCATTTCGAAAGGCTTTTCCAATTTGCGCAATCCCAAATGGCACTTTTAGTCTCATAGTATTTTGAACTAATAAGTAATTAATAAAGATTCCTTGAGCAGTTTCTGGTCTAAGGTATATATGTTTTCCTGTCTTTTCAGAAGGACCAGCATCAGTTTTAAACATTAAGTTGAACTGTACAGCAGGTGTCCATTTCCCAATAGATCCAGAAAATGGGTCAATGACACCGGCTTCTTCTAACACACTATCAGATTTAGATCCGTCTGACAGTAAAGTATGTGCGATATCACTATAGATATCATCATTATTAGTGCTGTCTATTTTTAAGGCAATACATATCGCATCAATTACCTTAGATTTTTGTTGAGATAAAAGATCGTCAATACGGTATCTTTTTTTATTATCCTTGTTATCAGTCATGGGGTCATTGAAATTGGCAATATGGCCACTAGCATCCCATACATCTGGATGTACCATAATAGCACTATCAAGCCCAACAATATTTTGATGAGACTGTGTCATTTCTTTCCACCACAATTCTGAGATTGACTTTTTAAGTTCTACTCCTAAAGGACCGTAATCATAAGAGGCTTTAAGTCCGCCATAGATTTCAGAGTTTGGGAAAACAAACCCTTTTCTTTTGCATAGTGAAATAATTTTATCTAAGTGCTGTTTCTTCATTATAACAATTTAAGTATAGTAGTTAAGAAAATAAATACTTGTACAATATTATTAATCCAAGCAGTCCAAATAATAATGGCCCAATGAAAACTAAAGCATCAAAGCCTTTTTTCGGAGGGTCTGCTAATATGTATAAGCCATATTTTTCTACATAAAAATCTTTAATATCTTGATCGCTCATTCCTTTAATAACCATTTTTTTAATTTCTTCACGCATCTCTACAGCTACATTTGCTTGAGACTGTTCTAAAGTTAATCCATCGCATATTGGGCACATTAACTGGCGATTTAAAGAGTAAAGACGATCCTCTAATGATGATTGGAAACTAAATAGAAAGGTGAAAGTACATAAGGTTAAAAAAACTTTTTTTATCATTTTTTTTCTGCTAATAATTTAATGGCTTCTTCCAAAGTAACATCTTCTATTGAATATCCTTTAAGCGATACATTCTTTTTACCATCTGTTACATATGGACCAAATCTACCTCTTTTAATTGAAACATCCTTTTTTGTTTTTGGATCTGTACCTAAAATTGTCGGCTCAAATTTTAATTTTCTATCTTTAATGAGTTTGATAGCATCTTCTAGCGTAATAGTTAAAGGGCTATCTGTTGACTTCATTGATGCATTTGTTTTTCCGCATTTTACATAAGGACCATAAGGACCAAATGTTGCCAATATATCTTCTCCTGTATCAGGATGTTTTCCTAACGTCTTTGGTAAACTTAATAAGTCTGAAGCCATAGCTTCTGTTACATCTTCA
The DNA here is from genome assembly GCA_029253045.1 of Fidelibacterota bacterium. Taxonomy (GTDB): domain Bacteria; phylum Fidelibacterota; class Marinisomatia; order Marinisomatales; family Marinisomataceae; genus Marinisoma. The sequence goes on along the minus strand of JAQXAG010000093.1, from coordinate 48,599 downwards.
GTAGATGTTCCTTTTGGAATAGAGGCTCTTTTTTTACTTTCTTGCAATTCTACATAAGGTCCATATCGACCTACTTTCAACAAGATATTTTCACCGCCATTGAATGTCCCAATAATATTATCTTCTTTTTGCATAGTACTAAGCTTGTCAATTTCTTCTTGATTTAAATCACCTAAAAACAAGTCTTGTGGAATAGTAACATTGCCACCATCTTTTTCTACATAGGGGCCAAATTTTCCAATTCGAATACTAGTTTTTTCTGATACAGGAACACTACATGCTTTTGCAATATCTATTTCTTCTTCTAATAGCTTGGCTACTCCCGCATAATTTTTACCACCATTATAAAACTCTTTTAGAACATCTACATACGTGCTTTCAGACCGGGATATAGCGTCTAATTGTTGCTCCATGCCAGCTGTAAATTTTTCATTAAATAATGCTAAATAATGATTCTCTAGAAGTTGAGTTACAGCAATACCAACAAAAGTGGGAATAAGAGTTTTACTTTTTTTAATTACATATTCTTTTTTCACAAGCTTATCTAAAATAGATGAATAAGTAGATGGGCGTCCAATGCCTCTGGCTTCCATTTCCTTTACAAGCATAGCCTCTGAAAATCTTCTTGGAGGTGTAGTATTTTTTTCAAGGGCATCAATACTATTGTGTATAATTTTAGAATCTTTTTCTATTGGAGGAAGTGCAGCAACAACGGATTTTTGTGTTCTAGATAGGGCTTGTTCATATGCAGCGGTATACCCTTTAAATATTGTAATATTTCCACTTGCTCTATAAATCGACTTACCATTGATGATTTCAATGTTGGTTCTAATATATTGTGCAGGCTTCATTTGAGATGCTAACGTTCTATTTAATATGAGCTCATATAACTTTGCTTCATCTTTTCCAAGACTCTTTAGTACATGCTGAGGTTCTTTGAATGTTGTCCCTGCTGGTCTAACGGCCTCATGTGCTTCTTGTGCATTTGCTACTTTACTTTTATAAAAATTAGAATTTTCTGGTAAAAAGTCTTCACCAAATTTGTCTAAAATAAATTTTTTCGATGCAGCTAAGGCTTCCTTGGAAAGATTAGTAGAATCAGTTCGCATATAAGTAATAAACCCTTGCTCATATAGTTTTTGTGCAACTACCATTGTTCTTTTTGGAGAATATCCAAATCTTCTAGAAGCATCTTGTTGAAGAGTACTTGTTGTGAACGGTGGAGCAGCAGAACTGGAGGTCGGTTTCGATTCAATTTTACTAATTTCCCAATTACTATTTTCAGATTCATCCTTAATCTCTTTAGCTTTTTCAGCATCTATTAAAAGAAGCTTATCATTTTTTAATCCACTATCAAATTTCCCAAAGTCATCACTTTTTGCTATAGTTTGATTATCATATGAAACAAGTTTTGCTTTGAAGGTAGAGTCATGATTTTTTTCTTTTAAATCAGCTTCAATCGTATAAAACGTATTTTTTATAAACTTATTACGCTCTTTTTCTCTATCGACCAATAGTCTTAATGCCACAGATTGAACTCTACCAGCTGATAGCCCGGTATTTTTTATAGATCTTAATGTTTTCCATAGTACCGGAGAAAATGTAAAACCTACAATGCGATCGATAGCTCGCCTAGCTCTTTGAGCATCAACTAGATTATAGTTAATATCTCTACTATTATTTATAGCATGTTTTACAGCTGTTTTGGTAATCTCAGTAAATTCTACTCTCTCAATATCTTCTTTAATTTCTTCTGCTATATCGGCTGCAATTGCTTCTCCTTCACGATCCGGGTCTGTCGCAATCAAGATTCTATCAGCCTTTTTAACTTCAGATTTTAGTTGAGTAATAAACTTTTTTCTATCTGGCATTGTTTGAATTTTCATAGCAAAGTCATTCTCAATGTCAATACCCATTTCTTTCTTAGGTAAATCTTTAAAATGACCAACACTAGCTATCACAGAAGCATTATCAATGTACTTTGCAATCGTCTTAGTTTTTGAAGGCGACTCAACAATGATTAATAGTTTTTCTTGGTTTGACATCTTGGCTGGCAACTTACATAGTTTGTTTAGTAATTGTCAAAAATTTATATTTATTAATAAATATAAATTATTGGTTTTTTAAAAAATTGAGTAATTCGTGAAAGTCGGAAACGGCAATCTCGTCGTTTGATTTTATATTTTTTACAGTGATTTTTTTATCGATTATTAGTAAGTAAGACGCATTTCTTTTAGTAGCATCCTTCATTTGATTTTTAACATTTTTTTTATTTGTATCAAAAAATACTGTATAATTATTATTTATCAAGTTTTGCATAACAGTAAAGCACTTTCTACTATGATTTAAATCATTTGAGCTGATATAAATATCAATACTATTTTTTTCAACTTGATATTGTGATTCAATAATCATTCGCTCCATTCCTGCTGCAAATCCAATAGCAGGTGTTGATGGTCCACCCATTTGCTCTACTAAGAAATCATATCGCCCGCCCCCACATAAAGCATTTTGCGACTTATTGCTTCGAGTTGTGATTTCAAAAGTAGTTCCGTTGTAGTAATCTAATCCACGCACTAGATAAGGGCTTTCTTCATATTTAATATTGAGCGTATCTAGATTTGAAAGTAGCATATTAAAATCTTCTTTTTCTGAATCTGTTAGTAGTTCTTTAATAATAGGAGCATTTTTAATAATTGACTGATCTTCTTGTTCTTTGCTATCTAGAATACGAATAGGATTAGTTTCTAGTCTCTTTTTAGACAAGCTCGATAAAACGCCAATATTTTGAGTAAAGTATTTTTTTAGTAACCCTTCATACTGCGTTCTTGTTTCAGGGGAACCAATATTATTTACATGAAGAGTAGTTTCATTAATATTTAATGTTTTTAGGCAGGTTGCAGCTATCATAATTACCTCTACATCTTGTTCTATATTCGAGGAACCAAAAGCTTCTATACCAAATTGATTAAATTGACGCTGCCTACCTTTCTGTGGTTTTTCTCTCCTAAAAAGAGAATCTATGTAATATAAACGGCACAATGGATTGCTTCTATATAATCCACCCTCAATATAGGCGCGCACTACTGGAGCAGTCATTTCTGGCTTTAAGGCTATTTGTTGATTAGAAAGATCTTCCCATGTAAACATTTCTTTTGATACATCAGTTTCATAGCCAACATTTTGTTTGAATAAATCAATTGATTCAATGGAAGGAGTACGAATTTCTTCATAACTAAATTGTTGACTTATATTATGCAGAATATTCTCCATTTCTTTCCACAAGCGCGTATCGGTAGGAAGAATATCAAATGTACCTTTAATTTTTTGATATTTAGATTTCACAAAACAACATTAATAATTTTTTTAAGCAATAACACCTAAAAACTTGACCTAGTATTATATAAGCCTGTTTTTTGTTCAACCTTTAAATCTTTTAGTATATCAGATTTTAAATTTAGTCTAAAATAAAGTCCTTTTGCATAGCCTGTAGGAGTCCAATCCATAAATAGCTCCCAACAATCTATTTCCCTATAAAGAGTAATGTTATGTCTTACAAGATCTTTGTCACTGATACTAAAGCGAGCATTATAATTTAGTTTCCAATTTTCAGTTACATTAACGCTAGTATTAGTGTTCACCCAAAAGTTCTCAATAGTATTCGATGGATTAATTTTATTCACAGTATAACTAATACCTACTCTGCTCTGCCAAGTATTACTTGATAAATCAGTTAAGAATTCTTTGGTTCGCTCTGAAAACTCTCTATCAGAGTTCTCTTTCTTGTCGCTAGTTTTACTTTTCAAAGTAAAATTTGTTGCTAATCTTATACCGGTTAATCTTGGAAAGTTATCTAGCTCATTAATTCTAGATTGTGTCAAATCATCAAACTTATATAAGTCATGTGTAAGGTTGGCATCTATTGAAACTCCATTTTTAAGATTGCTTCTAATTGATGAGTTAATATTAGATGCTTTAAATTGATCTGCATTAAAATTATAACCACTTGATATTCCCCAAGAAAAAAGATTTACCTTCTCTTCCTTTTCTCCATCTTTTATTTTTGCTTGAAATACATTACTTAAAGATAAGCTGAGTCTTTTAGTGCTCGTAGTAGGAGTTGATCCAATAATAGAGCTACTAAAGTAATCATAGTATTCATCATTGAATGATTGGAAATAGCTATCATTACTTAAATAGTCTGGAGAAAAATTAAACCTAATACTAGGTGTCATAACATGCCTTATAGATTTAATTTTATTAAGCTTTATTGGTAAGATACCATAAACTTTAGTAGACAATGATAATCCTAAGCTACTTGTAGTCCTATTTTTAATATCATCTTCATATCTAAAGCTAACTGAATCTGTTTGATCATACTCCGCTACTCTATAACGATTTACAAAATCTGAGTTCAATTTAATACTTGGGTTAATTGCGAGATATTTAAAAGCAGTAAAAGGAGCATTAATTGAAAAAGCATTCTTAAGCATCGCATCTAATTTGTTTGAACTTTCAGGATTGCCAGAATCATTCTGCTTCCATACGTAGGATATATTTCCATCAGTATCAACAGCTTCTTCTGCTTCATAAAATTTTTTAGAGTTATTTACTAAGCGAGAATTATAATCCCACTGAATATTTCCAATCCATGAATCCTGGGGGATATTCTTAAATAATTTTCTTCTAGCAACTCTAAAATTTATAGACGGTAATGTACTAGTATTTTCAGTTATAGTAGAAGATAAGCTTGTAGGAGATTGATAGAAAGATGAGCTAACATCTACTTTATTTTTAGACATTAAATCTTGTTTGTTAGAAGCGTTAACACTTATTGAAATGTTAGGTGCTTTCCATCTTTTTGTATAAGTCACATTTGAAATTGCTTGCTGATTAAGTCTTTTAATTGGGTCTATACTTGTTTCTCTATTGTATTCCCCGTTACTATAATAGCTAGCAGAGCCCCTAAAAGTTTGATCATTCCTTAATATTTGATTATGATTCCAATTAAAGGAATAGTCTGTCTTATTGCTTTTGCCGATTTGCGCAATATCACTTTCACCAGAACCTAAATGTTTTCGAACTTCAAAATTTAGTCCTCCATTGAATCGATATCGATCACGATATTGATTTTTTGATTTTAGTATTATTCCTTGTCTATCTGCAAAGATTAGAGAATTTTCAGATCCGATATAATCGTTTGGAGCAAAATAATAACCTAGCCCATCAAGATAATTACCACGATTTTCGGATGATCCAAATGATGGCATAATCCATCCAGACCTTCTTTCAGTTGAGGAATGAGGAAAGATAGCAATTGGTACTCCAATTATCGGAACGCCCCCAATAAAAATACTAAGAGGTTTCGCAATAACTTTATCTCCATAAATAATCTTTACTTGCTTACTGCCAAGATAAAATTTTGAAGGATCGCATGAAGTAAAGATACAATCGTCAATGTAAAAAGTACTATCTGTGACACTGGTAATCTGACTTCCCATATATACATTTTCTTGAACACGACTTTCTCCCATCAACACTTTACCTTTTCTAGATTTGATATTATATACCATAGTATCACCGGTCATTGGCTCACGGTTATTTTCTATAAGTATAGGTCTGTTGATTTCCTCTTTATTGAATGGATTAGCGCTAAAAGCTTCTAAAACATTAGTGCTCCAGTCTACATTAATGTGCGCAGCAGACAAGTCCATTTTGTCATGAATAATTTTTACTACACCATACATCTCAGATATCTTTTTTTCTACTTCAAATTCTACTCTATCCGCTACATAATCAATTTCTTCTTGAATATTTTTATTAGATTTATTTGGTATATATCGGCCAATTGTCCCGCCTTCAGCTACTAATCTTTTTGCAGATTCATTATGAATATTCATGGTAATCTTATCACCAGATACTTCATTAATACCATCATAAAGAGAATCATTATAAAGATGGATTAAGGTGGAGGCCATTCCTATTAATTCTATATTTTGAATTTCATCATTTTCAAGGTTAGCAAGAATAGTTTCTGCTTTTAGAATATCTTCATTCTCTATATTTTTTTCCAAATCATCAATTTTTTCATAACCTGAATTTTTAGAGAAAATTATACCATTTGATAACACTTTGAATGAGTGAAGAGTTTTCTCTTTAAAATCTAGTATTATTTTATCCCCGTATACTCTATTTCTATCCTCTTCATTGATTTCACAATTATCGATCAAAGTCATCTGATTTGAAATCTGGTCCAAAGTAGCTTTGTCTGCACTAATCAAACGAGAGCCATTTTTAATCTTAATGTTTCCAAACATTTCAAAAAATTCAGTATCATTATTGTACGATAAAGAATCACAGTATATAATTTGCTCAGGCTGCTGAACGGATACATCTCCATATAAGTTTATTATAGAGTTCTTATCAGATTGAGTTGCAAAATTTCCTTTTAAAGTAGTATCTGTTTTCTGAAAAATAATATTTCCATCCAACCTGGTGATTGTTTCGTTTCCAATAGCAGAAGACGTGAGAATATCTGCTTGTTTGAGTAATAGCTTATCTTGACTGAACAAAGAAGTGCACAAAAAAAATAAAACAAATCCTTTTTTTATCATACAATATTTAACGAATCTTATGGATTTTTGTTTCATCTTTGTAAAGTAGAAATCTAATGTATAAATTGCTACAATGTTAGAGAATCTGTTAAATAGCATTTCTAGTAATCCAGCATACTTAGCTGTAACCATTGTTTTAATGGCAATGATTACGTTTAGCGTTATAAAGCGCTTATTTAAACTGGTAACATTGGGGATTACGTTACTCATTATTTATTATGTTTATATTGTGCTTACAGGTCAACAGCTGCCAGACTTAGACAAGCTTCCAAGTCAAGTTCAAGAGTTGCAAGATTCTGCTCAGAGCGTTGTTGAAGATAATATTTTAGAACCCTTAAAAGAAAAAACAGATTTAATAACAGATATTTTAGATAATTAAAACAAAGGAATTCATATGTTTCAAGATGGCTTATTAAAAGATCAAACAATTATTGTTACTGGCGGAGGAACTGGATTAGGTAAAAGTATGTCCAGGAGATTTGGAGAGTTAGGAGCAAATATTGTAATTAGCGGTAGAAGAGCAGAGGTCTTAGATGAAACTGCACAGGAATTCTCAGAGCTAGGGATAAATGTATTGACATGTCCAGGTGATGTAAGAAAAATAGAAGATGTAGAGCTAATGACTAAGCAAACAATTGATAAGTTCGGCAAAATTGATAACCTGCTCAATAATGCAGCGGGTAACTTTATTTCGCCTAGTGAAATGTTGAGTCCCAACGCATTTAAGGCCGTCATTGATATTGTATTAATGGGAACATGGAATTGTATTAGCACAGTTGGTAAAGAAATGATAAAGAATAAAAAAGGTAATGTGTTAAGTATTGTTACTACATATGCATGGACAGGTTCGCCTTATGTAGTACCATCTGCAGCAGCAAAAGCAGGTGTGTTAGCAATGACTCGATCATTGGCTGTAGAATGGGGTAAGCATAATATTCGATTTAATGCAATCGCTCCAGGTCCATTTCCAACAGAAGGAGCTTGGTCCCGCTTAATGCCACCAGGCTTTGATGATTTTGAAGATAATATGAAAAATAAAATACCAATGAAAAGATTTGGTGAACGACATGAACTTGAAAATCTTGCATCATATTTAATGAGCGATGGATCTGCTTATGTGAACGGTGAAGTCGTAACAATTGATGGTGGCGAGTGGCTTGCAGGTGCAGCAGAGTTTAGTGATTTGACTAAATTGCCAGATTCTATGTGGGAAGCAATGGCAGCAAGAAGAAAGAAGAAGTAATTGTTTAGTTTAAAAGAAAAGACTGCAATTATTTCTGGGGGCTCCAAGGGCATTGGTAAAGCAATTGCATTTAAGTATGCAGAAGCTGGTGCAAATGTTGTTATTTGTAGTCGTAAAAAAGATAATTTAGATAGTGCAATAGAAGAAGCTCAGACAGCAGGATTTAACATCATCGGCATTGAATGCAATACCGGTGAAATAAAATCAATCAATAATGTTGTGAACAAAACAATAGAGCAGTTTGGTAGGGTGGATATATTAGTTAACAATGCAGCAGCGAACCCTTATTATGGCCCAATTCTTAATTCACAAGATAGCCATTGGGAAAAAATTTGGGATATCAATGTAAAAGGGTATTTCAATTTTATAAAAGCCTGCAGTAAATCTATGGAAGATAATAAGTACGGTAAGATTATTAATGTAGCATCAATAGCAGCAAAGACTCCACTTGATGGCTTAGGTGTTTATAATATTAGTAAGGCTGCAGTAGTAATGTTAACCAAGGTGCTAGCTAAAGAGATGGCAGGATCAAATGTGCAAGTTAATACTTTAGCTCCAGGCTTAATCAAAACAGATTTCAGTAAAGCTTTATGGGAAGATCAATCAGTATATAATGAAATTATAAAAGCTATCCCTCAAGCTAGAATGGGAGAGCCTGATGATATATCGGGCATGGCGCTGTATTTGGCTTCTGACGCTTCTGATTTTATTACTGGATCAATGTTTGTAGTAGATGGCGGACTGACAACCTAAGTTGTTATAATCCAGTTATAAAATTCCTGAATATCTGAAAAAGTAAATGCTCCAGTTTCATCTAATCGTTTCATATCATTATGCCCGTGCGATACTAAAGCACAATCAATCTTTAGATATTGAGCGACATTAAAATCTAGCAAAGTGTCACCAATAATAATTGTTTCTTCTGCTGGAATATCTAAAGTTAAAAGTAATTCTTCTCCTTCAAATTCTTTTCCGTGTGCATATAAATTAGTTGTACCAATAACATGTTGTAGATGCTGTGTTAAATCAAAAAAACTAACCTGCTCTTTTAATCTGTCGTCACGACTAGCAGAGAGTATAGTTTGCATAATTTTTTGTTCAGAAAATTTAATAATTATATCTTTTGCAAATGGCTGTAGCGCCAATGATTTAAATTGATTTGCAAAGCCCGTATTGAATTCATTGTTAGAATTATCAAAAGGCTCTTTATCAAAATCAAACCCTATCGATTCGTAGAATGTTTTGATCGGAAATAGAAATTTCTCCTTGTATTGCTTAACTGTGATTTCAGGGATATCACGCTTTCTTAATGAGTCATTTAAAATTTGCGCACATAAGGAAGTATCATTCAATAAAGTTCCATTCCAATCCCAAATTATGTGCTTATATTTCATGGATTTGAAACTAGATAAAAAAATTAAATTAATAAAGGGAAGACTTCTCAAAGAATTACCTGGATGGGAAAGTCAGAAAAAAATGGCTGTTATGTCAATCAATGCTGTCACAAGACTAGCATTTTATCCACCATCAAATGCAAAATTAGCAGCAGTAGCTATTATTCTATTTCAAGAAGATCAAAAATTAAAATTTTTTTTAACAAGAAGAACATCAAATGTAGATCATCATAAAGGCGAGATTTCTTTGCCTGGAGGAGCGCAGGATAAGGGGGAGTCATTTAAAGATACTTCCTTGCGTGAAAGTGAAGAAGAGATTGGAATCAATATCCCGCTAGAATTAATTGGTAAATTGACACCATTGTATGCGCCAGTTTCTGGATTTTTAATTCATCCCTACGTTTGGTATTCCAAAGATAAGCCATGTACCACAGTTAATGAAAATGAAGTAGAATCAATTCATGATATTAGCCTTAATGAATTACAAGATGATGCTACCTTATCTACAAAAAGTGTAAAGGTTAAAGGGCTAAGTGTTGATGTACCAAGCTTTCATTTTAATAATTGCACATCATGGGGTGCCACTGCTATGATTCTATCAGAATTAAAAGATGCGTTAGTTGAAATCTAAATTGATATTACTAAAGTTCTGTTAATTGACCAGATTCAAGATTAAAGCATTTATCTGCTAGAGCCTTTACTTCATTTAAGTCATGAGTAACCATTAAAGCAGTAATTTTACTTGCACGAAGAATTGATTTTATTTCTGGATATATTTTTTGTTTTAGGTCTTTATCTAATCCAGTGAATGGTTCATCTAACATCAATAGCTTTGGCCTCATCACAACACTTCTGGCTAAAGCAACTCTTTGAGATTCTCCTCCCGATAATTCGTGAGGATACATCTCAGCTAATTGTGTAATGTTCAGTCTCTCCATTATTTCGCCACTTAAGTTTTGTTTATCCTTTTTACTAGATATTCCAAACTCAATATTTTGTATTGCACTTAAATGAGGAAAAAGAACTTTTTCTTGAATCACTAAACCAATATTTCTTTTTTCTGTAGGAACGGAGATTTCTCTACTAAACAGGAGAGAATTGTCCAATATTATTTCACCTTGACTTGGTGATTCTAACCCACAAATGACTCGCAAAAGACTTGTTTTACCTGATCCAGACGCGCCTGTTATAGCAACAAAATTACCCTCATCAATTATGAGATTTAAACCTTTTAATATTTCCTTGCTATCAAAAGATAGGTTTATATTTTTAACTTTTAAAAATTCTTTCATTCTACTTATTGTTACTCAAAATTAGCTTATTTAAAAAATAAATAGGAATTAAACCGAAAAAAATAATTACTAAACCGGGGAAAGCAGCTTCAAACATCCTTTCTTCAGATGCTAATAGATAGACAGAAACCGATAATGTATCAAAATTAAATGGTCTCAAGATTAGTGTCGCAGGTAATTCTTTAATTAATTCGGCTATGACTAACAAAAAAGCAGTAAGTAGCCCTGTTTTTAAGATAGGGATATGGATATCTCTTAGAAGCTTTAATTTACTTGCCCCTAAAGTTTGAGCTGATTCATCAAGTGCTATAGGTATTGAGTTCAAGGCCGAATTTAATACTATATTAGATATGGCATATGACTTTATGATGTATGCAAGGATTAAGCCTAAGATGCTACCCGTAATGAAAGTACCATAATTAATCAACCACGCATCAACGCTAGTAAACATTTTAGTAATTCCCACAGCCAGTATTAGTCCCGGTACAGCATAGCCTAGTGAAAGCAAGTCATTTAGTAATTGAGAAATGCCAAAAGTTCTAACGACAAAGTTAATAAGTAATGCTATAAAGCATGTTAATACAGCGGCAGATAAAGAAATATATAAAGTATTAGATGCAGCAAGAAATATCTTTGTCGAAACAAGAGTATCTACTTGGCTGGACCAATTAATTAGCTCAAGAACAGGTAGAAAAAAACCTATGAAAACTGGTATAAAGCAGACAAAGAAAGCAGCCGCACTTTTAAACCTCATTAATTGAATTGGCTTATAAGAGTTACTTGTAGTCACTGAATTAACATATCTTATTTTGCTTCTGCTGGCTCTTTCTACGGATAAGAATATGAAAATAACTAATAGCAACATCGTTGATAGTTGTAATGCTGTATTGAGATCATAAAGACCTGTCCAAGTTCTAAAAATACCTGTTGTAAATGTTGGTATTGCGAAGTGTTGAACTGCACCAAAATCTGCAAGAGTTTCCATAGCAACTAAGGCAACTCCAGCAATTATTGCTGGTCTAATTAAAGGGATAGAAAGGCTAAAAAATGTAGAAATAGAGTTTTTTCCTAACAGCGACGAAGCTTCGATAACAGAAGCGGGAATATTCATAAAAGCAACTCTTGAAACCATATATACATATGGATAAAGAGTGAAACCAAATACTATAATCGCTCCAATGATTGTTCTTATATTAGGAAAAAAAATAACATCAGATTGAGTGGTGAACAAATCTCTTAATATATTGTTTGCTGTACCGGAAAAATCAAAAAATTCAGTAAACACATAAGCTAATAAATATGGAGGTACAGCTAGTGGCAGGATAAGCGCCCATTGAAAAAATCTTTTTCCATAAAAATTAAAAAAAGTAACCAACCAAGCTGTCGAAACTCCTAATATTGTCACAAGAAGAGATACTCCTGCAACTAAATAAATTGAATTTAGAGAGTATTCAAGTAATAGATTTTCGTAGAGGTGATAAAAGTTATCAGAAAATCCTAAAAAAACGCTACTAATAATAAAGAGTATTGGTATCAAAAAAACACTAGTAATCATTAGTACAAGAAAATGCCAAAGTGTAAAATTTTTTAATTTAATCAAGCTTTACTGCCAACTTACTCTATCCATGAGCTTAACTGCTTCAGGATTATATTTACCAAAATCGGCTATAGATGTTTTATCCATTTTAAAGTCACCAAAACTTTCTATTATTGGATGAGGTTTAACAGACTCTAAAACGGGATACTCAAAAGTGTTGTTTACAATATGAACTTGAGCTTCTTCACTTAAAAGAAACTCTAAAAACTTTTCAGCATTTTCTCTATTCGGAGAGTGTTTCAAAACTCCACCTCCGCTAACATTAATATGAGCACCTCTATTATTTTGATTTGGAAATGCTATTTTAACTTTCTGTGCAGCATTTAATTGTTCTTTTCCGCCTTTACCAGATAACATGATTCCGATATAGTATGTGTTAGCAATCGCAATCGATGCTTCTTTATTAGCTACTGCCATTATCTGTGATCTGTCATTCCCTTGTGGTTTTCTAGCAAAATTAGAAACTAAACCTTTAGCCCATTTTTCTGTCTCATCAATGCCTAGATTAGAAATAAGAGAAGAAACTAAAGATTGATTATACATATTTGATGAGCTTCTTATTGCAACTCCATTTTTCCATACATCGCTTGCTAAGTCTTCATAATTAATATCTTTAATTTCACCTTCACTTACAAGTTCTGGATTATAAAAAATTACCCTTGCTCTTTTTGCTACAGCTACCCATTCATCGTTCTCTCCTCTGAGTTCCACTGGTACGGATTGTTTTATGATTTCAGATTGAATAGATTGTAGAAAACCTTGTTTCTGAAAATTAGCTAAATTCCCTGCATCTACTGTAAAAAAAACATCCCCCGGTGAATTAATGCCCTCAGCTTTTAGTCTTTCAATAAGAGCACTTCCTTTACCGGAAATTATATTCACTTTTATTCCTGTCTTCTTTGTGAATTGTTCATAAAGAAAATTATCGGCATCATAATGTCTTGAGGTGTAAATATTGACCTCTTCGTTTTGAACTTCCTCATTTGTATTAGTTAGAAATACCAGCGTTATTGGCACTATCAGCAAGGCTAGCAATAAAAATTTGTTTATTTTCATATATATTCTTTTACATCAATTTTATGAGATTGAATCTCAATTACAGAGAAGGAATATATATAGAATTTTTATATCATTCAACAATCATATAGCCACGCATCGATCCTGCATGAGCAATATATGTACAAACATATAAATATCTACCTGGCTTTGAAGGTGCTGTAAATTCAATAAATGTCTCTTCTTGCTTATCAGCTAATGGTGTCATTGCTAAAATTCTTCCATCAGCATATGGTTCTCCGCCATTGCCTTCAGCTAATTGAATGATCATTGGAGCAGCTGACTCATCTTTTAAAATTACAACATTGTGAAGCATTGCGCCCATAAAGTCAGATGGAGTATTATTTTTCATAACAACTTTTACTTTAGAGCCACTTTTAACAGTGAATTCTTCTACATCAAATTTCATTTCTGATCCTAATGAACCAATATTAACTACAGTAGCTTCAGCGGTCGATCCACCTCCACATGCAACTAGGAATAAAATTGATGTTATTGCGAATATTTTTTTGAACATTTTGTTTTCCCCTTTTTTTATTAAACCTAACTGGTAGGCTGGCTAATTTTATAACAGAAAAAATCTAGTAGCAAACGATTAGTATCTGAGAATTTCAATATTATTACCTGAGCGATCTTTAATATAAACTGAAACTGATCCATCTCGGTGAGTAACAGGTTCTCCATAACTCTCAACATCATCTTTTAATATTGCAAAGTGGAAAGGATGTTGGTCGGGAAGCACTAATGCTAATTTAACATTTTCAAATTCAAGCATTGCCCAAGAATCATCTTGATAAAGTACATGACACGTAAAATTATCTGAATACCATGCTACTGATTTGGCGATATCATCAGTACAAAGTGCTAAGTGATCTATAATATCTTTTTTCATAAGATTGCTAGTGAATATTAATAAAACTATATGTAGTTTGATAGTAGTATGAATGATAAAATCCCAATTTTCCCACTACCTTTAGTTCTCCTTCCTGGTGAAAAATTACCTTTACATATATTTGAAGAAAAATATAAAAAGATGATTGAGCACTGCCTAAAGAACAATAAAAAATTTGGTATTATCAATTCAAAAAATAGTGATTCTCTAGTAATTGGCTGTACTGCTTCAATCGAGCAATTAGTTGGCGGAGAAAATGACAGCAGAGAGTATGATATCTTGGTAACTGGCGTGGAAAGATTTATCGTCAAGAGTTATAATACTTCTGAATCTTACAAGCAGGCGTATGTTAAAACTTGGAACGATATTGATGACACCATAGATGAGTCATTACTGCAAGAAGCTAATGTTTTTTTATATGAAGTATTACTAAAGCTGGGAGCATCCTCAAAGATTCCACAGATTAATATGCCAAAAAGCTCTTTTGAAATTGCCTCAATGTTAGACATTGATAAAAGAGCAAAGAAAATTCTTTTAAAAAGTCAGTCAGAAAACGATCGTTTAATTGTTTTAAAAAGAATATTAAAGAAAGCAATTATCAAGATTGACTACGAAGATCCTGCTAGATCTGGATATCCTAGCTATGCACAATTTGAAGCATAATTATTTTAATTGGCCTTCTTAGTCAGTCTTTCTAAAAGCAGAATAAAATCATCAATAATCACATAAGCAACAGGAACAAGCAGTAATATGATACTTGTTGCAAATAATATTCCAACCCCAAGTGAGATAGCCATAGGCTTTAAAAATAATACCTGCGTACTTTGATTCAATAATAATGGAACAATACCTAAGAATGTTGTCATCGAAGTTAGTACAACCGGTCTGAATCTTGTACGGACTGCATCTAGGACAGCTTTTCTAGTTTCCACACCTTTTTCTTTAGCTCTATTTACAAATACAACTAAAAGAAGACTGTCATTTACTACCACTCCAGATAGTGCGATCACACCAAGTAGAGATAACACTGACATTGGCTGATTAAATAGTAAGTGTCCAAGAATTGCACCTACTACGCCAAATGGAATTGCTGATAGTACAATCAATGGTTTAAAATATGATTTAAGTGGAATCGCAAGCAGTACATAAATAACAAAAATTGCTATACTAAATTTTAATAATATATCATCAAGCTGTTCACTTTGTTCAGCTGGCTCTCCTGCTAGTGCAAAATCTACTCCAGGAGTTTTATTCATAATCTTTTTAAGTTTGCCCATTGGTTGTCCTTCAAATGGACCGCCGGGCCATACAATTGTTTGTAAGATCATAGAAGAGGTATTTTTAGAAACATCAACATCGGACGTTACTTCAATAACACGCTTTCCATCCACACGAACAATCGTTGCTTTTCCTTCAACTTCTTTAACATTTGCAACAGCATAGAGTGGAACCTTAATTCCTTGAGCAGTTCGTATTCTCATGTTTTCTAGTGTTACAAGGCTATCGCGCTCATCTTTAGGAAGCTTTAACATAACCTTAATATCATCATCCGCTCTCTGAATGCGCTGTACTTCTTCACCAAAGAATGCTTGCCTTACCTGACGCGCAATATCCATAGCAGTAATGCCATAAACCTCGGCAGAAGGTAATAGTTCAATTTGTAATTCATTTTTACCTTTGGTGTCAGTATCTGCTAAATCATAGACACCTGCAAAACCAGAAAGTAATACTCGCGTATCAGCAACAACTTGATTTAATTTTTTAAAACTGTCTCCTGAAAACTCAAAGTGAATTGATTTACCGGCGGTAAAAATATTAGCACTGTAATTTAGTCGTTCTACACCTGGTATGGTCCCAATACGAGAACGAAGTTTATCAATAACATCGTATGCACCAGTTAATCCCCATCTACTGTCAGCAGGAGTTAGGACTACAACAACCTCACCAAGATGTGGTGTAGATGAAGATGTGACATTACCTCCACTTGGACTACTTTGAGCTTCAGCATTTGCAAAGTAATGCTTCCCAACAGTTGTTAAGACATGAGAAATAATTATTTCTGGCTCAGTTGTATTTAATTCTTGTTTAAGTTTGAGAGCTTCGCTTTCAATAATTTCAGTAATGGCTTGCGTTTTCTCTATTGGAGAGCCCTCTGGTAATTCGAATACAATCCCAACTTCTTCAGATTCTAGAACAGGAAAGAATTGCCATTTTACTAACCCTCCAGCAAGCAAAGAAAGAGTCATAATCATCATTCCTATAAAAACTGAAATAGTGACATATCGACTAATAATAGATTTTTTAACGAGAGGAACCCAAAAATTATCTACAAATAAATAAAGTCTTTCTGAGCAATAATTTCTGACAGCCTTTAATTTTTTACCAAAGCCTACAAAACTTGTCTGAAACCATTCACCCGCATGGTACAAGTGTGCAGGTAGAATTGTAGTAGACTCTATAAGTGAGAATACTAAAATAGGAATAGCAGTTAATGGAAATACTTTCCAAATATCGCCAGTTTGTCCAGCTAGATCAAGCATAGGTGCAAACACAACAATTGTCGTTAATACTCCAAAAAAGACAGGAATTAATACTTCCATCGTACCTTTAATAGTTGAATCCATATTATTTTCTTTAAGTTTAACGCGCCTCCTAAAAACATTTTCTCCCACAATGATGGCATCATCAACTACAATACCTAACACAACAATAAACATGAATGCGGATAAAATATTTACGGTAACACCAATTAGTGGAAGTATAATTAATGCCCCTCCAAAAGAGATTGGAATACCCATTGACACCCAGAATGCTACAGATGGCCTCAAAAACATTGTTAAAAGAAGTAATACTAAAACTATTCCAATAGCAAAATTTCTATATAATAAATTAATACGATCTTGGAGATAGCGCGCTTGATCATACCAATAATCAATACTCACATTTGGAGGCATATCTGACTGCTTACTCTTAACATATTTTCTTAATTGTTCAGCAGCTAAAAGGACATCTTGATCACCAACTAAATTTGCACTAATAAACATTGCTTGGACACCATCCCATCTATAATAACTTTCTACATCAATAAAGCCATCCGTAATAGTAGCTATGTCTTTTAGCAGTAATTGACTGCCATCAGGCTGACCTTTAATGACGATATTTTCATATTCATTAGCATTATAAGACTGCCCAACCGTTCGAATTAAGAGATCGCCACTTTTACTTGATAATAATCCACCTGGCAAGTCAATTGAACCTGCATTAATTGCCATAGTTATTTGATCAAAGCTTAGGTTGTATTTTTCAAGATTTTTTTCAGAAACCTCTATGGTAATTTCTTTATCTCTATCTCCATTAATTTCTGTAAACGAAACTTCGCTCAGCTCTTTCATTTCTTTATTTACTTGCTTAGTAATGTTTAATAATACCCGCTCATCAACATCTCCATAAACAATGACATCTAGAACTTTTTCGGTAGGTTCCAGCTTACTAATGACAGGAGCTTCACTGTTTTGTGGAAATGTGCTTATACCATCCATGATTGTTTTCACATCATCTAGAGTGGTATCAATTTCACCACTGTCAAAAACTTGTATAGTAATTAGTCCAGCACCCTCAAGCGAGTATGATCTTAATTTTTTAATATTAGAAATACCTTGAAGTCTATCTTCTATTTTTGAGGAAATTGAAGACTCTACTTCTTTTGCAGATGCTCCAGGATAAGGAACGCTAATTGTAATAGTTGAAAGGTCTGGAATAGGAAAGAACTCGGACTTCATTGTTGGATAAGACACAAAGAATCCACCAAAAATTAAAAAAAACATAAATAGGTTCGCAGGGACACTATTCTTAACGAACCATGTAACTATACCTCTCATTACTGATATCGTGGGTTGACTAGCATTCCATTAGTTGCAATGCTTAATTTGGATACAACCACTCTTTCACCAGCTTTCATCCCTTCTTTTACTAAAATATGATTTTTCATTTTAGTAAGGACGCTTACTTTTCTTATTTCTAAAGCATCATCTTGATTTAAAAACAAGAGTTCGTCATTGGGAGTTAATGCAGAATTTGGTATCATAAAAATATTTTCCAACTGTTTTCCGTTTATTTCTGCTTCTACAAATAAACCAATTGGCAATATAGGCTTTGTTTCTTCAATAAAATTATTTTTAAAATTTGCAATTAACTTAATCATTCGGGTCATTGGATCAATAACACCATCAACACGCTCTAAATTACCAGCCCATTCTTGCATTTCACCTTTATATAGAGATTTAATGATTACAATAGACTTTTGATCAGAGTTTAATTTTCTGCCGTCCATTGGTATATCTAAAAATTGCAAATCACTATCCTTAACTGAAAGAGTAACTTCAATTTCATTCGAAGTATACATTGATCCTACTGGTTGGCCAGGGATAATAGTAGAACCTAAATCAATGTTAATATTTTGTATACGCCCTGTATATGGAGCAGTAATTTCTGTTTTATTTAGTTTTTTTTCTGCTGATTGCACTTGAGCTTTTGCAACTTCCAATGCTGCTTTTGCTTGTTTTAACTGCGGCTTTTTAGTTGTCAGTTCTTGCGGAATTCCTTCACCAACTTGTTCCCAAGCTTCTTGAGCTATTTCTGCTTCCGCTTGTTGAACTGCAAATTGCACTTCTGCACTTGCTAATTGAAGTAGTGCATTTTTATACTGAAGCTGTAAATCAGTGTCATCGATTTTAGCTAAAATCTCTCCACTAATAACAGAAGATCCTTCTGAGAATTTCTTAGAACGATAAATAACCTCTCCACCTACTTCAGAGGTTAAGACTGTTTGCGTGATAGGGGTTGTAGTACCGGTTGATTTTATTTTTATTTGATAGTCAATAGGTGTCAAAATTTGGACATTGACATCCATAGGGTCTTTCTCTTGAATAGCATCAGGAGATATTTGGCCTAACATGTATAGTACGGCTGCAATAGCTGTAGAAATACCTATAATTATTAATGGTCTTAAATATTTAATCATTGTTTGTAAGTAAACCCTCCTCCAAGTGCCAATATTAAGTTTATTCTTTGTTCAATCCGAATTCTTTCTGTTGTAGCAAGCATGTTTTTATTATCAAAAAGTGCATTATTTGCATTAATAACATCTTCTATGCTTGAAACACCTTTTTGAAATTCATCAAAAGTAGTACTATAAATAGATTCAGATAGTATGATGTTATCTTTCAATAGATTTAAAGATAGTTGTGTGCTTCTATCAAACTCTAATCCCGATTCTACCTCTTTGTAAGCATTCAATAAATTATTTACAAACTCTAACATGGCAATTTCTTTATTATTTTTTGCAATTTTTTTATTAGCTACTAGTTTTCCTGCGTTAAAAATTGGAGCAAATAAATTAATTCCTTTACTCCAAACGCTAAAATCATCATTCAATAAATCTTGAATATTACTGGATGCTCCGGTCGATCCAACCAAGCTAAAAGAAGGGTATAGTGATCGAAGAGCTTGCTTATTAAGTGCCTTCGATGCTAATAAATTATATTGTGATGCTATTAAATCTGGACGCCTCTTTACAATATCAGCTGGAAGTAAGTAGGGTAAGTTAGGAATTGATTCTGGAAAATTTTTGGCAGTCTCCAATTCTAGATTAGGATATTCTTTAATTAATACTCTAGCTTCACGAATTAAAGATTTAGAGATACTTTTTTTATTTTCTAAATCACTCTTTGTAAGGTTGAGCATTAGTTCAGATTGTTGCAGAGCCTTCAATGAAATAACTCCTTTATTATATCGACTAGTATATAAATCAAAAATAATTTTTGCATTACTATATTTCTTTTCAGCATTTGCTGCTAATTGCTTTGCTTCAATAATTGAGAAATATAACTTAGTGGCTTCTGATGTAAGCGAGAATTGATAGTATGTATAGTTATATTTTGCAGCTAAATATTGCTGTTTTCCTGCAACCCTACCTTGTCTTATTTTACCCCACAAGTCAATTTCCCATTGTGTACTTAAAGATAAATTATAATTCTCTTGATTAAATGTAGCAATCTCATCGCTTTGAGTACCAAGGAGAGTAGCAAATATGGGAGGAAATCCTGCCGAATTTTGTTCAGACTCTGATGCTGCTGCACTAATCCCAATAGATGGAAAGAGATTGGAGCTTGATATGACCGAAGCTTGTTTTGCGACTCTTGTGTTGAGCATTGCTTGCTCAAGATTAATATTTTCAGCTAAAAATTGTGATAAAAATTTATTTAGTTTTTCATCTTGGAATTCATTCCACCATATTTCAGATATGTTAATTGCGATAGGATTTTCTATACCCCAATTTTCTGGGATATTGTCTACGATACCTTCAGGTTCAATTGCTGCTTTACTAGCACAAGAATTCAGAGCTAATATTAATAGAATTGCAAAAGAATAATATCTCATATTTATTTTGCCATTAAATATTCAGATATTTTAAATAAAACAATAAGGCTAACGGCCCAACTAATACTAATAATGGCATAATTAATATCTCCATCAGTAATAGTCGCTGCATTAATTTTTTCACCACCCATATAAGCTAGCGGTGCTAATAGTCCATAAAAACCTATAAGAAGATATTTGCCTCTTAATCTATTCATGGCATGATTAATTTGTGCTGAAAATCCAGCCCACATACATAGTATCCATATTGGAGCAAGATGTGGAATAGAAGCGATATTCCCATTATAGGATACTACCCCAAAAAAAGAAAAACCTGAATCCACAATAATACCCATAAGGACTGCTATTAAGATTAATTGGATTTCTTCCTTTAAATGGTCTGTAACAATCATAAAATGTAAATATAAAAATACAAGCGTAGGTAATAATGCCAGCACAGTTATGCCTTGAGCTCCACTGTAAACGCAGCAAAGCCATACAATTGAAAAGCCAAAATAGTTAATGGCAACGTTAGTATGCGATAAAATATATTTAATCATAATTTTTTATTGGTCATTTAATTTGATGATCAACCATCAAAGAAGTAACATTATTTTTTGTTATTAAATTTATCCTGAATAATCTGAAATCTAAAGCTAAAGATTTGCTTCAATTGAGGTTTAATAAATAGAGGATGTACAATACTTCTAAAAGCTTCTAATGGCAATGCATAGGTAATCTCATCAACAATGTTTATTCCGCCTTCGACAGCTTCAAATGAATGCTTATGATGCCAGTAGCTGTAAGGACCTTTGAGCTGTTCATCGACAAAAAATTCATTTATCTTATAGCTGGTTATCATCGTTCTCCACCTGGCTGGAATGCCCATAATATTAACAGTATAATCAATAATTGCTCCTTCTTTCATTTCTACAGGCTTAGGAGTCATAATATGAAATCCCATAGCTGGAGGGGTAATTTTTTCAAGATTTTCTGGTCTTGAAAAAAAGTCAAATACCGTATCCATATCACTTGGAACAAATTGTTCTTTTTTAAAAGTATAAACTTTTGGTTTTCTTAAGAATGATAAGATTAATACTAAGAAAAGTATTAACCCTATTGCTAGTATAGTTGAAATTAGTGTCATTTATTTTCCCCCCTTGAAAAGTGGCTCGAGAGGGAATTGAACCCCCGACACAAGGATTTTCAATCCTCTGCTCTACCAACTGAGCTATCGAGCCTTGTAAAAAAGTTTAAAAAACTACACATTATAAGTTATTTAAAAAACACATAAATATTTATTAGTTTTAGAAATGAAAAATATTATTATTTCTTCTTCAAATAAGCATAAGATATCTGAAATCGTCACGACAATTAAGCCTCTTTTCGATAAAATATATTCTTTGAGTGATTTTCCAGATATAGGCGATATAAAAGAAGATGGAACTTCTATCGTCGAAAACTCGTTTATTAAATCGAGGGTAGCATTTAATCACACCAAACTTCCATCCATGGCAGATGATACTGTCTTGGAAGTTGATCATTTAATGGGAGATCCTGGAATTTATACTGCAAGATATGCAGGAGAGAACGCTACATACGAAGAAAATATGGATAAGCTTTTAAAAAATCTGAAAGGTGTTCCTTGGAAGGAAAGAAGGGCGAGATTTAAAACTGTCGTCACTTACGTTGATGGAGAAAATGATTTTTTTGTCGAAGGATGTTTAGAAGGAAAAATTTTAGAGTCAAAACAAGGTAAACTGGGATTTGGTTATGACCCAATCTTTTATGCATCAGCTCAAAGTATGTCTTTGGGAGATATGGGATTGGAACAAAAAAATCAAATTAGCCACCGAGCAATAGCAATCCAGAAATTTGCAGATAAAATTAAAAGATTAATGTATGCATAGAGCTTATTTCACCATCATCTTATTTTTATCTTCACTTCTAGCATTTAATAATCCTATAACTGATAATATTGTTACCAATCCTTTTTATAAAAAACAATCAGCAAACTTTTGCTTGAATGACTTTTCTAATTATCCCATTGGAATTTTTAAAAATACACAATCTTTAAATAAATATAATGTTCAGCTAAATAATGATTCTAATACAATATCAATTAGCGAGTCTGCTTTAGACCATCAAAGTTTAATTCCCTATGTCGCTTCTTTAGACAGCTACTTAAAAGATTTATATATCAATAATCAAAAATATAATTTTAGTGAACCTTTTAGTTTATCAGCTTCAGATACAACTATTGCAAGTAATAAAGGTAGATATCTTGAAGTTGCTGATTTTGATTTAGGTGCACTGGGTAGGGCTTCACTTAGAGTCCAAGGTAATATTAATCTATCTGGTAAATTAGTTAATCAAGACCAGGAGCTTGTTAGATCTTCTTATAAAGAGCAAGAAAAAACAAACTTCAAATTTGACCAAAAGCAGCAATTGAATGTTCAAGGAAAGGTAGGCGAAAAAATTACTGTGTCCTTAGATCAAAACTCAGAAAGAGATTTTGATTGGGAAAACACCATTCGTGTTGATTACGATGGAGATGAAGATGACATCTTACAAAAACTTGAGATAGGTAATATTGCCCTAACATTGCCTTCTACTGAGTTTGTAACCTTTTCAGGCCAAAATAAAGGCTTATTTGGAATTAAGGCACTTACACAATTAGGGCCATTAAATATTACTAGCATAGCATCATTAGAAAGGACTAAAAAACAGTCCGAAAAATACAAAGGTACTTCCGAAGTAAAAACTAATCAAATACAGGATTATGATTACAGAAAGAATCTATACTTCTTCATTCATGAATGGTTTAGAAATGGATCAACTGATATTATTACAGATAATGGTTTTCAACTCAGCATACCCTCTTATTATCCATTAAATAATGGACTACACAATATCGGTAATGTGATAATTAAAAATTTTGAGTTATATAAAATTGATGCATCTAATAATCCGCAAGCAGATGCTGGTACAGCATACATCGATCCTAACGATATCACTTATTATAATGATAGTAGTAAAGAGGGTGCATTTATCAAATTAGAACGAGGCTCTGACTATGCGATTAATGAGGATTTAGGTTTCATAAGAATGCAAAATACTCTGCAGAATGAAATTATAGGAGCACATTTTGAGTTAGCAGATAGAACAACTGGAGAAATTATTCTTAAGGTTGGTGCTAATATTATAGACGATGGAAGTGAAACATTAGTATTGAAGATGTTAAAAGCACAGTCATCACATCCAAATCATCCAACATGGGACTTAATGTTTAAAAATGTGTATTCTCTTGGAGCTACTAATATTGATCAAACCAGTTTACAAGTTAGTATTCAAGATAATTTTTCTACACCAGTTAGCGATAGAACCAGCTCTGGATCAACCTTTTTAAATTTATTTGGATTGGATGATCTTAATCAAGCTGGAGCACCTTCTCCAGATGAAGTTATTGATTTCAATAATCCTAATATTGTAAATCTTAAAACCGGAGAAGTTCATCTACCTGCATTATTGCCTTTCGTATCAAGTAATAACTTAGATGGTGGAAATGATAACGGTACTCTAGACCCGTTGTTGCAGCAAGGGAAAATGTATACAAGTACTAACCGAACGGAGTATACAGGAGATTCTCGATTTACTATTGCTGCAGATTATACTAATCCAAAATCTACTATCAATTTAGGATTTACATTAGTTGAGGGAAGTGAAGAAATTTATTCGAATGGAGAGAAGCTTGAAAGAGGTCAAGATTATCAGATTGATTATTTTTCAGGAATGATTATGTTAACAGGTAATATTGATCCCAATGCGGACCTAGAAATAGTCTATGATAAGCATGATCTTGTAACTTTTGATAGAAAGATTATGGTTGGTTCTAGAGCTCAAATAGATTTTGATGAAAACTCTTTTTTAGGTTTGACAGCTCTTTATTATAAACAAGATATAGTTAATAAAAAGGTAGAAGTAGGTTTTGAACCTATCCAAAACTTTATTTGGGATATCAATGGTCGCTACGAAAAGGACTTAGATAATCTATCTGCTTCAATTAATAAGTTGGACATGTTTAATGCTGAAAAATTATCTCGATTTACTTTTGAAGGAGAAATTGCACAAGTACTTCCTAATCCAAATTCTATATCAAATGCTGCCACCGGAGATAGTGGTGGAGTAGCATATATTGATGATTTTGAAGGATCAAAAAGAGTAACTAGTCCTTCAGTATTAAGAAGATTTTGGAATATTTCCTCTGCACCATTGAACCTTGAAACTAGCGAGCCATTCAATCAGAGAAATAGAGCCAGGATGCACTGGTATAATCCTTATTCGCAGGTATTAACTAATAATATTTGGCCTAATATATCTACCTCTCAAAGAGCTCAGAACCTTACGACTGATATCTTGGTGCTAGATTATGAGCCAAAAGAATATCAAGAAAGTGTTGATCCTGATTCAGTATGGGCTGGTGTTGTAACACCAATGTTTATAGGAGATTATGACCAAACAAGAAGTAGATTTTTTGAGATTTGGCTACGAGGAGAAGAAGGAAATTTAACAATAGATTTAGGTAAAATTAGTGAAGACTATAATGGAGATGGTTCTCTTAATAACGAGGACGTTCCTGACGCCGGTTTGGCACTTGGTAATGGATTTTTGGAAGATAATGAAGACACTGGCTTAGATGGATGTTTTGATAATTTTGAAGATGGTTGGGGCGAGTGTTTGAATACAGAAAATGGACTAAGCTATCAAGATTACTTATCCAGCGGAGAAACAACTATTATAAATGCGTCTTCGGATGTAGATGCTAATGACCCCAATGGTGATAATTGGGATTATACTGAAGGAAGTTCAGATTATACAAAAGTTAATGGTACAGAAGGAAATGGTACTGGCGATAAAATTCAAGCTGGCGGTAAATATCCTGATAGCGAAGATTTAGATCAATCAGGTTTCTTAGACCGAGCTAATGACTATTTTACTAAAACTATTTCTTTAAATGACAGTACTTATGTAGCAGGATCTACTGTTGTAGATGGAATAGAAACGGGTTGGAAGTTAATTAGAATACCTTTAAGCCATTTTGATCAGGTCGAAGATATTACATTAAGTGAAATTAAGTATGTTAGACTTGTGGTCTCTGGTATTGATCAGCCATCGACTCTAGAAATTGCTAAAATGGAGTTAGTAGGAAATGCATGGGAAGAAATGGGGACATCATTTGTTGATCAAGAAGAATATACTGTTCAAGATAGTACATTTTTAGTTACAGTAGTAAATGATGAAGATAATCCGGATTATATACCACCTAAAGGCGTTTTTGGAGAATATGATCAAATAAATAAAATACGATCTAAAGAACAATCTTTAGTCTTAAAGTTTGAAAATTTAGATCCAAATGTTAAAGGCGCTGCAAAGAAAATTTTATCGTCTATGACCTCTCAGCAAGGACAGAGTTTTTTAATGTATGATCAGATGAAGATGTTTGTTTATGGAGATAGTCCTAATGTATCTGAAAATAATACTGACCTAAGATTTTTCATACAGTTTGGTACTGGAGATGAATATTATAAATTGACCAAACCAGTATACGATAGTTGGGATGAAGATCAGGAAAGAAACGCAATAGATTTAGATCTAAATTGGCTTACAGGTTTGAAAAATTTAGATGAAGATTCAATTGAAAAAATTAATGGTAATGATACATTTACTGATTCTCTTGATTATAAAAGATATGAATTCATAGATGAAAATAATGAGGAATATAAAAAAGTAGAGATTGTAGGAAATCCTTCTTTATCTAGATTACAGTATTTTGTAGTTGGAGTAGAGAATAATACAGACCATCCAATTTCTGGTGAAATTTGGTTAGACGAACTTCGATTAAGTGGAGTTAAAAAAGAGCAAGGAACTGCAGTAAGACTAAAATCTGAATTTAATTTGTCAGACTTCAATAAAAGCTCTATATCATACAGTAAACAAGATGCAGATTTCCACATTCTTCAAGAAAGGATTGGAACAAATACTACTGCTGAAAACTTAATATTTACAAATAATATGCAGTTAGGAAGTTTATTCCCTCAAAAATTTGGAATTTCGTTCCCTTTAAATATGACATATAATATGCAAAATAATGCTCCTAAATTTTTCCCAGGTACTGATATTAGAACAAATGGTGCGACTCCAGATTCCATAATTGTAAAGTCATCTACTGTAAGTTTCAATGGTAAGATTTCTAAGCAAATTAAATCAGAAAATCCTTTTGTCAAATATACTATAGATAATCTTAGCGCATCATTTAATGCATCGAATCAAAACAAATCTAATGAGATTATGAAATCTGTTGATACGCAACGACTAACTACCAATCTAGATTATAATTTAAGATTCCCTAGTGATAACTATGTTGAAGCATTTAGATGGATGGCTAAAGTACCATTTATAGGAGAAAAGGTTAGCGATACAAAGTTTTTCTATACTCCAACATCTCTTGCTACTGGATTTAGAGTTAATCGTAGTTTGACTGAAAAGGAATCAAGATCTAGCACAGACTTGATAGATGATTTTAATTTAGGTTTAGATAGAAAGTTCAGTATTAATTATAAAATTTTTGATAACACCCAATTTAATTACAACAAAAATATTAAAAGTGACATGTCAGAGTATAGAGATAAAGTATTAGATAATTTAAAAATAGGTAGAGTTACGA
The DNA here is from genome assembly GCA_029253045.1 of Fidelibacterota bacterium. Classification (GTDB taxonomy): domain Bacteria; phylum Fidelibacterota; class Marinisomatia; order Marinisomatales; family Marinisomataceae; genus Marinisoma. The sequence continues at coordinate 21,370 of JAQXAG010000093.1, read as the reverse complement.
GTAGTACTGAATCTTTAGGGTCAACATTTACTCCACAATGGATAAGTTGGATTAAACCAAATTTTGCATATAACACAAACTATTCGTGGAATAAACCTTTGTCTAGCGTGATTGATGGAGCAAATATATCAGCAGTAAAGAATACAGCTATAAATTTCTCTTTATCTGGTACGGAAATTATTGAAACATTTTACACTCCCGCATCAAAAAGAAAAGCAATAACTCCAACAACTAGATCCAGATCTACTTCTGGTCTTTCAAGAGGTGAAAATGATGCATCTGACAAAGGTAAAGATAGTGCTGATCTTTCAAAAGATGGTTCGACTAAGAAAAAAGAAAAAAAGAAGCTTGAGAACAATTTTGTTTTAGAGAGAATTTATCAGATGTCTAAAAAAGTTGAACCTCTAAGTATTGCGATTAATACTACCACCAATAGAACCGCAAACGGTATTAGTGGCGATGTACCACTAAGCTATCGATTTGGACTAAGGGACAGTCATGGATTAGAAAATGCACCAGAAGTAGGTTTAAATACAGGTGCAGAAGATATTAAAAAATCTTTATCAATCAGAACGGGTATTCGCTTTAACCCAAGTAGCTCGTTAAATATATCATTTTCAGAAAGTATTTCATCTAATATTAATGGATATAATATTGATACCCGATCTACAAATAGAGATTATTTAGCTTATGGTAAACACTTATCAAATGGTATACCTTTTTCTAATTGGTCTTTACGTATTGGAGGACTTGAAAAAATAAAATTTGTTTCTCCTTATGTACAATCATTGTCTTTAGAGCATGCATTTAGTGGAAAAGAGAACTTATCTTGGAAGTTCAATGACGACAGTATTGGTGCAATTGATTTATTCAGTATATCATCATTTGCAAATGATAATGATAATAATAGACAGTTCTCACGTATATCTCGTAGCTTTACTCCCTTATTAGGAATCACCACCTCTTTCAAAAATGGAATATCAACAAATATTAGAACAAATATTACTCATACTTTAGATGAGGTTGCGAATGGCTTAACTTATGTATCTGATAATAGTATTCTAGCTAGTATTACCTATAATTTCTCAAAAGGAATTAGATTTTCCTTGCCATTTACAGAACGAAATGTATACCTAAAAAATAATATGAATATCACATTAAACTTTGATGTCAGTCAGAAAAAAGAAGAAGGATCAAAAGATAAGATTAATTTTGCTGAACAAAATTTTACAAATTCAAGAAAGAGTGTTTTGCGCGTAACTTATACTTTAACAGATGATGTTACAGGAAGCTTGTTTTATGAATATCGTGAAAATGATACTAGATTAACTGGTCGTAGAATTGATCGCGACTTTGGAATAAATCTAAATGTGGCAATTAGGGGATAAAATGAAAAGAATATTAGCCTTAATTTTACTTGTATTTTTTGGTTGTAGCACTCAATCGCAGAAGTCTGTAGATATACCTAATTTTAACTCGAGCAAAGCATTTACATATCTAGTCAAGCAATGTGAATTTGGTCCAAGAAATCCAGGTTCATCTGGCCATTTAGAGTTTAGTAATTATTTAGAAGGCTTTCTTAATCAGTTAGATGGAAACGTAATTATTCAAGAATTTATTTATACAGAACCCATAACCAGTATGGAAAGAAATGGTAAAAATCTTATTATTCAGTTTAACGAAGATGCTGAATATCGTTTATTGCTTGGAGCGCACTGGGATACCAGATCTTTATCTGATCAAGATGAGGTAGTAGATAATCAAAGTCTACCAGTTCTTGGAGCTAATGATGGAGCAAGCGGAACATCAGTTTTGATGGAATTATCAACGATAATTTCAGAAAAAAATCCAGAGATCGGTATTGATATTGTTTTTTTTGATGCTGAAGATGGAGGCTTTTCCGGTCAACCAGAAACATTTGCATTGGGATCAAAATATTTTGCTGAAAACTTGCCTATTGCAAAACCAAATTTTGCAATCATAGTAGATATGGTTGGAGATAAAAATTTAACAATACCCATTGAAAGAATTTCATACAACATAGCTCCCAAAAAAGTGAAAGAGATTTGGAATTTAGCAGAAGAATTATCGTTACCAGCTTTCAAGAAAAAAATTGCACAAGAAATTTATGATGATCATGTACCATTATGGGAGATAGCAGAAATTCCAGCTATTGACATTATTGACTTTCAATATCCAAATATGTTTTATAATCATTGGCACACTCAAAATGATACACCAGAAAATTGTTCACCACAAAGCTTAGGACAAGTTGGTAATTTATTAGTAAATTATATTTATGGTTCAGTTCACAAATAAACTATTTATCATTCTAGTTCTAGCAATTATTGCTTGTGGTGGAGGCGGTGGCGGCTCTTCTCCTACAGACCCTAGCGACGGAACAGATCCTGGGGATGGAGATCTTTATACTTTTCCAAATGCAACGAATTTAGATCAATTGAGTCAAATAGAGATTGTTACATGGAATATTAGACAGTTCCCACAGCATAGCACGACAAAGAGTTATGTTAAAAGTCTTTTAGAGGCATGGAATGCTGATATCTATTTATTCCAAGAGATTTCAAGTGAATCTGAGTTAATCAGTATGGTGAACTCAATGAACGACTATTCTTATGTAGTAGATGAAGAATCTGGAAATTTGGGATTTGCATTAGTCTACAAAAACAGTACTGTTACTTTCAATTCTAAAAATGAGCTATGGGCAGATACTTCAAATAGTAATGATGGGGACTCAGACTATGAAAATAATGCTCAATATCAATTTGCTAGTCGCCCACCAATGGAAAATTATATTACATGGACAGACGGAACTAAAACAATGGATTTATATGTAATGGATGTTCATTACAAATGTTGTGGAGATGATACATATGACAATAATGATCCTTCGGACGAGACTAATAGAAGACATCATGCCAGCTTATTATTAACAGATTATGTAATTAATAATCGAGCATCAGATAATGTTATTATTGTAGGTGATTTTAACAATACAGGCTCTCAATCAGTGGATAATCCAACAATTAGTCCTTTTACTGATCCCAACATTGCTTCTTCAACAAATTTTCTGATGGTAGACGAAGATATTCTTACAGGACCAAGTAGTGGATATTCATGGCAAGGATGGACTAGTTCATATTCAGCGGCACATTTTGATCATATAATAATTAATCAACCTCTGTTTCAATATGGTAGTACAACAACAACTGGCGTGATTGCTTTGCCAACAGAAACCAATACTGCTGCTACAACTGTTGCTAACAGAATATCTGATCACCAGCCAGTATTTATGCGATTTTATCCTTAATAAATATTTTGATTAAAAATTTAAGATTAGTAGTCGTTTTATTTATCATCAGCTTCTTGACAGGCCAAGATTTCAGTAAAATTGATATTGATTTAGATAACTTAGCATTTCAAAAAACTATTATTCCTCTTCAAGAATTCAATAATACTTTCCCAAAAAATATAGATGTACTATCACGATTATCAGCGGCACATCACTTTTTATCAGAACAAACTAATGACAAAAAAATAGAAAAATTGAATACAGACAAGGCTTTAAAGTACATAACTGAGGCCATGTCAATTGACTCCACTAATGCAGAGGTTCATAAGTGGTATGCCGTGTCATTTGGAAAGAGTGTTGAGAATCAAAGTATTAGAAAGCAGATTGAAAGCTCAAAGATTATTGAATTTCATTGTTTGCAAGCAATTCAGAAGCTTCCCAATGATCCTTTTTGTTACAATATAATGGGCCAATGGCATTACCGCCTTGCTGATATCAGTTCATTTTCAAGGAGATTAGCTAAAATTATATTTGAAGAACCTCCACAAGGTTCTTTTGAGATGGCAGAATATTTTCTTAAGAAAAGCTTAGAGTTAGAACCCAATTATATTGGTACATACTATTGGCTGGGAAAGACATATGAGAAGATGGATAAAAAAGATGAAGCAACACAACTATTTAAAAAAGCCATTGATTTACCTAGGCCTTATAAAAGAGAAGAGTTGATGTATAAAGAAATTATAAAGCAGTTAAAAAATAAATCTTAAAACATTTTAAGTTTTTTGACTTTCTTATAATCTTGAGGAACTTCAAACATAGTTGGCAGAGAGTCAGTAGGAGCATATACATTCAAGTTGTATTCAAAGCTACCTCCTTCTTCATCGCTAAATACTGCTTTAACGATAATTACATCTTGATCGATACCTAGTTCCGAAAAATTACCATCGAAATTCACCCAGTTTCTTTCAAATTCATCAATTCTACTTTGCATAGATTTAACAATAATAGATTTTCTTGCTGTGCTTGTAACCCATACATTTTGATTATTATTATCACCTTCACTTAATGTTACTTTATAAGATTCAAAACCATTAACTAACTCTAAGCTATCAGATATTACTGGAATAAAGCTTTCTTCTTCTGAATTACCGTCTTCTTGATTTTCATTTTCAGATTCATTTTCAGATTCAGATTCTTTTTCTTCTAAAATTTGAGATAATAGCTTTTTGGTAAAACGATTTTTTTTATGATTTATATTTATAATAGTAGAGTCTTGAAATGAAATAATAGTCCCATTTTCTAAGTCTCTGCTCATTAATCGCGCTAATCCTTTTCCTTTAAACGAAAAATCCATTTTTGAATAGTAAGTATTTTCAGAAAAGTGTTTATAGACAGAAGATTCCATAGAGCCCATCTTAAAAGATGCTTTAGTAGTTTCTTCAGTAATATAGCCGGATTGAGCAAAAAGATTAGATGATATTAGTAATGAAAAAATTAGAAGAGATAGATTGTTCTTCAAATGTATTATAGTCCAGTTTCTTGAACTGTCTTTTTAACTTCTGTAAGAGTGTTATTGAGAGCATTTTTTTCATCATCATTTAAATCGAATGTTAAAATATTCTCTACACCATCGGCTCCAATAACAGTTGGAACACCAATGAAATATCCATCTACATTAAATTCACCTTCGCAGAGTGATGCACATGGAATTACTCTTTTTTTATCTTTTACAAAGCTTTCAATCATTTCTACTGCTGATTGCGCAGGAGCGTAGAATGCAGATCCTTTTCCAAACAACTTCACTAATTCTCCACCACCAAAACGAGTTCGGTCTTCTATTGCTTTAATTGTATCAGCATCTAATAGTGATGTTAATGGGACACCTCCTACAGTTGCTAAGCGACTTACAGGAACCATCGTGTCTCCATGTCCACCAAGAACCATACATGTAACATCTTGCGAAGATAGATTTGTTGCTTCTGCAATAAATGATCTAAATCTAGCACTGTCAAGTGCACCAGCCATTCCAACAACTTTATTCTTAGCAAAGCCTGATACTTTATAAAAAGCATATACCATTGCATCTAAAGGGTTTGAAACAACTATTACAAAAGCATTAGGTGCATGAAGCTTAACTTGTTCTGCAACATTTGTCATAATATCTAAATTTTTCTTTAATAAATCTTCGCGATCCATTCCAGGTTGTCTTGGAAATCCTGCAGTAATAACAATAACATCTGAATCCTTAATTGCTGCAAAATCTGATGAACCACTTAATTTGGCATCATAGCCGTCAAGTGGAAGAAGTTGTGATATATCTAAAGCTTTTGCTTTAATAAAGTTCTCAGCTTGAGGGATGTCGATGATGACAATGTCACCTAATTCTTTTTGAGCAGAGAGTAGAGCAATATTACCACCGACTTGACCACCTCCGATTAACGCTATTTTTGGTCTAGCCATTTTTAATTCTGTTCGACAACGCTAACAAAAGTTGTTTTGCCTTTTTTGCTGAACTTAACCAAGCCAGGAGATGTAGCAAATAGAGTGTCATCATTACCTCTTTTAACATTTCGTCCAGGATGTACTTTAGTGCCTCTTTGTCTAATAATAATACCGCCTGATAAAATTAGTTGTCCGTCAGACATTTTAACACCTAATCTTTGTGCATTAGAATCTCTTCCGTTCCTTGAACTACCTTGTCCTTTTTTATGAGCCATGAGTCCCTACCTTTTATTTTTTCTTGTCAGCAACTTTTTTCTTAGCTGCTGGTTTCTTTTTTGGAGCAGCTGCTTTAGTAGTTTTTGCTGCCGCTTTTACTTTTGTTCCAGTAATTGATTGGATTTCAAGCATAGTTAAATCTTGACGGTGACCATTTTTTCTTTGGTACCCTTTTCTTCTTTTCTTTTTGATAATTGTAACTTTATTTGCTTTTTTATGCTCAAGAACTTTAGCGCTTACTTTAAAGGAGTCTAATTCTTTAGGATTAAATATATTTGTATCTTTATCTGATATTGCTTTTACATTATCAAATTTTAAAGTCTTACCTACAGCAATATCTATCTTAGAATCTACTAAGAGTGTATCGCCTTTAGCGACTTTATACTGTTTTCCATATATTTCTACAATTGCAAACATAAGCTTGGGAACTTAATAGCTAAATTATTGGTTATCAAGTACCTATTTCATGAGTTATATCTGAAGGATCTGACATTTTAGTAAAGCGGAATACATTTTTGCCCATTGCAATATCATCAATTACTTTTAGGTATACAAAATTCTTCCACATTAAACTGATATAATCTCTCTTTTTTTCTTCTTTTAAATATTTGGCAATTTCAGGATTAAGATAGAGTTTTAATCTAAGATCTTTATTTTTTTGCTTATAGTCACGAAGCCAATAGTCAATTCTTGTTAAAAGAGTATCTTTTGATATAATTCTTCCATCTCCATTACAAGTATCACAGCATTCAGTTAATGAATCAATAATGCTCAATCCAGTTCTTTCTCTAGTCATTTCAAGTACACCAAATTCTGATATCTCTGATACAGCTACCTTCGCTCTATCCTTTCTTAGTTCTTTTTTCATTTCAAGATATACTTTTTTTCTATTACTTGCTGAAACCATATCTATGAAATCAATTAATACTAGTCCAGATAAATGTCGTAATCTTAATTGAGCAGCTACTTCTTTTGCAGCCTCCAAATTTATTTTTAAAGAATTTTCTTCATGCCCTTTCTTACCGACGAATTTCCCACTATTCACATCTATAACAACCATTGCTTCAGTTCTTTCAATAATAAGATATGCTCCACTTTTGAGCCACGCCTTATTTCTCAGCAGCTTTATCATTGAGTTATCAATACCTGTTTCTTTAAACAGTGGTGTTCTTTTACGGTAATGCTCTAAAGTGTCCCCAATATCTAGTGCGTCATCTTTAACCATTTTTTGTATTTTTTTATAATCATCTTTAGAGTCAACAACAATTTTCTCAACCTTATCACTTATTAAGTCCCTTAATACGCTTGATGTCATCTCTAGGTCATTATGAACAAGGGCTGGAGCTTCACTTTTTTCTGCTAGCTTCATTAAGCCGTTATATTTTTTTTCTAAACTTGCATAGTCATTTTGAATTTGTTGATCAGTTTTTCCTTCAGCAACAGTACGTATGATAATTCCTAATCCATGTTTCTTCATATCAAATGCAATTTTTTTCAATCTTCTTCTTTCATAACGATCCTGCATTTTTTTTGATACGCCTACATATTTTGATTTAGGAATTAGTACAATAAAACGTCCTGCAATAGAAAGATTGGTAGTAACTCTAGCGCCCTTATTATCAAAAGGTTCTTTAATTACTTGAACAATAATTTCTTGTCCAGGGGACAGTAAAACATTGATTTCTTTCGAATTTTTAGATTTGGGTTTTCGATCTGCAATTAATTCAGGATCTGAGATTTCAGAGAATGGTAAGAATGCATTATTGCCTTCACCAATATTAACAAATGCAGCCTGCATTCCAGGAATTACATTTTCAACAACACCTTTGTAGATATTGCCAACAGTTCTTTCTTTTGATTCTTTATCAACATGGAGTTCGGCAAGTATGCCATTTTCTTTGACAGCTATTCTTGTCTCTCCTACACCTTTACTGATGTAAATTTCTTTTTTCATAAAAGCCTTACTTTCATTTGAGCTACATATATTTACATAGCACATATTTTAATTTTCTATGAAATAGAGGAGAGAATACTAGGTATAAAAAAATTTATTTGTTCAAATTATATAAAATAAAAAAATAGTTAGTTTTTAATTTCTACCCTCAATTTCAAAAGTAATTTAGCGATTTTTAGCTTTATAATACATATAATCTGACAATTATGTTTGGCGAAGAATTAATTGCAGGAAAAGTAGCAGCAAGAAATGCTGGAAAGATTTTAATGAAATATTTTTCTGATGCGGATAAACAGGTAAAATATAAAAGCTTCAACAATCCAGTTACTATTGCTGACCACGAAGCAGATCAATATATCGCAGACTTTATTGGAGGAGAATTTCCAGATGATGGATGGCTTTCAGAAGAAACAGTAGACACACCAGATAGACTAAAAAAGTCTCGTGTATGGATTGTAGACCCGCTCGATGGAACAAAGGAGTTTATTGAAGGAGTTCCACATTTTTCTGTTAGTATTGCATTAGTTGAGGACGGATATCCAGTAGTGGGTGTTATTTATAATCCTTATACAAAAGAAATGTTTTCTGCTGAAAAAAACAAGGGAACTTCTTTTAATGGTTCTAAGGTTATGATATCTCAAAAAGAAAAACTTAATGATTCATCTATAACTGTTAGTAGATCGGAATATAGAAAGAAGCTATGGGAAGTCTATAATGATGACTTTGGTTTGATTGAACCTGTTGGCAGCGTTGCCTATAAGTTGGGCTTAGTTGGGGCTAATAAATATGATATTTTTTCAACACTTGCACCGAAGAATGAATGGGATATTTGTGCAGGAGATTGTATTGTAAGAGAAGCTGGAGGTTTGGTAAAAACTATCAATAACAAAAATATTATTTATAATCAAAAGAAAACCCTTGTTACAGACCCTATAATTGCCACAAATTCTATACTATTTAATAGTGTTTCAGACCTTTTATATTAAATATGAAAAAATAACATTTTAAAAAATGGAAATATCTAAATGAAATATATTGGACCAGATTTTTGTAATATCACATCTTTACTAACAGATGAAGAGCTATTAATCCAAAAAACAGCAAATCAATTTGTTGCAGAAGAATTCAATCCTATCGTTAATGAATACTATGAAAAAGGATCATTCCCTCTTGATTTAATCCCAAAAATGGGAGAATTAGGCTTTTTTGGTGCTACACTTCCCAAAAAGTATGGAGGAAGTGAAATAACTAGTACTGCATACGGATTAATAATGCAAGAACTCGAAAAAGGTGATTCAGGATTAAGGTCGGTATGTAGTGTTCAAGGCTCATTAGTAATGTTTCCTATTTATCAATATGGTACGGATGAGCAAAAAGAAAAATGGTTGCCTTTATTAGCTGCTGGTAAAGCAGTAGGATGTTTTGGCCTTACAGAATCGAATCATGGTTCAGATCCAGCTGGGATGCTTACAAGGGCAAAAAGAGATGGAGATGATTGGATTATTAACGGATCCAAAATGTGGATTACAAATGGTTCAATCGCAGATATTGCAGTAGTATGGGCTAGAGATGAAGACGATGTTGTCCGTGGATTTTTATTAGAGAAAGGAATGGACGGATTTACTTCATCTAATATTCATGGAAAAATGAGTTTACGAGCATCAATTACTTCAGAGTTATTTATGAAAGATGTTAGAGTATCAGATGCAAATAGATTACCAAATATTGAGGGTCTAAAAGGACCATTATCATGCTTAACTCAGGCTAGATATTCAATCGCTTGGGGAGTAATTGGCGCAGCTGTTGATTGTTATGAAGTAGCATTAAGCTACAGTAAAGATAGAAAGCAATTTTCAAAACCAATTGCTGGTTTCCAACTTACACAACAAAAACTGGTATATATGATAGAAGAAATTACTAAAGCCCAATTGCTTGCTCTGCAGTTAGCTAGACTTAAAGATAGTGGAGATTTAGATTTTTCTCATATTTCTCTAGGTAAAAAGAATAATGTGGCAATTGCTAGAAAATGTGCTCAGTTGGGAAGAGAGATTCTTGGTGGAAATGGCATCATGGATGACTATCCAATGATGAGACATATGATGAACTTAGAGACAGTTTATACATACGAAGGAACTCATGAGATTCATACGCTAATTCTAGGTCAAAAAATTACAGATATCCCTGCTTTTGAATAGCAGGATCGATTTTTTCTATAATTAGCTTTAACAGGGCTTCTCGATTGACTTCTTTTCCTAACTCTAACAAGACAGACGTACTACTTACTTTTGCTCCCACATCAATTGTTTTAATATCAATAGTAGAGTTAACATTCATACCGATACTTAGTGCTTGATATGTTTTATTTTCCAATCCTCTAGATTGTATGTTAGACAGCAACATCCCAACTATTTTCTTATTATTTATGTATATATCATTAGGAGGTTTTATGCTTGCTTTCATACCATACGAAGATAAGACATGTACCATAGCAAGACAGCATTCATCGATAAGTTTTTGTCCAAAATTATTATTGTTCCCTAGAATAATACTAAAAGTTAAATCCTTATAAGGGGTAGAGATCCATTGTTTGCCATGAGTACCCTTACCGCTTGTTTGAGAATCTGTAATGACTACTTTACCTTTGTCATTTACTTGATGTTCTTTATCGAGAGCAATACTTAGAGTCGAATTGATAGACTCTCTATAAATGATAGATTTTGAACCATTTAAAATCCATTTTGTATCGAAATCTATCCTTTTATAATCTAGCTGCAAGGATCTAGTTTTTTTCTCATCTGGAAAGTAGAACCTGGCTGTAATACACCGCTATTATTCTTAATGACTTCTGCATTATCCATATAGATTACTACCCATGCTAATTCATCATTATATATTCTTTCAGCCAAACTCCATGCAGTATCCCCAGACTGAACTGTATATTCAAAAAATTCTAATTCACAATTTTTTGCTTGCTCAGCATTTCTTTTTAAGGATAAAAAATTATAGGGATATATTTTATCTGGATCAGAGCCAATTTCTTGCTTGTTCCATTCATATATTTCTCTCCACATTGAGGAATCGCCATATTCTCTAGCTGCAATTTTAATTAAATAATCACCTCTTTTGATCATATATGGTTCAAATACAGTCACTGGCAAGGGTGGTGATTCAGGTTCTTGAATAGTGAAGGTTTCCACAGATACTTCTTGTTTAATAACCTCTTCACCTTTGTCCGGTGTTTCTTGTACAGCAATTTCATTTCCAACATTTGGTATAGTACCCGAGCAGCTGAAAAGCATTAAAGTGCTAAATAGTAATATAAATTTTTCTTTATTCATTTTCTTCCTCATTTTTTTAATATACTCTCATTAATATTATCAATTTTTTTATATAATGTTCCTTATTTTTTTACAATTTATAGGGAATATTCTCCAAACACTTTTTTTAGTGAAGCAGATATTTCCCCAAGCGTACATTTATGATCACTACAATCAATAATATATGGTATTAAATTTTCATTAGTTTTGGCTTTCTCTTCAAGTAATAAAAGAGCATTAGAGACACCTTTCTCATTGCGTGTAGATTTAAATTTTTTGATTATTTCTAATCTATCTTCTTCGAAATCAGGAATCTTTTTCTCTTCGTTTGTTTCTTTACTAATAAATTTATTTACCCCTATTACGATTGCTTTTTTATTATCAAGATTATTTTGAAATTCAATCGAAGATTCAGCAATTTCATTTTGAATAGTACCATCCTGAATTAGTTTTTCAACACCACCCTTAGAAATAATTTCATCAATTTTATTTGTTACCTTTTTTGTTATATCGCAAGTCATATCTTCAATTAAAGAACTGTCTCCAATTGGATCAATAAACTCAGGAATACCACTTTCATGAGCTATCACTTGCTGTATTCTCAATGCAGATAAAGCATTTTCTTCTGATGGTAAGCTGAGCGCTTCATCCTTCCCATTTGTGTGTATTGATTGTGCTCCTCCTAATACTGCAGCTAAACTTTGTAATGTTGTTCTCGCAGTATTATTTTCAATTTGCTGTGCTGTTAAAGTAGATCCAGCAGTTTGTACATGAAATCTACAAAGTTGGGATTTTATATTGGTTATTTTAAATCTATCTCGAACAATATGAGCCCATATTCCGCGCGCTGCTCTAAATTTTGCTACCTCTTCGAAAAAATTTCTATGAGAATTAAAAAAGAATGATATTTGTGTTGTTAGTTTTTCTATATCGATACCTGCTGCTTTTGCAGACTCTAGATATGTAATAGCATTAGCAAATGTAAAAGCCAGCTCTTGTATTGCTGTGCTTCCAGCCTCTCTAATATGATATCCTGACACAGATATAGAATTCCAATTTGGTAAATTCTGCTGGCAATATTCAAATATATCAGTGGTTAATCTTAAAGACGGATTAATAGGAAAGATATAGGTTCCTCTCGCAATATATTCTTTTAATATATCATTCTGAAGGGTGCCTCTTAACTTATCTAAAGAATAACCTCTTTTTTTAGCTAGAGATATATAAAATGCTAATAGTATTGATGCGGTGGAATTTATAGTCATAGATACTGAGACCTGCTCTAAATCAATCTTATCAAAAAGTGACTCAATATCTTCCGGTGTTGATATTGGTACACCTGATTTGCCTATTTCTCCTGAAGACATGTCATCATCAGAATCATAACCCATTTGCGTAGGCAGGTCAAAAGCTACCGATAATCCACTTACACCGCTATCTAATAAAGCTTGATATCTTTGATTTGATTCAGAAACAGAGGAAAATCCTGCATACTGCCGCATTGTCCATAATCTATTACGGTACATATCTTTATATATACCTTTAGTAAATGGAAATTTCCCTAATTTTTTAACTGACATAAGTAGGATAATTTAATTCTAAAATCAGTATTCTAATTAATGATTTTTAGCTAACATATGCTATATGGAATATTCACGAGCAGAAAAAATAATTTATTGGTGGAGATATAAAAATTATTTCATGAATAAACCTGAGAAATATCAGTACTCTGGCACTGAAAAAGACTCAATTTTAATTGTACTTCCAGATGGAGAAGTTGCTTTTGATTTAGCAAACCTTTTCTTGGAGAAGATTCAATATAATGATGCTAAAATCCATTTCTTAATCAAAGATGCTCTAATTAATTTTTATCCTAAAAAAATTAATGAATCAGCAATATTATTTTCTTACAAAGATATTAATTCTCTCGGCATGCCAACTCAAGCATTTGTAGAAAAAATTAAAGAGTTGAATTATGCAAATATGATTGATCTAAACATTAATTTTAGTCGTTTTTCATCTTTTCTTTTAAGAGCTTGCCACCCAAAAGTAAGAATGGGTTTTAATTATGAAAATTCAAAAAAATATTATAATGTTATACTTGATACGAATTATCAAAGAGATTTAGAGGGAACATTTAATATGATTCAACAGTTTATTAAAATATGAATGAATATTTAAAAAATATCATAACATCAGATCTTATTTTACTAGATAAGACCAGTTCTTTTTTAGATAAAGATAAATACTTCTGGGATTTGATTGCAAGTATCCCTGATTTTTTTATTAATAGCAAATCGTCTGAAATATCTATTGATAATGTCATCATTAATGAGAGTCAAGGTCCAGTGATTATAGATGATACTGCAACTGTAGAACCTTTTACTGTTTTAAATGGTCCCATATTTATAGGTAAAAATACATTAGTAAAATCTCATTCTACTATTTCAAACACTATTATTAATCATGATTGTAAGGTAAGTGGAGAAGTTAATTCTTGTGTCTTTCAACCATATTCTAATAAGTCTCATGAAGGATTTTTGGGGCACAGCTTTATTGGATCATGGGCAAATTTGGGAGCTGGTACAACTACAAGTAATTTGAAAAACAACTACTCCTCCATAAAAGTAAAATGGAATGGGCAGCTAGTAGATACGGGTTCTATATTTTTTGGATCTATTATTGGAGAGCATGTTAAGACAGCTATTGGAACGAATCTGAACACTGGTACAGTTATTGAGTTAGGATGTAATATTGTCTCGCAAACATTTCCGCCGAGACACATCCCTGCTTTTTCAATGTTTTATAAAAATAAGGTGATAAAAACAAAATTTGATGACTTTTGCGATGTAGCTGAAAAAGCTATGAAAAGAAGAAAAAAAGAACTTTCATCCTCTGAAAAGTCAATCTTAAATAGTATTTACAAAAACTATTGACTCCATACATAACTAATAATACTTTCGAGACTGTATGGATTCTTTCGATTTAAATCAGGTAGATGAGGTCATAAGTCCTTGTTGTGACGAAGAGATAAAAACTTCGGAGATTGGCGCGTCATTAAAGTGCCCTCTTTGCAAAGCAAATCTTAAACAAAGAATATATCTTCCATTTCTAGAGTATCTAATGGAAAATGGACATGTAGAAAATTTAGACTTTTTTGACCTAGATTTATATAGTCAAGATAAAGAAAGCTTAGATAGTGAAGATGAAGAATTAGATCTTGACAAGTATGAAACAAAAAAAGATAGTCTTAATATTTATGAAGACGACTCAAAGTTCACATCCACTGCTAAGCCTTCCGAAACTTCTATTGATGAATCTGCCGTATCAAGCGATTGGACAAAGTTTGCTATGGAAGATTCTGACTCGTAATACATATTTTTATCTTTACAATACATCAAACTTTCTGTTAAATTGGTCGAGAATTAAAATATTTCAGGCTATAAAATTGCGAAAGATTGAAAGACTTTCCCCCGCTTATCAACTTTCTTTTATAGCCTGTTTTTTTATTCTTTTTAATTTGCTTCATTACAAGATTAGAATTAATATTGCGTACTAGACCGAGTAGTCGGTTTTAAAAATTATTATGAAAATAGCAGTACTAACCAAAGCAATTCCAAGTTACGAATCTAGCATTCGTATTGACTCCACATCTAAGTGGATCGATGAATCAGTTGTAAACTTCGTTGTAAATGAAAGTGACTCTTATGCTCTTGAAGAGGCATTGCAAATTAAGGAAAAATTGGATAATGGAACTGAGGTTGTAGTTGTTACTATGGGTTCTCAGGATAATACCTCTAAAGTATTAAAAGATGGACTAGCCAAGGGCGCAGACAGAGCTATTTTTATTCAGAATGAAGATTCATATACAGATCCATTATCAATAGCAAAATTATTTTCAGAGAACTTAAAAGATGAAAATTTCGATCTTATTTTCTCTGGGCTGCAGTCAGATGATTTAGGTTCTGGTCAAACTGGAGTGCTTCTTGGAGAGTTATTAGGGATGTCAACTGCTACCCTAGGTATTGAAACTGATATTCAGGATGGTCAAATTAAAATTAAAAGAGAATTAGAATCTGGATGGTTTCAGTGGGTAACACTTCCTTTCCCAGCAAGTATATCTATACAATCTGGTATTAATGAACCTCGATATCCTTCATTAAAAGGAATTATGGGAGCCAAACGCAAGGAATCAAAAGTAGTAGATGGCCAGCTGTCTGATTCACCTAAACAAAATTTTTTGAATCTATTTATTCCTAAGACTGAAAAAGCTACAGAAAAAATTGAAGGTGATGTTGATGGAATAGTAGCTAAGCTTATGGATATATTAAAAAATAAATTAAGAGTAGTATCATGATATTAGTTGTACTAGAAAATCAGAGAGGGAATATTCATGCCTTTAGTAAAGAAGCTGTAGCTGCAGGACAGAGTCTATCATCAAAATTAGGAATGGATTTATCTGTTTTATGTATGGGTGAAAATGCAAGCACTCTTAAAGAGCAGGCAAGTGATTATAAATTACAAAATTTAATTCTAGCAGATCATGATATGACAAGTACGTACTCAGCTGATGGATATTCAAAAGTTTTGTCTGATGTGATTAAAGATTTATCTCCTAAATATGTAATAATGGGACACTCTTACATGGTACGAGATTTCTTACCGAGAGTTAGTGCTAAATTAGATATACCCTTTGTAAGTGATATTATATCAGTTACTTATGATGGAGATAGCCCTGTATTTGCACGACAAGTGTTTAATGCAAAACTTGCTACTAATATCCAATCAGATTCAAGTAGCAAAACAACGCTTCTCAGTTTTCAGTCTGCAGCATTTTCTAGCGATAATATAGAATTGGGAGGTTCTGATGCAACGACTGTCTTTGAAGTAAGTATTAATAGTGACGATATTAAGTCTACTAGTGAACCAGAATTTCAAGAGTCTGCTTCTGGTGTAGACTTAACTACAGCAGATGTGATTGTATCTGTTGGTAGAGGTATCGAAAGTCAGGATAACATCCCTATGGTCGAATCCTTGACAGAAGCGATGGGAGCAGAGCTAGGTTCTTCAAGACCTGTAGTAGATATGGGTTGGTTGCCATCATACAGACAAATTGGAAGTTCAGGACAAGCTGTATCTCCTAATTTGTACTTCTCTGTTGGCGTTTCAGGTGCTATTCAACATGTTGTAGGAATGAAAGGTTCAAAGAATATTATTGCAATCAATAAGGACGAAGAAGCCCCTATTTTTGAAATTGCAGACTATGCTGTTGTTGGTGATTTGATGGAAATCGTGCCAAAATTAACAGAAGAACTTAAGAAATAAATTAACTAATATATTTTATGACAAAGTTTTCTCTTCTAGAGCAAATTGTTTTAATCCTTTTTTTATCTTCCGGCCTATCTTTCTTTTTATATCAACTGATTTTACGTCTTAAAATTGTTTTAAAAGGTAAATCTGATTTCACTATTGATAAACTTCCAGATCGTTTAAAAAGAGTGTTTGATGAAGTAATCTTACACAAAAAAGTTGCAAGCGGTGGAAGAAGATCCGCAGGGATAATGCATGCTCTTGTGATGTATGGCTTTATTTTCTTTGGACTCATTACAATCAATCACTTTTTAATGGCATTTGGACTATACCTTTTTAATGATACATTTCGACTCTGGTATTTTAGAATATTTGGAGGTCCTTGGGCCTTTTTATGCTCATTTGGTATATTAGCATTAGCTTATCGTAGATTTGTTATTAAGCCTAAAGCTTTAGGTAAGTTCTCTGCTACCTCAGCTGTGGTGACTGTCTTTATTGTTACTTTAATGGTTACATATTTAATTGATGAATTACATTTACTTAAAAATCCAATAGCATATAAAGTAAACTGGTGGATACATTCCGGAGTCATTGGTGGATTCTTATTTCTTATTCCAAAGTCAAAACATATGCATTTAGTTCTTTCGCCCTTCAATATTTTTTTAAGACCTTTCGAAATACCAAATCATCCAGCTATACCAATCGATTTAGAGGCATCAGAAGAAGAGTTAGATAATCTATTACTTGATCTATCTAGATTAAGTAAAGACCAAGCATTAGATATTTTTACATGCGTAGAATGTGGAAGATGCACAGATGTATGTCCAGCAAATAGAGGTGGAGGTATATTAGACCCAAAGTATCATTTTATACTAGATTTAAAGCAACCAATGTTAGAATCAGGAGATGCAAACGTGGTTGATAAAATTAATGTTGAAGCTGGCTGGGAGTGTACAACATGCCAAGCATGTACTGAAGTTTGTCCTGTAGGTAATCATGTAGAAAAAGCAGATGAGATTAGAAGTTTTCAAGTCCTAGCCGAAGGAGATGTACCTCAAGAGTATCAAAAATTATTACGTAATCTACAAGAAACAGGTAACACCGAAGGAGCATCATCAAGCGAATTACTTCAACAGTTACCAGCATATACAAGCGATAAAGAATTAGTGCTATGGTTGGGCTGTTTTGCTAAACATGCTATGGATCCAAACTTTATAAGCTCTGTAAAGAATTTTACTAAAATTTTAGATTCAGCTGGTGTGACATATGGAGTACTTAGTAATGAGCAATGCTCTGGAGATCCTGCAAATAAGTTGGGCGATAAGCTTACATATCAACTACTTATGGACCAAAATGTTGAAGAATTAAATAAGGTTAAAAATGTGACAACAATGTGTCCACATTGCGTGGTTAACCTTCAAAAAGAATATAGTAAGTACCATGAAATTAAATATGAAGTAAAGCATCATACCCAAGTGATCTCAGAACTATTAGAACAGGGTAAAATTGATATAAATCCAGGCTCTTTAGAAAAAGTAACCTATCATGACCCTTGCAATCTTTCTAGAACTTTAGATGAGGTAAGCGCTCCAAGAAATGCTATAAAAGCTGCTGCACCAGAATTTTTTGAACTAGAAGAAAGTGGTAAAGAAACGCTATGTTGTGGAGCTGGAGGAGCACTTTGGTGGAAGAAAGATAGTGGAGAAGGGCGTACTCATTTATTAAGAGCTGAGCAAGTTATTGAATCTAAAACTGATACAGTAGTAACAGGATGTAATTTTTGTTATGGTATGATGAATCAGGGTGTAGGTCCATTAACTCCAGCTGGTCAAGAACCAATCAAAGTAAAAGATGTAGCCGATATTGTTGCAGAAAACTTATCTTAGTTTTTGCTGTAGATTTGAATTGCTGCACAAGGCTCACCAAAATAAATCTTCTTCGCATAATTAGACAGCCTAGCTGATATAATTAAATATGCCCAGGTTGGAACAGGAACACTGGCACAGCCCTTAATCATAACCTGTTTGTCTCTGAATGATTCCCAATTAATAGTTTTTACTTGATTGCGGAATTCTTCTTCCTTAATGATTCCATCACTTAAGAAGTCGTCTAGCTGTATAGTTTCCATTAGCTTAGAGTAGTAATAGCCTTCTTTAGTTTGTCGATAAACAAGTCAATTTCTGAAATATCGTTATAGAAATAAAGACTCAATCTTAAGCATGATGAGATATTTAATTTAGACATCAATGGTGAGCAACAATGTCTTCCAGATCTGAGTGTAATACCTTCATAATCTAGCATTTGACTTATATCTCCAGAGTGAATATCATTTATATTAAAGCTGACAATAGAAATACGATTATCTGAAGGTCCATATATAGTTATATCGTTAATTTTACTCAATTCTTTAAATGCATAATCAGAAAGCATTTCGGTGTGTGTTGTAATTTTGTCTATTCCTAAATCGTTGATATAATCAATTGCATGACTTAATCCAATGACTTGAGCTGCATTAGGCGATCCAGCTTCAAATTTATAGGGTACATCATTCCACGTCGATCTATCCAATGTAACTTCTTTGATCATTCCGCCACCCGTTTGATAAGGTTCCATTTTTTCAAGTAAATCTTTTTTACCATACAGTACTCCTACGCCAGTTGGTCCTAACATTTTATGACCTGAAAAAGCAAAGAAGTCACAATCTAATTCTTCAACATCAATTTTAAAATGAGGAGTACTTTGACATCCATCTACCATTACTAATGTTTCATTGTTATGCGCAAGATTGATAATCTCTTTTATAGAATTAATAGCACCTAAAACATTAGAAGCGTGAGTGATTGAAAGCATCTTTACTTTATTAGTTAGCTTACTTTTCAAGCTGTCCATATCTAAAGTTCCGTCTTCTAGTACAGAAATATAGTCTAATGTTGCTCCTGTTCGTTTAGTAATAACTTGCCAAGGAACAATATTAGAATGATGCTCCATTTCAGTTAATAGCACAATATCGCCTTTACTTAGATTAGTATGGCCCCAAGCATCTGCTACTAGATTGATAGCTTCGGTAGCTCCTTTAGTAAAAATAATTGATGAACTGTCTTTCGTTCCAATAAATTGTGCAACTTTATTTCTGGTACCTTCAAAAGCATTAGTCGCTTTTTCACCTAGTTCATAAACACTACGATGTATGCTACCATAATAGTTTTTGTAGAAATCACTTTCTGAATCAATAACAGATAAAGGTTTTAAGCTAGTAGCTGCATTATCAAAGTATACTAAAGGTTTCCCACGGTTTTTTTGTTTTAAGATAGGAAATTGATCCTTTATTTTTTCAATATTCATTATAGCTCTCTAATAAAGGCCGAGTTGTAATTTTGCTGCATCAGACATCATATCTTGGTTCCATTGCGGCTCCCAGACTAATTCAACATCTACGCTCTTTGCTCCGCTCAATGAGGATAATTTTTGTTTAACTTCATCAGCAATCACTGGACCCATACCGCACCCAGGTGCAGTTAAAGTCATTTGTATCATAATATTTACACCGTCGTCATCTTCTTTGATATCTGTATTATATACTAAGCCTAAATCAACGATATTTACTGGAATTTCAGGGTCATAACAAGTATGTAATACATTCCAAATTTCTTCTTCATTAGCAAAATTATTGGAATTTATAGATCGTTTTTCTTCTCCAATAGCTTCGCCATCAATACCTTTAACTTGATACATATTTCCCTCAACAATAATAGTATAATTATCTCCTAGAGATTGAGAAATAATGCCAGACATACCCTCTGTTAAAAGGGTTTTTTGCCCATCTGGGACACTAAATACATAGACATCAGTTTGAATTATAAATTCTTTATTCATTTATTAGCTCTTTTTTAATGAACAATAAAGCACCAATGAATCCATTTTGTCTTTGACTGGAAATAGTTGGTCCTATATTGAGCCATTCAAAAATCTTTATAGGTTCATCAAAATCATCAATAAAATCAATAATATTCTTTTTTTCTTCATTATTAAAACCAATCTGTAAAATTTTAAGCAATCCTTTAACTATTGCGCTCTCAGAGTCAGCGGTAATAGTTATATCATCGTGATTTTTGATATTTACCCATGTTTGAGATGTACATGCATGGACTTTATTTGATTCTACTTTTTGTTTTTCATCGATGAGATCAATCTTTTTTCCTAAATCAATTAAGTATACTAATCTATCTTGACCGTCAAGGATAGAAAATCCATCTCTTATATGAGATAATTTTTCAACTATCTTATCCATCTATCCAAAGGTTTAGATTTTCTTCTGATAAATTTCGTATGTCATCATCAAAAAATTCTTCTAGAATCTCTTTAGCAAATGCTTTTATAAGTATATTATTTGCATCCTGTTCATTGATACCTCTGGCTCTTAAGTAAAAAATACTTTCCTTATCTAATGCTCCAGTAGTAGATCCATGTCCACACTTTACATCATCTGCATAAATCTCTAATTGTGGATTAGAATGTGCAGTAGCACTATTTGATAGTAGTAAATTTTTATTTGATTGATTAGAATCAGTTTTCTGAGCACCATGCGATACAATTACTTTGCCATTAAACACACAAGTGGCTTGATCATCTAAAATATTGCGTACATTCTGAAAACTGATACAATGCTCTGCATTATGATTCATTAAAATATTATAAGCAATTTCTACATACAGGTTTTGTTTCAATGGATCCAGAATCTGGAGCAATCAAAGCTTGGGTAGG
>JAQXAG010000087.1 GCA_029253045.1 Fidelibacterota bacterium | reverse complement strand
TAAAAACAATAATATTAATCGGTTCAACGAACAGTTTATGGAAACTAGTCCCAAATGCAACTCGTATATTTGAGACATCGTTAATAACAATAGATGAAAGCTCGCCCGTTTGCCTTTTATCAAAAAAAGATAATGACATGGATTGTAAATGAGCATATAATTGAGCTCGTAATTTTTTTATAAGGTTAAACTGAATGTATGTAAGAGCTATATTTTTAATGTAAAGAAAAAAGTTCTTAATCAAAAATGAGCCAATTAATGTATAACATAAAACACGAAGAGATTCAATCGCAGTATCTCTAAGTATTAATTTATTTGTCCAAAATTTTAACTGTCCATTCAAACTATCCTTTGATTCAGATAATAAAATTTGGCTTTTAAGCAACTCATCAAAATCAGTAAGAATATTATTAAATAGAGTAGCCGTTAGCCACACAGATAATCCATTGAATGCAACATAAATAAATGCTGACAATGAGGACACTACTAAAAATGGCCAATATCCAGAAACCAGGCTGTAAAGTCGTTTATAAATCGATTTATTCATTAAGATTTAATCAAATGAAATGAGTCATTTTATAGTTTAATTAATAATTACAGATCAAGCTCAAGCGAAACAGGACAATGATCTGAACCCATAACATCTTGGTGAATATCTGCATTTTTACATAAATCTGAAAAATCAGAATTAACAAAGAAGTAATCGATACGCCAACCAACATTCCTTGCCCTTGCACCCATTCTGTATGACCACCATGAATATTTCTCAGGCTCATTATTAAAA
This sequence comes from Fidelibacterota bacterium, assembly GCA_029253045.1. Classification (GTDB taxonomy): domain Bacteria; phylum Fidelibacterota; class Marinisomatia; order Marinisomatales; family Marinisomataceae; genus Marinisoma. The sequence goes on along the minus strand of JAQXAG010000087.1, from coordinate 1,580 downwards.
AGCCTGAAAGTATCCGTCCATCCATCATTTACATAATCATCTAGTTTTTCTCTTTCTATTGGCATAAACCCAGAAGTTTTTACATTTTCTTTCGGCCTTGCTAAATCAATTGGATAGTGAGCGGTATTCCAATCACCAGCAACAATCACATTACTACCAGATTCAACTTGTTCATTTATTATCGGAAGTAAATCATCATAAAAATCCAATTTGTATTTTAGCCGCGTTTCATCTTTTTGACCATTTGGAAAATAAATATTATATAATAAAAAATCTTCATGCTCTGTTAATAAAACCCTGCCTTCGACATCATATTTATCAATACCAAGACCTTCTTGTACAAAAAGAGGTTCTTTCTTACTAAAAGTCGCGACTCCGCTGTAACCGCGCCTCTCACCTGAGTGCCATGATGCATGATAACCATGATCCGTTAGTATTTCAGCAGTTAATTGATCGACATGGGCTTTTGTTTCTTGAATACACAAAACATCAGGAGCTTCATATTCTAACCATTGAAACAGGCCCTTTTTTGTAGCAGCCCTTACACCATTTACATTCCAAGAAAATAGTTTCATCATTTCTCTCTCTTATTTGATTTTAATTTTAAAATACTTTTTTTTAGATTATCTATAATAAGATCTACGTTTGTGATTTTACTCTCTTCAATATTTAATAAAAAGCCTTCGTCTTCATAAAAAATATCAGTATTACGATGTCCAGAAAGCACATCATTAACTTTATAAGTCTTTACAGGTTGCAACTTCCCTTTCACTTTTACTTCTTCAGAAGCAGTGCAATCAATTTCTTCTTTTATAATATTATAAGTACTATCGGATATTAATATAGTATTTGGTTTTGCAAGACCCTCCAATCTAGATGCTAAATTCACACCATTGCCAAGCACAGTGTAGTCCAACCTATCTTTCGAACCAAAGTTACCAACAGTGCAAATATCTGAATGAATCCCTATCCTTATTGAGAGATTATCTGATATGCCTTGAGATTCCCATTTTTTCTTTATTACACTTAACCTTGTTAACATTTCTAATGCCATTTTAACACATGAAACAGCATCTATCTTAATACCTTTGGTATCGGGGTCACCAAAAAATATCATTATCGCATCACCAATATATTTATCTACAGTGCCTCCATACTTCATTGCGATATCAGTCATTTCTGTTAAGTAATCAGCAATAAGATTAGTAAGCTGTTCAGGTTCTAATTTTTCAGTTAAAGATGTAAACCCTTTAATATCAGAGAAAAATATCGTGAGGTTTTTTCTCCTCGTATCTATTTTCACATCAAGCTCTCCAGTAAAAATTGAACTAAACACTTGAGGCGAAAAATATTTAGATAGCTTGCCGAGTATCATTTCTTTTGCTCTAGACTCACTGATATCAGTAGAATACATAAGATAAAAATTAAATTGAGGGGTAAAAACGATATTAGAGGAAAATGTCTTGTGCCCTACTTCATGCTCTATTTTTTTGATATGTGAAGTTTTAGAATTTTTAATTTTTGAAATAATCCACCTATCAATGGATTGACCAGTCGACACACCCCATTCATCAATAATA
>JAQXAG010000083.1 GCA_029253045.1 Fidelibacterota bacterium | reverse complement strand
ATTCTTAATGTAAATTCCGCATATTGGAGAGGTGGCTGAGTGGTTGAAAGCGGCACCCTGCTAAGGTGTTATACGGGAAACTGTATCGAGGGTTCGAATCCCTCTCTCTCCGCAGATATTCTTATTGAAATAATTTTTTAATTTTTTGAATGAAGGCTTTTCCCAAATCTCTCAAAACAATAAACATTAATCCAATAATCATAAAACTGATTATACCAATAAGTATTTTTTCTATAATAATATTCATATTAGAGTTTTGGTTTTGGATTAAAATTATTTAACTCTTCAAAAGAGTATGCATACTCTATTAGTTGTTTATCGGACCATGCAGTTCCAATAAATGACATTCCAATAGGAAGTCCATCAATATAGTCTAATGGAACAGTAATATGAGGATATCCTGCCATAGCAGCATAACTACCATTTACCCAAAATCTATATGCTGCAATCGCTTCATCATCGCCACCATCGTGGTTGATTGCCCAAGCAGGGCTCCATGATAAGCCAACAAGCGCATTAATATTGTTTTCTTCAAGCAATTGATCAATACCATTTCTGGTATCTATTATTTGCTCTAGGGCAATAAGATATTCATTTTTAAGAGAGCTAGTTTTATCACTATCTATAAAAATACTTTGATCAAAGTGTTTTAAAACTTGTTCTTTATTAGCATCATTGAAGTTGATGAGCTCTGAAAGTGTTTTATAGGGTGAATTGGAAGTAGCTAAATACTTTTCAAGGTTTTCTTTGAATTCATACATTAAAACTAATAGCTCTGCTTCTCCTGGATATTCTCTTTTATCTTGAATATCTATGACGATTGCACCGGCATTTTCAAGTAATTCTCTTATTTTTTGTAGTGCTTTTTCACCATCTTTATAATTTGATCCTGTCGGAAGAAGTCCAAATCTTTTTCCTTTTAATGATTCTTTATTTAAATCAGACGTAAAATCAAAATTAAAATCTTCAGGAATATTTAGTGTGGCAGGATCATGTATATCTTTTCCTGCAATAATTTCTAATATTTCAGCTGCCTTTTCAACAGAACTCGCCATCGGTCCTGCAGTATCTTGTGTGTGTGAAATGGGAATAATTCCAGATCGACTAACAAGACCTACAGTAGGTTTAATTCCTACAATACCGTTAACGGAGGCAGGACAGCTTACAGACCCATTTGTTTCTGTTCCAATTGCTACATCAATTAATCCAGTTGCAACAACCACTCCTGACCCAGAACTTGAACCACAAGGCGTGCGCATTGATCCATAAGGATTAATCGTTTGACCACCCATGCTTGACCAACCACTTGTTGAGGAAGAAGAACGAAAGTTTGCCCACTCAGATAAGTTAGTTTTTCCAATAACAAAATATCCCTTATCAACAAGCTGTTGAATAAGAAATGCATTATTAGACGGAAGATTATCTTTCAATGCTAGCGAACCAGCAGTATTTGCAAATCCTTTAACATCAATATTGTCTTTGATGGCAATAGGCTTTAGTCCTCTATCTAAATTCTCTTGAATTTGTTCATTGGAAAGTTTGCTGATGTAAATATTATATTTTTCTTCAATATCTTGTGATGACAATTCTAAAGAATGATTACATCCATAAATAATTAATAAAATTAAAATAATT
>JAQXAG010000081.1 GCA_029253045.1 Fidelibacterota bacterium | reverse complement strand
ACTATCATATTTATACATATCAAATAATGTTGGTTCATTTTTAGGTGGCCAATGATTATTGTCTCTATAAGTATCTGCAGTTTCTCTGTATGGATCTAACATAAAGCTTACTACTTTCTTTTCAGTCTTAAATACTTTTGATACCTCTGGCCTATTAAATCTCCAAATTTCAACTGGCACTCTTACAACATCTGTGGAGCCATCTTCAAAAGTCATTTCAATAATCAATGGCATTACTAATCCGCCAATATTTTTGAATTTAATTTTGTAAAAGTGGTCTTCACGTTGAGCTAGTTTTCTTTCATTATCAGATAGCTCATCCATCAACTCTTCATATTTGCTCTTCCCGCTCATTTTTTTCATGATCGTTGCTTTCATTTCATCTGAAAGGTCAGCGTCATTGAGCATTGTTTCATATCTTCTACGATCATTAGCGTCTGTAATGTCAGCAAACTCATCATATGAATCATAGAAGTCTCTAGTCTTTGGATCTCTATCTGTAACTGTTCGCTTAATATCTTTCTCATCTAGCATAGCAGCATAGTATTTTTTGCCTTCTTTATCTTTCTTCTCTGCTGCTCTTTTCTGTGTAGGGTCAAGCTCTAATTGGAACCACTCGACTTCTTCAATAGATAAATCTACGTGATCATTGGTGAAAAACCATCCTCTCCAAAACCAATCTAAATCAACTCCAGATGCATTTTCCATTATTCTGAAAAAGTCAGATGGTGTTGGGTGTTTAAACATCCATGTTCTGGAATATTCTTTAAATGCAAAATCAAATAATTCTCTGCCCATAATAGTATCTCTTAGGATATTTAAGGCAACGGTAGGTTTCCCATATGCATTAGCACCAAATTGATAGATCGACTCAGAGTTTGTCATAATTGGCATGATATTTGATTTATCCCCTCTCATATATCTAACAATGTAGTCTTGATTATTTCTTGGGTGAAACAGCTCAGAATCCCAAGCTCTACCTGCTAGATCATCCATAAATGAGTTTAGTCCTTCATCCATCCAAGTCCATTGTCTTTCATCTGAATTAACAATCATTGGAAACCAGAAGTGTCCAACTTCATGAATAATAACTCCAATTAATCCCCTTTTAGTTCTTTCAGAATAAGTACCATCCTCTTCTGGGCGATATCCATTAAATGTAACCATTGGATATTCCATTCCCATACGATCTATGTGTGCTGAGATAGCGACCGGATATGGATAATCAAATGTGTATTTTGAATAAAAGTCAACTGTGTGCGCTACAGCTTTTGTTGAATACTGGCCCCATAGAGGATTTGCTTCATTTGGATAGTAAGACATAGCCATCACTGTCTTATCACCTACTTTAACGCCCATCGCATCCCAAATATATCTTCTGGAAGCAGCAAACGCATAATCTCTTACATTGTCTGCTTTGAAATGCCACGTTTTTTGTCTCATTGTTTTAGTTTCTAAATTTTCTAAGGCCTCATCTACAGTTACGATCAACACCGGCTCTTTTGATCTCTTTGCTTTTTCAAGCCTTTTTACCTGCTCCTCAGAAAGTACTTCTTCAGCATTCTGCAACGATCCAGTTGCTCCAACAACAAAGTCTTCTGGAACTGTAATTTTTACATCATAATCTCCAAAAATTAATGTGAATTCTCCTCGGCCTAGGAATTGCTTATTTTGCCAGCCGTATACATCGTTATACATACACATTCTTGGAAAAAATTGCGCAATAGTATAAATATAGTTATCGTCTTCTTCAAAATACTCGTATCCTGATCTTCCTCCATCTCTAATATGGTCATTAATATTATACCACCACTTAATTGTAAATGTGTAGGTTTCTCCAGCCTGAATTGGCTCTGGCACGTCGATACGCATCATTGTTTTATTAATAGTATATGGAACATTTTTATTTTTTTCGTCTTTAACATATTGAATTTTGAAACCGCCATCAAAATCTCTATAAAAGTTTTCCAATGTTCTTGATGATACTGAACTTCCTATAACCATCTTCTCATTACCGCGCTGTGCAGATAAATCGCCACTTGACTGTATTTTGTACGAGTCTGAGTCTAATGCTCTAACATTTTGTGTTAACTCCATCCATAGATAGTTTAGTGCATCAGGTGAATTATTATAAAAGGTTACGGTTTCTTCACCGTAAAGCCTTTGCTGATTGTCATCAATTCGAAGATCCATATCATAATCAGCCCTCACTTGCCAATATTCGTGTCCTGGATATCCAGCAGCTGTACGATAAGTATTTGGTGTAGTTATATCTTCATTTAATTGCTTAAAGCGATCTAAGTTAATTTGATATGAATTGAAATGTTTGTTTTCCTCTAGCTCAACTGCATTTTGAGCAATTGAAAAAGATAGTAAAAAAATTGTTATGACGGTTTTCTTAAACATAGTTATTTCTCCTAAGATTTAGTTGCCTAATAATGTAACAAGCAAATAATGATGTTGTAAATAAAAAAAAGATGTTATCTTTATAGCACTAAGGAGAGAATTATGGTAAAAAAAATACTTTTTATTCAAAATAGAAAAGATGTAAAACGTTCTAATTTCTTTGATCACTGGGAAAATATTCACGCCCCTCACATGGTAAAAGTTTTAAAGCCCCAAAAATATGTACTGACATTTTTTGAAGATGACCTAGAAAGCGGATGTTGTGGAATGGCTGAATTATGGTTTCATTCAGAAGAAGAATATAAGATAGCAATGGAAAGAAGAAATACTGAATTTGGTAAATCTGATAATTGGCATGACGTAGCAAAAGCATGGCCAGACCCTGATCGCTATGAATATACAGGAAGAGAAATTAAAATTGTTGATAATACTTAGTATTGCATGAACCGATATATTTTATTTTTTCTCATTCCTTTATTTCTTAGTTGCACAAAACAGTCTTTTCAAGTTGGAGATATATTTTTTCAAGATTTAGATTGTGGACCGCCATGTCAAGCTATTGAAGCTGTCACTTCTGGCTATCAAGGTGCACAGCTTTCTCATTGTGCTATTATTACATCTATTGGAACTTCTAATCATGACACGATCTTGACTGAGGCAATCGGCGAAACTGTTACTCAAACAACATTACACGAATTTTTAAATCGAAGTAATAAAGTATTTGTGGGTCGCTTAAAAGATGAATATCAATATATGATTCCCGATGCGATTACATATATTCAAACCGATTTAAATGGGAAGCCTTATGATTATATCTTTGATATAACTGATGATACATATTATTGTTCTGAAATTATTTATGAAGGGCTTAAAATAGCAGATAGCTCACAGGAGTTGTTCTCCTTAAAACCTATGACATTCAATGAACCTGGTACTGATATGCCTTTTGTTCATTGGGTAGACTATTATGAAGATTTAGAACACCCTATTCCTGAAGGAGAATTAGGATTAAATCCTGGAGGAATGTCGCGATCTGATGCGATTGAAATTATTCATATTTATGAAAAACCAACAGGGATGTACTAAAGAGTTTGGTATGTTTCACGATATAAGCATTGCTCACATGCTTCTTTATTAAGGGTTGGAGCAGTATCGCTCTGAAGACAATTAAACATGCCTTCTACAGTATTATCAATCCAGTCAGTATCTAATTGAAACTCTACTAATGTTCTTCTGAATTGCATTGTTTTGCCTAAGTGTGGTTGATTCGTATCTCCATTGTAATACATGAGATAGCCAACCTTTGAAACATCGAAGCCGTTCTTTTGTAATAACCAGCTGTAGATTTCTAATTGCCTCTTATAAGCCTCTCCCCGACCCCATACATCATCACGAGAATTGATGGTAGCGCGCTTAGCTGTTGCTTTAAAATCAATTACAACCAACTCTTCTTTTTCATTTACCATAATATCATCTACTCCACCATATATTAATAAGTTGAAATCAGGATGAACATATTGGATGCCTTTAAATGAGTTTTGCCATTGTTCAATATCAGGATGATTAAAAGGCTTAATATTCAAATCATATTCTTGAAATAGACCATGAGGTCTATCTTCTTTTCGGCAATAATCCATTTCTTTCTTTAATAGAGTGTCTACTGCAGAATTAATTGCCCAGCCTGGACCGGATGGTTCTCTAAAACCTAAACGCACCTCTAAATAGAAACATCGTTCACACTTACAGAATAGCTCTATTTTGGTTCTGCTTAACTTGAAAGCTGTCGGACTTTTTGGATCATATCTCCATTTATCTCCGACGATAGGATTATATTTGGCCATATTTTAATCTACATCAAGAGGTTCAAAATCGCCAGACCATGCCAAACATTTTTGATTATCTTTGGCTATCTTAGATATCACCTTTACATCATCTCTAGATATAGTAAAGTGATCTAATTCTAAATTCTCTTTTAGGCGATTATAATGTACAGATTTAGGTAATACTGGATACCCAAGCTGTATGGCCCACTTTAAAAATAATTGTGGAACAGTCACTCCGTATTGGTCGGCAATATTTTGACATGGAATGGCACCAGTTTTCATATCTTCGGGCTTTCCATTCCATTGTGAACCTTCTCTCCAATTTGGAATTGGAGCTAACGTTGAATATGCAATTGGTAGTATCTCCTGCTTGTCCAT
>JAQXAG010000079.1 GCA_029253045.1 Fidelibacterota bacterium | reverse complement strand
AAAAAATATAATAGCGATTTAGCAAATGACTTAGGAAATCTAGTAAGTCGAGTATGTACATTAATCAGTAATAATTTTGATGATAAGATGCCAAAATATAATAGCAAAGACAGTATTCTAGCAAAAGGCTTTAGTGATATAAGTATGAAGGAACGCCTCGACCATTTTAAAGTGGACGGCCTTATTGATGATATTATGAGCTTTGTAAGATCTGTTAATGGTTATATGGAAAAAAATCAACCATGGAAGATTGTTAAAGAAAATAAAGAAGCGGCTGGGCATGTGCTATATCATGCAGCCGAATCTTTAAGAGTCGCCGCCATAATGCTTTCTCCGGTTATGCCGGAAAAATCTCAAGAAATTATGACAGCTCTAGGAGCTAAAGAATTTAAATTAGATTGGGCAGGCCTAAAGCCTGGTGATAAAATTTCTAAAGGAGACCCAATCTTTCCGAGAATTGTCCAATGACATTAATTGATACGCATGCTCATCTATACTATGATGATATGTACAATAACTTGGATAAGGTTTTAGATGATGCCCTCAATAATGGAGTAGAAAAAATTGTATGTATTGGAACGGACTTAAATACATCAAAGCAGTCCATCGATATAGCCAATGAATATGATAGTGTTTATGCTGCGGTAGGTATTCATCCTCATGATTCAAAAGATGTAAGTAAGGATTATATAAAAGATCTAGAGACCCTTGTACATAGCAGTGAAAAGGTAGTTGCTATAGGTGAGATAGGTATTGATCATTATAGGAATATATCACCAAAAGATATTCAGCAAAAGGTCATGATAGAACAAATGGAATTAGCTAATTCATTGTCATTACCAATCATTTTTCACAATAGAGATGCAGATAAAGATATCTTAGATATTCTTAAACATCATCCTTTTAAGAGGGCATTAGCGCACTGCTATTCAAGCGATCTAAGCTTTGCTGAAAAATTGCTAGATCTAAATGTATTATTGTCTTTTTCAGGTAATGTAACTTTTAAAAAATCTATTAATCAGTCTGTTATTCAAAATATCACGCTTACTGACTTTGTTTTAGAGACAGATTGTCCTTTCTTAGCTCCTCAACCATATAGAGGAAAGCCAAATGAACCAAAGTATGTTAAAGATATAGCAACATTCATATCAAATTTACTCGATATTGAATTTGAAGATATAGCTATGCAAACAACAAAAAATGCTGAAAATTTTTTCAAAATATAATGGTGTTTGCAAAGAAAAAATGGGGACAAAATTTTTTAGTTGATAATAATCTTCTAGAAAAAATTATAAAAACAATCAACGTAAATAGTCAGGAAAATGTCCTAGAGATTGGTCCGGGACAAGGTGCTTTAAGTGAAAAAATAGTTGACGTAGCAAAAAGCCTTTCAATGGTTGAGATAGATCCTGATTTAATTAAAGTATTACAAGTTCATGAGAAACTATTAAATCTAGATATTATTAATGAAGATATTTTAAAAGTAGACCTGAAGAGCTTAAAAATTAATTCTCCTGTTGTAGTGGGTAATATTCCATACAATATTACATCACCTATCATTTTTTGGCTCATTGATCACTTTGATCACTGGGACAGAGCATATTTAATGGTACAAAAAGAGGTTGCGCATAGATTGACAGCAAAGATAGGCACAAAAGACTATAGTAGGGTAACTGTTATGACAGGCTTGTTTTTTAATATCAAAATATGTTTTACTATCTCTCCTAATGTCTTTCTCCCAAGGCCAAAAGTTCAATCTGCATTTATTTCTATTGAAAAAAGACAAGATTTTAGTAATCAAAACGTTAATATTAAAAAATTTAGTCAAGTAGTTAGAATGGCCTTTAATCAAAGAAGGAAAATGCTAAGAAATTCATTATCTACACTTAATATTAATTTGGATAGTTGTAAAATAGATTTTACCAGAAGACCTGAACAGTTAACTATTGACGAATTCATCGATATTTCTAATAATATTATATGATAATTGGCATTTCTCATTTTTATCGTTAAGTTTCCGCACTATGATAGAAGTAAATATAAAAGACAATGAATCGCTTGAAAGAGCATTAAGACGTTTCAAAAAGAAATGGGAACGCTCTGGTGTGCTTAAAGATGTAAAAAGAAAAGCCTTTTACGAGAAACCAAGTGTCACAAAAAGAATTGCGAAAAAACAAACTATTCGTAGAGCTATTAGACTAGCGAAATTCAATAATTAGTCTGATAACTCCTCTTTCTATTTTCCAAAAAATGTTCTAATCTCCGATATGCTTATAAGAAGTGCATCAGGACTCAGAGGTATCGTTAAAAATGATTTTAGCCCTCAAATGATTGAGCAGTATGTTGCATCGTTCATTTCTAATCAAAATATTAGTTCATGCGTCATTGGAAGAGATGGTAGGCCTTCTGGTAAGGATATAGCCCAATGGGTTACAAACGCCTTAACCAAATATGGAGTAAGAGTAGACAATTGTGACTTAGCTACAACTCCAACTATGCAATTGATGACAGAAAAAGATAAATATGATGGTGGGATTGTTATTACAGCCAGTCATAATCCAATAGAATATAATGGTTTAAAATTCCTTCAGAGTGACGGTACTTTTTTATCACCAGATCAGTGTAAAATACTTTTTGAATCTGTTGATAATAATCTTTCTCTAAATGAGAGCAAAAGAGTTGCTAGTGTATCAAATTACACATCTGCAAATCAAGAACATATTTCTAAAGTTTTTGATACAAAATCTAT
>JAQXAG010000078.1 GCA_029253045.1 Fidelibacterota bacterium | reverse complement strand
ATTCTATAAATTTTTGAAAGCGATTATACATATTTTGTATCGCTTTTCTGAAATCTTCATCATGTCTGGATATTGACCAAAATGTTGAAAAAGATTTAAAAAACGTAGGATCTTTTTCTAACTGACTACCGACAATCGTGAATAAACTTTTTAATTTTCTTTTATTAGTATTTTCTGTATTTACCTCCGCAAAGACTTGTGTATACTTATATTCTAAAGATTCAATAACACCTAAATAGACTTCTTTTTTTGACTTATAATAATGATAAATAGCACCTTTACTCATTTTTGAATCTAGTACAATGTCGTCCATTGTACTTCCATAATATCCTTTTTCAGTCATAACTCTTAGAGCGGATGCCATGATTAAATCTTTTTTGTCGTTTTGGTATTCTTTTTTCATAAACCGACTAGTCGGTCTGCAAGGTAAAAAGGAAGTTGCTATTGTTTCAACAAAAATTCTTTCTTTTCAGAAAAAATAATATGTAGCTTATTTGGGTATCAATGCAACAAAATAACAAACCAATCATCGCACCATCCTTACTTGCAGCTGACTTTTCTGATTTAAAAAGTGAGCTAAAACTATGCAATGATTCAAAAGCTGAGTGGCTTCATTTAGATATTATGGATCAACAATTTGTTCCAAACCTATCTTTTGGCCCTGATATTGTTAAGTCAATCAGGCCTCATTCTAACCTTTTTTTTGATGTACATTTAATGGTAAGTAATCCATTTGATATGTTATCAGCATTTATTGATGCTGGCGCTGATGCTATTTCTTTCCACATAGAAACAACGGAACCAAGATTTACATTTCCTCCAAAGATTCTTATAAATATAATTAAAAAAAATAATTTAAGGTGCGGTATAGCAATTAAACCAAAAACTTCATTCAAGGTTCTTGAAAAATATCTACCGTTTATTGACTATATAGTTGTTATGTCTGTTGAGCCGGGATTTGGAGGTCAAGGATTTATACCTTCTACTTTAGAAAAAATCTCCTCCATTGATAAAACTTTAAAAGAAAAAAATCTTAGAGGTCAAATTGCTATCCAAGTTGACGGTGGAATAAAACTTCACAATGCCAAAGAAGTCATTGATGCAGGCGCTGATATTTTAGTAGCAGGATCAGAAGTATTCAAATCAGAAAATCCTAGTGAAACTATTGATAAGATGTACAACCTTTGAACTATAAAAAAATAGACAGCTTTGCTGACTGGGCTAAAGATGAGAAAGATCAGTTTACAGTAAGCATAATTAAAGGCCTTGTTATTGATGGTGTTAGAAAAGCAAACTCTGGTCATCCTGGGGGTCCAATGTCTCTTGCAGACTTTTCGTATATCTTGTATTCAGAGTATTTAATATTTGATACAAATAATCCAGATTGGCATTCAAGAGATCGTTTAGTCTTATCTGTAGGACATACTTGCATGCTACTTTATGTACTACTTTATTTGTCTGATATTTTAACTATGGATGACTTAAAAAAATTTCGACAATTGCATAGTAGAACGCCTGGCCACCCAGAAATTGAAACTCCTGGAGTAGATGCAAATACTGGTCCACTTGGACAAGGAGTTGGAATGGCAACAGGAATGGCTTTGGCAGAAAAAATGCTTAGTGCTTCATCGCAAAAAGATAGAGATAACTATACTTATGTATTGGTTGGAGATGGCGATTTACAAGAGCCTATAGCATTGGGTGCAGCTACTTTAGCGGGACATTGGAAGTTATCTCAACTAGTAATGTTCTATGATAAAAATGACATTCAGATTGCTGGAAAGACTTCTCGATGTGACTCTACAAATTATTCAGATTTATTTAAAGCTATGAACTGGGATGTACAAGAAATAGATGGTCATGATCATAATGCCATAAGAAAAGCTATTGAAAACGCTCAAGCTTCATCTCTTCCAAGCATTATTATTGGGAATACTACCATTGCAAAAGGAAGTGCTACGCTTGAGAATAAAAGCCAATCTCACGGAGCTCCATTCAGCCCAGAAGAGATTATTGGAACCAAACAAAATTTAGGGCTTCCTGAGGATGAATCTTTTTATTGTCCGGTGGAAGTAAAAAAATATTTTCAAAGAAATTTTAAATCTATCCAACAACTAATTTTAAATTTAGATAAAAGAAAGAATAATGACATATTTGATATATCTTCAGAATTAAAAAATATTGACTCAGTTGATTTTGATCCAAATGAGGTAATTGCTACTAGAAAAGCTTTTGGTATGTCATTGGATAAATTTTCTTCTCATATACCAACTATCGTTGGAGGATCAGCAGATTTAGATGGATCAAACTGTACCACAAATTTTGCTAATTCTCATGGAGACTTTTCATCTACTAATTTAAAGGGTAGAAATATTCCATTTGGTGTTAGAGAATTTCCAATGGGAGCAATTATGAATGGTATTAGTTTGTATGGTGGACTGTTTCCATTCGGAGGAACGTTCTTAGTATTTAGTGATTATGTAAGATCTGCAATACGATTATCTGCTATTCAAAAACTACATGTTATGTATGAATTCACTCATGATTCAATTTTTGTAGGTGAAGATGGACCAACTCATCAGCCTGTTGAACATACAATGTCATTAAGATTAATACCAAATTTACTTGTTTTTAGACCGGCAGATGCTATTGAGACTCATTTTTGTTTTGAAGCAATAATGGAAAATGATAAAAATCCTAGTGCAATACTACTTACTAGGCAAAAACTTCCTGTCAGTAAACTTGATAAAAATATTATAAAAGATGGTGTCAAAAAAGGTGCTTATACTATCCTAGAATCTCACAAGCCAGATTTAATTATATTTACAACTGGATCAGAGGCACATCTTGCGCTATCTATCGCAAAAGAAATAAATAATAGTATTAAAATTGTTAATATTCCATGTTGGGAGCTTTTTGAAAAGCAATCAGAAGACTATAAACAGAGCATTCTAACCTCTAACTGCAAAAAACGAGTCTCCCTGGAGGCGGGAACAACATTAGGTTGGGGAAAATTTGTTGGTCAACATGGACTAAAAATTGGTATTGATGATTTTGGTTTATCTGCTCCAGGAGTTGATGTAGTAGAACAATTTGATTTTACTAAAGAAAAAATTATAGTCAAGATAACAGAGTACTTAAATGGATAATAATACAATAGTTCTAGCTACAGACCACGCTGGATTTGAACTAAAGGAAGTGGTAAAGAAATCTTTATTACAATTAGGATTTGAAGTAAAAGACTTTGGCGCATTAGAGTATGAACCTACTGATGATTATCCCGATTTTATCAATCCAGCTGCTAAGTTTATATCCGAGAATGATAATACTATGGGTATAATTTTTGGAGGATCTGGTCAAGGTGAAGCAATGGCTGCAAATAGATTCAAAGGTGTTAGAGCAGCTGTTTTTTATGATGGTCCGGATGAAATTATTAATCTTTCAAGATTACATAATAATGCTAATGTCTTATCTTTTGGATCAAGATTTATTGATGCAGAGCGCGCAAAAGAATTAATTAAGCAATGGCTGAGCGTAGAATTTGAGGGCGGAAGACATCAAAAAAGAATTGAAAAGTTAGATTCTTACTGATTATAGCTAGCATATATTGCAAAACTATCGTCTTCATTTAAAGCTAAAACATCATAAGGATCATTTCTATACCCCTCCATTCCAGGAGAACCCATTGGCATTCCAGGAACTGAAAGTCCTTTAATATCAGGTTTATCTTTTAACATTCTAGCAATTTGCTCTGCATGAACATGGCCTTCAACTATATAATCGCCTATTTTTGCAGTATGACAGGACTGTAGTTTATCTGGCACTCCACCAAGTTGCAATTTTACAAGATTCATATTATCTCTATTATATGTTTTAACTGTAAAATTATTATCCTCTAAATGATCTATCCAGTCATTGCAACATCCACATGTTTCACTTTTATAAACTACTATGTCTGTATTCGAAGATGATATTGATACTGTAGCAGGATTCAAAATACCGTTCAACGAATATAATATGTATATAACACATAGTACCGACAAAGCGACTAATAAATTTTTTTGCATATGAGTCATTTCTTTCATTATTAATTATTTATATAAACAAATCTGCTAAAATTAGAAAGAATAATAAAGGAAAATAATAAATTGATGTCTTAAATATTAAACTAGCATTCTCTCTAGATTGCTCTAAAATAAATGGAAGGCAACATAGCATATAAATATTGCTTAATAGATATGCTCCGACAAAATATACTCTTCCTGATACTCCAAAGAAAAATGGTAAAGTAGAAATCGGAATTAATATTAATGCATGTAAAAAAATATGCAATACTGTTCTTTTTATTCCATTATCTACAACAGGCAACATCTTTAAACCTGCTTTGGCGTAATCATCTCTATACATGAAAGCAATAGCATAAAAATGAGGATGCTGCCAGAAAAAAAGGATTAAGAATAAAGCAATTCCTCCTAAATCTAAACTATTAGTTGCAGCTGTCCATCCACCTAGTGGAGGTATTGCGCCAGGAATAGCTCCAATAGAAGTATTTATCCATGATACTCTTTTTAATGGCGTATAAACGAGCAAATATAGCGCGATAGTTAACATTGATAATACTGCAGTAAGAGTATTTACTTTCAAATAGAGAACAGATAAACCTAATACGATAAATGATAAGCCTAAAAATAAAGCAAACTTAACAGGTATTTTTTTTGTTGGAAGCACTCTATGTTTTGTACGATCCATGTTTTTATCTGAATCAACTTCTATAACATTATTTAAAATTGAACCACCAGTAGATGAAAATAAGGTACCTATAATAGTATAAAGCAGCAAAGAAGATGAAAAAGATCCCTGTGCGCCAAGGTAGAATCCAATAATAGTTGTGGTGAGTACTAGAAATCCAATCCTAACTTTAGTTAACTCGATTAAATTTTGAATCATGTCTAGCCTTGCTTAATAAGAGTTACAATATCATTTTGCAGCTCTACAATATTAGCATCAACAGTTCCTTCGTAATATTTTCTAATATTTCTCTCTTTATCAATTAAGATAAGTCTTGTAGAATGTCCTAATGGTAATAAGCTTGCAGATAAAAAGAATCCATCTTGAGATAACTCAACCACATTGTCAATACTCCCTCGGAGGAAAAACCAATTATTTTTATTACTATATTTATTTGAAAATTCTTTTAAAACGTCAGCAGAGTCATAATCAGGATCTGTTGTAATAGAAATAAACTGCAACTCATCTGATTCTGCAAACCTTTTTTGTAATAAGCCCATATTTGTTGACATAATTGGGCATGCACCTTCACATTGAGTAAAAATGAAACTAGCTACAGTAATCTGATTATCTAGATTTTCTTCCGTAAATGATTTTCCATCAAAATTTTCCAATTGAAAAGCTGGGATTTCAGTTATCAATGGTAAATTATTTATTCTAGACTGTGTAGCTTGATCTATTGTAAATAATCCAATGATACCTAGAATAAAAACAGAAAAAAACGCAATTATTAATTTTTTATTTAGATTGCTCATTACTGATGCAATTATACAATATAATTATTACACCGACAAGCCAAGATGAACCCCATGTATGAAAGAGCCTAGTTAACTGAGGTAATTCAAAGAATACCATCATTTCGCCCAAGAAGATTTGAACTATAATCATTCCGAGAATAAATATGCCTAAAAATTTTACTATGTATAAACTATTGTTCTTTAGTTTTGCATAAATATAAATACTTAAAAAAAGTAATGTAAATCCTAAGAAAGAATGGAAATACTTATATGAGTCTAGAGCATTTAGTAATTCTCCTTTTGATAGGAGTGGATTCTCAATAGAAACAAGTTCAAGATTAGTCCTAATGCCAGTTCCTAAGAGAATCTCTACAAAGATAAGTATCCAAAAAAGAATTAAGCTATTAGAAAGAGTTTTATTGCCTTCTAAGTTTTTGAATTTTTCTACATGAATTAATTTATAGGATTCAATACATGCATAGCTCAATACTGATACTAACATAAGTGCTAAGATCATATGTAAACTTACTAGGAAAGGATTTAAGACTGAGGAAACAACAATCGCACCTAATGCTCCATTTGCTAATACTAATATCAAAGATAGAATTGCCGATATAAAAAGCTTCGCTTCTTTTCGAAAGTAATATATTGCTATAATATTCAATATTATAATTGAAAAGCCTACTAAGACTCCTAGAGAGCGATTACCATACTCTATCCAAGCCAATACAATATTAAATGCTGTAGGATCGATGTAGGATGGTATTTGTTCAACGTTAGTAGGTGGAATCCAACGACCAAAGCATCTAGGCCAATCAGGGCAACCCATACCAGAGCCCGATACGCGTACCAGTCCTCCTACAAAAATTAATAAATAAGATAGGATAGTTGAAACTACAGCAGATTGAAAAAAAAGCTGTTTTTTCATTTAATGATGATCCTCATCCTCTCCATGTTGATCAGCGCTATGCTCATCAACGGGATGTCCATGAGTATCTGTTAGAGGTAAAGAATCATAAAAAGTAGCACGATTATTAATTGGATATTCTACTTCAGAATTAACTCCTCCTCTAAAACCAGTATCCAGAAGAGTAACTGTAATAAATATTCCAAGAAACATTAAAGACATAACAAACATTGTTAAATTTTTCTTGTCATCCCATAAAAGATGCATAAAGAATAATGCTACTATGCTAGCCTTCATTGTTGCAACGCCCATAGCAATAATAATATTGAATGATCCAAAATCAAAATAGGATACCCAGACAGTCACTGCTGTCAAAAAGAATAATGTTCCAGCAACTGCTAAATATGTTTTTAATGGCGTTATATGATGTTCTGACATAATGATTCTATATTAAGTAAAATAATGGAAATAAATAAATCCAGATTAAATCAACTAAATGCCAAAAAATACCAATCATTTCCATTGGAGTATAATATTCAGAATTCAAGTTTCCTTTGGCTGTTGCATAAATTAACCATGCAATTAATCCCATACCAATTGCAACGTGCAATCCATGTAGTCCAGTCATAATAAAATAGATACTGAAGAAGATATGCGGATTATTAAGATGGGCAATTTCAGGGCCCATATAACTGTAATACTCCCCTGGTAATTGTCCTACTTCGAACTTATGAGAATACTCTAAATATTTAATACCTAAGAACATAAAAGCAAATAAAAATGTTGCAATAAGCATGAATAAAGATAGTTTTTGGTTTTTTTTCTGTATCGCCCATACAGCAAGAACCATTGTTAATGAACTAGTAATTAGAACAATTGTATTCAATAATCCTTTATTAACATCTAGAAGCAAGTTTGCTCCAACAAACATCTCAGGATACCAAGAACGATACACAACATAAGCAACGAATAAACCCCCAAAAGTTAAAACTTCAGTAAGGATAAAAGCCCACATTCCAAGCTTTGCAGTTTCGTATTGCTGTTCAACGTCATGGAAATGGTGTTGCAAAAATTTTGGCGATGAATTATCGTGGCTCATTTTTTAAATGTTGGCTCAACAATAACTTTATCATAATCATAAGGACCATGCTCAAGTACAGGTTCTTCCTCAAAATTATGAGGATGAGGCGGTGAGGTAGTATGTGTCCATTCTAATGTCATACCTCCCCATGGATTAGTTCCTGGATCTAGCTTATTATTCTTTCTTAAAGACCAGAGTAAATTCATAATTGAAATAAATATAGACAATCCTAGGATTCCTGACCAAAAACTAGAGTAATTATGTAATTCTGCAAACTGTTGGTCATAAGTAGCATATCTTCTAGGCATTCCTCTCAAACCCAATAGAAATTGTGGAAAAAATGTTCCATTAAATCCTAAAAATACTCCAAGACAACAAATGCTTGCTACAGTCTGATTGTACATTGTACCCATTGATTTAGGCCACCAGTGATGCAACCCTCCAAGGAATGCAATAATAGTACCTCCCTGCATAACATAATGGAAGTGAGCAACCACAAAATATGTATCATGTAAATGAATATCTAAAGCTACAGCACCAAGGAATATTCCTGTTAACCCTCCAATAGTGAATAAGAACAAGAAAGATAAAGCATATAACATAGGGGGCGTAAAAGATACCTGGCCTTTATACATTGTTAACATCCAGCTGAATATCTTTACTCCTGTTGGAATACCAACAAAATAGGTTATGAATGAAAATACAATTTGTGAAAATACTGATTGCCCAGATGTAAACATATGGTGTCCCCATACTAAAAATCCAATGAATGCAATAGAAAGTGTTGAGAAGGCAATGAACTTATATCCCCATACTTTTTTTCTAGAATGCACAGGAATAATCTCACTGATAATTCCAAAAGCTGGTAATATCATAATGTATACAGCAGGATGCGAATAGAACCAAAAGAAATGTTGATAGAGAACAGGGTCGCCTCCAAGTGCTGGATCAAAAATTCCAATCCCTAATAATCTTTCTAATATTAACAACACCATTGTAATAGCAATTACAGGAGTTGCAGTAATTTGAACCAAAGATGTTCCGTATAAAGCCCAAACAAATAGTGGCAATTTATACCATGTTAAGCCAGGGATTCTCATTTTATGAATAGTAGCAATAAAATTTAAACCTGTTAAAATTGATGAAAATCCAATGACAAAAATTCCCATAGTCATTGGTATTACATTTGATGTACTTGTAGTTGAATAAGGGGTGTAGAAAGTCCATCCTGTATCAACTCCTCCTGAAATAATAGTGTACATTACAAATAAAGCTCCGATAGTATATATATAAAAACTAGCCAGATTTAATCGAGGGAATGCTACATCCTTAGCTCCCAACATAAGAGGAAGTAGAATATTTCCCAACGCGCCAGGAATAGCCGGAATGATAAATAAGAAGATCATTATTGCTCCGTGCAATGTGTACATGTTATTATAAGTGTCATTTGATACAAAATCATTACCAGGAGCAGCTAATTCAAGTCGCATTCCTAATGCCAAAACTCCACCTAAAAAGAAAAATATAATTCCTCCAAATAGATACATTAATCCTATGCGCTTATGGTCTAGAGTTAATAGCCATGACATTATGCCTTTTGGATGAGTAAGATAATTTTGTTTTTGATTTTCAGCCATAGATATATCCTAATTTACAATTAAATTTGAGAATCCTCCTGTAAAGATTTTAAGAAAGCAATAAGTGCATCTAGCTCTCTATCATTTAGTAATCCTTGATAAGTCGGCATCACTCCTTGATACCCTGCAACTATTTGGGTTTGCGGCTCGAGTATAGAACTTCTTATATAATTATCATCAATTAATGTACTACTTCCATCATCAAATACTCTTTCTTGACCCCACATCTGACTTGTCTGTAAATATGAAGGACCAACAAGAGCAGAGCCATCTAAAGTATGACAAGTGTTACATGCTTTTTTGGTATAAAGCTTAGCACCAAGCTCATCTAATGGAATATTTTCATCATCAGATCCAAGCTCTGCAACATATGCCTCATATTGGGCAGGTTTCATAACAATAACCTTAGCTCCCATTTGAGAGTGTCCTGTTCCACAATATTCAGTACATAATATATCATATACTCCTTCTTCTTGTGCATCAAACCACATGACATTATATCTATTTGGTAGGCAATCCATTTTGGTTCTCATTACAGGAATAAAAAAGCTGTGCAGTACATCTTTTGAAGAAAGTACAATTTTAATAGGTGTATTTGAGGGAACTACAAGTTCATTAAGAGTTGTACCTCCATCCGGATAATCAAATGTCCAAAACCAGCTTTGGCCGGTAACTTTAATTTCAATTGCATCATCGGGAACAATAATCATTTGTAAATAAGATTTAATTCCCCAAACAAATGTGATACTTACTAATATAAGAGGAACAATAAAAAATAGAGCTTCTAATATATTACTATGATCTTTACTGCTAGTAAGTCTGACTTCATCGCCTTTTTTGAAACGGTACTTGACTGCTAAATACATCATACCTAAAACAACAATAGCAAATAGGACTATTGATGAATAAAAAATAAAATAAAATAGGTTATCAATGTCAGCAGCAAAGGTTGACACCTGTTTTGGAAACAAATATTCGGTTAATCTATCCATGTCTTCTACTATTATCCCCTAAATAAATTATGGTCGTTTTTCCAGTAACCTACAATTGTAATACCTAGAAAAATGATAGTTAATATACCTCCTAATCTCATAACATTGGTAGCAAAAAGTGTATAAGTATTTTTATAAGGATCATAATGATAGCAATAAAGAATTATTTTATCAAGCGTGGATCCTATTTTTCCTTCACCTGCCTCTAATAAACTGAGCTTTAAATCTTTTTCTAAAAATTGAATTCCATATAAATAACGTGAAATTTTTCCTTCTGGACTTAGTACTGAAATTGCTGCTGGATGCATATATTCATCACGATCTTCGTCATAATAATATATAAATCCTATACTATCAGCGATTTTTTTTATGTTTTCTTGATCACCAGTTAGAAAATGCCAATCACTTTTAATATTTTGAAGATTATATCCCGCTATATAGTTTCTCTTTTTTTGATTAGCAAATGCAGTACTTTCATTTGGATTAATATCAATAGTGATAATTTGATATTCTTCACCTGCATTTAATGTTAGTTTTTCGATAGATTCTGCCAACCCATTTAAAACTAAAGTACAAAGCATTGGGCATTCAAAGTAATTTAATGTGAGTATAGTAGGAATATTTTTTTCAAATAAATCTTTTAAAACAATCTCTTTACCAGATTCATCTTTGAAAATGGTATCTAATGGAATGTAATCTCCTAAATTTTCAATAACATCTATAGGTGAATCTGCCGGGAACTGATCTTTTAAAGTTTGCGAAAACAAGAAATGATTTAAAAATAAAAAAGCGAGAAGTAGATTATTTTTTTTGATCATCTAGT
The DNA here is from genome assembly GCA_029253045.1 of Fidelibacterota bacterium. Lineage (GTDB taxonomy): Bacteria > Fidelibacterota > Marinisomatia > Marinisomatales > Marinisomataceae > Marinisoma. Next base: position 7,085 of record JAQXAG010000078.1, on the reverse strand, counting down.
AATAGCTCTTTTGATCGATCAATAGGTATATGATAAATTTCTTTTTCTGGATCGACTACCTTATAGCTATTGAGAGTTTCATTTTCTGACTTTCTTAACTCAATTAATTTTTTAGGCTCTTTGCTTAATTTGAATTCATAAATGCTAGCATCAACCACTCGAATATAATATTCATAAAGTAGGACAATTGTTACAATAACAGTCAATATAAATAGCAGTCCACCAATCAATACTGGCTTTACTGGAATATCTTTTTTTTCGTATCCTCCATTACTCATAATTAATGATTCCTATGATTAATTGAGTGTATTAGCTCTGGATCATTGAGAGGCACTAGAGGACTTCTTGACATAATATATCTAAATCCACCAATAAATATAGCTGCAAATCCTAGCATACTAGCTAAGTCATATATTCCAAAATGAAAATCATGATGATGGAGAGTTGGCATTACAATGAAATTAATATCTATATAATGCATAAACAATATCCATATAGACATAAACTGTAGTAATCTTATATTTCTCTTAGATCCTCTAAAAATTAATGTAAAAAATGGAATGAAAAATTTACCTACTATTAGCAAAATACTTATTGTTTTCCATGAGCCTACCCATCTATGAAGATACCAAATAGTTTCTTCCGGAATATTACTATACCAAATAAAATAAAATTGTGCACCAGCTATATAGCAATAGAAAACTGTGAAGGCAAATAAGTACTTTCCGAGATCATGGAAATGCTCTTCTGAAACAATATCTTTTAAATATCCCTGATCCTTTAAACGGATTAGCGTAAAAGTTAAGAATGCTAAGAATGCTAAGAATGATCCTGCAAAAGTATATACTCCATACATTGTAGAGTACCAATGCGGATCTAAGCTCATCAACCAATCAAGGCCTGCAAAAGTAATGCTTGTAAACAATAATACTCCTATAGGACTCATAGTAAAATTCTTTAGCTTTTTCAAAGCATTATGATCGCCAGTAATGTCATGATTAGTTGAAGTATAATAAATATAGAATGCTATGAGATTCCATAAACTAAAGTAAGCTACAGCTCTTTGTAAGAAAAATTCTTTGTTTAAAAAAGGTAATTTATGTTGAATCAAATGATCTGCTTCAAAACTATGGGTAAGCCAATAACTATGATTTGGAAGCCATTTAAAAAGCAGCTCCATTCCTGCAATAATTGGAAAAAATAAGATTGTAAATACTGGCATTAACATTAAAGTATTCTCCATGACTCTTATTATAGCAACACTCCATGTTGCAGAGAATGCATAGTGAACAAATATAAAGAACATAGCACCTAAAATAATACTTAACCAAAAAAAGAATGAAGTAAGATAGGAAAAATAAAATTCTTTTGAATCAAAGCCGGCAAACCAAGCCATGATTAATAATACTAAGCCAGCAAAAACTAAGATGAGATTAGTAGATTTTTTTGAAGTATAATTATATGTTTGTGAATCTAATTTCATGATTCCTTAGCCATCTTTTCTTGTTCGTCTTGTGGCAAGTCTTCAAAAGTAGCATTCTGACTTCTCTGTAATGCTCTAACATAATGTACTATAGACCATACATCATCTGTTTCTATTTGATATCCATATGCAGGCATACTTCGAAGGCCGTATCTGATAGTATTATACATTTCACCGTCAGGCTGTGTACGAATACGCTCATCGTGAAGATTGGCTGGGATAACAGGATAATCATATTGTGTAATAATACCCTTACCGTTTCCAACTTGCGAATGACATACAATACAATAAATATTAAATCTTTCTTGACCTCTATCAAGCACTTCTGCTGATAGTGCTATAGGGTTATTTGCTAAATATGAACCGTCCTCATTCTTACCAGTTAATCGTGAAGCATTCTCGTCATATTGTCCTCGGGCAATAGTTCCCTCGATTGGAGTTCTCATGGTGGAGCCATCTTCAAAAAAATAGCTTTCTTCTAATGATCTATATTTTTGCTGATTATCCATATTAGGATTTAGGTGAATTGGAGGTTCTTCAAATTTTGCACCTCTAAAACAGCCAGATAGAAAGAATATGCTTAAAAATAATATATTAATTTTCATCTTTTAATACCTCAATATCTGTGCCGCCAATTTTATCTAAAAATGATTTTACTTCTTGTTCATTATATTTGGGATCTGAAATCTCAATACTAACATAAAACGCATCGCTCGTAACTCTAGAAAATTTATCTGAATAAAATACAGGATGATGGAATCGAGGTATACTATTGAAATACATCATTCCAAAAACTGCACCGAAAGCACTGAATAAAACCATAAGTTCAAATGTAATAATTGCATATGCTGGATATGCAAAAAAAGGTTTTCCACTAATATTCATTGGATATTCAATTGAGTGAATCCAAGTTTGTAATCCAAAACCGAATAAAGCACCAGTTAATCCCATTGCTCCAATCACATAACCTAGCTTAGATCTTTTAAGCCCCATTGCATCATCCATACCATGAATTGGGAATGGAGAATGACAGTCAAAGTCTGTGAAGCCAGCATCTCTTACCTTTTCTGCAGCATGAACCAATTCTACGGGATCATTAAACCTTGCTATGACGCCATATTTATTCATTCTTCGTGCCCATGATGAGGATTAGATTCTGGTAATACTAATTTTGCCTCGGCAATAGATACCATTGGTAAAAATCTTAGAAATAATAAAAATCCTGTAAAAAATAATCCAAATGTTCCTATATAAATTGAAACATCAAATATTGTTGGGTTATACATCGCCCAAGCACCAGGCATAAAGTCTCTATGAAGTGTAATAACTACAATTACAAATCTTTCAAACCACATCCCAATATTTACTAATATTGATGTAATAAATAAGAATGGAATATGTCTTCTATATCTTTCAAACCAAAAAAATTGAGGTACAACAACATTACAGAAAATCATTGCCCAGTAGCCCCACCAATATGGTCCTAAAGCTCTGTTTACAAAAGCGAATGATTCATATGCATTACCACTATACCATGCAACAAAGAATTCCATGGAATAAGCATAACCAACCATACAGCCGGTTAATAGCATAATTTGTGCCATCTTGTCAAGATGTTCTAGTGTTATAATATGTCCTAAATTGTATACTTTTCTTGCTATAATAGATAATGTCATCACCATTCCAAACCCAGAATAAATAGCTCCCGCTACAAAGTAAGGAGGGAATATTGTTGTGTGCCAACCAGGTATAACACTGGTAGCAAAATCAGAACTAACCACACTATGCACTGATAAAACTAAAGGAGTGGATATACCAGCAAGAACTAAATAAGCTAGCTCATAATGCTGCCATTGTCTATTTCCTCCTCTCCAACCTAATGCAAAGAAACCATAAATTTTTCTCTTTAAATTTGTTTTTGCTCTATCCCTTAATGTTGCCAAATCTGGAATCAATCCTGTATACCAGAATAGTAATGATACTGTAAAGTATGTGAATACAGCAAAGAAATCCCATATTAATGGACTTCTCATATTTGGCCACATTCCCATCTGATTTGGTATTGGTAAAAACCAGTAAGCTACCCAAATTCTTCCAACATGAATCCCAGGAAAAACTAATGCACAAATCACAGCAAAAAGAGTCATCGTTTCAGCAAATCGATTAATAGCATTTCTCCAATTTTGTCTAAACAGATGTAAAATAGCAGATATTAAAGTTCCTGCATGACCAATACCTACCCACCAAACAAAATTAATAATAGCCCATCCCCAGAATACAGGATTATTAATACCCCAGATTCCAGTACCTTCCCATATAAGGAATCCAACACTACCAGCAAAGATAGCTAATAAAGACAAGGCTAATCCAAACAAAAGCCACCATTGAATTGGCGTCTTTTTTTGTTCTGGTACTCCAGCTATATCATCTGTTATAGTGGTAAAATCTTGATTACCAGGAAGTAGTTTTTCAGCACGAATTTCTGCTTTTGACTTTATTTTATTATGAATCATCTAGTGATGTGCTCCTTGATGACTACCTGAAGATAATTTAGGATTTTGATTTCTAATTTTTGCAAGATATGTAGTTCTTGGACTAGTTCCAAGCTGACCCAATAGAGCATAATCACGATTACGCCTTTTAGCTTTACTAACCTCGCTATTTGGATCATTGATATCTCCAAACTTGATGGCATCTGCTGGGCACGATTGTGCGCAAGCTACTTTAATATCTCCATCAACTATATCTCTATTTTCATTTTCTGCCTTAATGCGAGCCTCACTTACACGCTGGTAACAGTATGTACATTTTTCCATAACTCCTCTAAAGCGCATACTTACATCAGGATTCATTGCCATCTGTACTACTTCAGGCAGATCTCTTGTATAATTATAGAAATTAAATTTTCTTACTTTGTAAGGACAGTTATTTGCACAATATCTTGTACCCAAACAACGATTATAAGTCATTTGATTTACACCATCTGTAGAGTGAGTAGTAGCTCCTACAGGACAAACCTGCTCACATGGCGCTAATTCACAATGTACACATGCAACTGACTGGGTAGATACTTCTGGGTTATCAGGATCGCCAGAAAAGTAATTATCAATACGAATCCAATGCATTTCTCTGCCATTCATTACTTGCTGCTTACCAACAACAGGAATATTGTTTTCACTTTGGCAAGCAATGGAGCAAGCATTACAGCTCGTACAACTTGTTAAATCTATTGACATCCCCCACTGATTACCTTTTGAGTAGTCATATTCTGGTTCAGGATTGTACATTGAATGATCTGCCCAGCTTCTTTTTTTATCTGGTTTGTGTGACTCAACAATATCCTGAACAAACTCTGGATGTTTTTTATACTCTTCTAATGTTGATTGCTTTACTAAATCTGGAATTCTTGATTGTACTTCATTTGTAGATAGATCGCTGAATCCTGGAGCTGCTAACTTATCTTCTTCAAGACCATAGTGCTCTTGCGTACTTGCCAAAGGATATGTTTCTTTAAGTGTTTTAATTTCAGCATTCATAGCATATCCCATATTTGAACTTGTTCTTAGTGGATATACATTGAAACCTACACCGCTACCAATTCTACCAGAAAATTCTCTACCATAACCCAATTCAAGTGTAATAGTTTTTTGATTCTGTCCAGGTACAATCCATGCTGGGACTTTAATACTAACGCCCGCAATTGATATTTCGATCATTTGGCCATTCTTAATATTTAATTTTTTTGCAACTTTCATGCTTACAAAAGCAGCGTTATCCCATGTTAAGCTGGTTATTGGTTTTGGAATCTCTTGTAGCCAACCATTATTAGCATATCTTCCGTCATAAACTGAGGAAGACGGCGCAAAAATTACTTCAAATTTATTACTCTCAAGAGACTGTTCTTTGCGAAGTACTGCCGTAGTAACTTTATTTTTAGTACGGACTTTTTGACTAGTTAATAGTGAGTTGGCATAAATACCTTCATGTAAAATTTTCTCCCATTTTCTTTCAAAATTAGCTTCTTTTACAATACTATTTTTCCAAACATTTTTAACAGTATCATACGAGCTTCTATCTTCTTTAAAAACTACCGGAGCTAATACTTGAATTGCACTCTTTGAATCAAAAAGAGGTCTAATTTGCGGCTGAATGATACTTGCATAGCCATCGTATGTCATCGCATCTCCCCAAGTTTCAAAAAAGTGGGCTTGTGCAATATTCCATTGACAGTGCTTAGATGTTTCATCGTAAATATTACTTAAGTGAACAGAAGACTTTACTTTCTTCAAGGATGCTTTAAAATTGTAATCAGCAGGAGCATCATATACTGGATTTCCTCCAAGTATAATCAAATTATCTACAGAACCATTCGCCATCTTTTTACATAATGCTTTGAAGTCTGTCATCGAAGTAATATGTGCCTTACTTAATGGATAATAATCAATTGGTGCTTTCAATTGATTATTAATACCCGTAATTAAGCAATGGATATCTGGTGATAAGTCACTTCCACCTATAATGATGGATTCGCCTTTATTTTTCATTAAATCTTCGGCTACAGTTTTAATCCATAAATGATTTGGTGTCTTCATAGGAGTTGCATCGATCTTTAACCCTAATTTTTTTAGTTCTCCAGCAAGCTCTTTCAATACTGTAGAAAATTCATGATTAGGTACATTCAAACGATGATCTGCGCTAGACCCAGTAGGAGTCATAAAGCTTTCTACCACATACAGTCTATTCATTGTACTTGTTTCATCTTCTAAATTTCTATTCTGAGCAAATTTTCGAGTATGATATACGCAATTATCTTCAACTCCCAAGAAGTCAGATCCTACCGAAAGAATAGTCTGAGCATTTTCTAAGCGATTAAATGGTTGTAATTTTTTACCAAAAGCCTGTTCAATACCCTTATATAAGTTTTCATTATTAATCGGTTCATAGGTAACCCAATCTGCTTTTGGATATGCTTTTTTAAACTCACTATGCATATACTGCATTGTAGGTGACGAAGATTCTTGTGATAAGACAGCTAAATTTTTTCCATTAGAACTATTTAGTGACTGAGCATATTTAATGTACTCAGACCAGTCTACTTTTTTGCCATTAAATCTTACGCCTCTAGATCTATCAGGGTCATACATATCTAATGTAGTAGCTTGAGAAAAAGAATTAGATTTACCCATTGATGCTGGATGCTTTTCATTGCCTTCGACTTTTACAGGTCTTTCATCATGATTCTCAATAATTATTCCAAGAGCATTATTTTTAAAAGGCATTGTACTTGCATAGTGCTTTGGAATTCCTGGTATAGTTGCAATCTCCGCTTCTACATATGGAATAATTTTTTGAACAGGTTTTTTACAGCCTTCCAATCCAGCTAGAGCTACAGATGCCGCAACAAGAGATAAGAAATTTCTTCTTGATAATCCATTATCTTCATGATGTTCGGATTGTTTTAAATAATTATCATAATCATCTGAAGAAGAGATATCTTTTAAACTTTTCCAATAACCAAATTCATGTGATTGGGCAGTATTCTGATCAATTTGATTAGTGTCTACAAATTCTTTTAAAAATAATGCTCTTGGAAAAATTATTG
>JAQXAG010000061.1 GCA_029253045.1 Fidelibacterota bacterium | reverse complement strand
CCCTAACCTGAGCCATACCTTTTAACGATTATCTCTTTAAACTTGTCTAGGTGGTAGTTTTGAAGCTTCATTGAGCTGTTTTTAGGAGGTTTTACATTAAAATGTATCATTTTATGCTTTAAGTAGGTTGTAATAGCCTTATTTAGCTGCATTTCTTGTTTACCGCCTTTTTTGATATCAAAAACACGATCAAGCTCCTTTTTTTGTTTTAAACAATCATCCCATGTTAGGGTAGGGCCAATTTTTCCTAAAGTTATATTAAAATACCTTTTTTTATTTTTTAAAGGATCGTACGCATAAATCGAATACATTACATATCCATCATTTTTTCCATTTCTTTTTCGTTTATAAATACTACTCATAATTATATTTTCTCTTTAAGTTTTGGTACAAATATGTTACAAAAAAACTTAACACACAATTATTATACACACAATGTTGAAAACTTTGTATATGTAACAATATTTAAATTTAACAAAATAATATTAAAATAATAGAACTTTTTTTATGAGCGAAAATATAGAAATTATCAGTAAAAATAGAAAAGCTTTTTATAGTTATACGATCATTGATACTTATGAAGCTGGTATGATTCTCCTCGGTAGTGAGGTTAAAAGTTTAAGAGAAAAGAAATTAAATTTAAAAGATAGTTTCGTTTCAATTAAAGACGGAAAAGTTTGGTTAATTGGAGCTCATATTAGCTCATATTCTCATACTGGATTTTCAGGTCATTCTCCGACAAGAAATCGTGAATTATTACTACACAAAAAAGAGATGATTAGAATTAAGAATGTTGCAGCTCAAAAAGGATTAACTATTGTCCCCTTAAAGGCTTATTTTAAAGGTGGAATAGCGAAAATTGAATTTGCTACAGCCAAAGGCAAGAAAACATATCAGAAAAAAGACGCTTTAAAAATGAAAGATTTAGATAGAGAAGCTCGACGAGAAATGAGTAAAAAATAATGGGATTTTTACCAGTAGATGATCAATTAGAAATTATCTCTAAAGGAACAGAAGAGGTAATTCCGCTTCAAGACCTTAGACATAAGCTCGAATCTTCTATCAAAAACAATAAGCCTCTCGTCGTGAAACTAGGTTGTGACCCCAGTAGACCTGACTTACATATAGGACATAGCGTTGTTCTACAAAAACTCAGAGATTTTCAAGATTTAGGACATCAGGCTATACTAGTAATCGGCGATTTTACAGCAATGATTGGAGACCCATCTGAGCGTAATAAGACACGTCCGCAGCTTACGCTAGAAGAAGCAAAAGCTAATGCTGAATCATATATTGAACAATCTAAGGTTATACTTGATGTAAAAACCCTTAAAGTCTTATTTAACAGCACTTGGCTTAATAAAATGAACTTCTCTGATGTAATAAATATGAGTAGTAAGTACACAGTTGCCCGTATGATTGAAAGAGATGATTTTACAAAACGTTTTGAATCTGAGATACCTATTTCAATGCATGAGTTTTTGTACCCATTAGCGCAAGCGATGGATTCCGTTGAAATCAAATCCGACGTAGAGCTCGGTGGTACAGATCAAAAATTCAATTTATTGGTTGGAAGAGATTTACAGCGAGAATATGATCAAGAACCTCAATCTATCATTACGCTACCTCTTCTTGAAGGAACAGATGGAATTGAGAAAATGTCTAAGTCTTATGATAATTATATTGCTTTAGACGATTCACCTCAAGATATGTATGGCAAATTAATGTCTATTAATGACTCTATGATTACAAAGTACTATAAACTAGCCGTATTTGCAGAAAAAGAAAAAGTTTCATCTATAGAACAGCAACTTAAAGATTCCTCTATAAATCCCAGAGATATCAAAAGAGATTTAGCCAAGGACTTGGTTGAGCGCTACCATGACAAAGACACAGCACTAGAAGCTGAGAAAGCATTTGACCAAATATTTGTCAAAAAATCTATCCCAGATGATATACCTATTTTTCAAGTTAAGATTGAATCTAATATTCTTGAAATACTATTGTCGGAAAAATTAATTGCTAGTAAGGCAGAAGGTAAGCGTTTAATAGTTCAGAATGCTATTAAAATTGACGGAGAAATATGTTCTGACATAGGTTATGTTATAAGTAAGGGGTGTGGCGAGCTTATTGTAAAGATTGGTAAAAGAAGATTTTTAAAAATTTCTGGCTAATCCTCATCGGAGAAATCATTTAACTTATTTTTTTGTTACTCAAATTCAATTATTCTTATAAATTCCATGGTAATTATTAATATGATTTGGAAAACTTATGTCTGATAAAATTATCAAAATAACAGATCAAAACTTTGATGAGCTTGTAATTAAAGCAGAAAAGCTCGTAATTGTAGACTTTTGGGCTGAATGGTGCGGTCCATGTAAAGCTATAGCACCCATTTTAGATAAAATTTCTGATGAATTTAGCGATAACGTACTTGTAGGTAAGGTAAATGTCGATGAAGTCAAAGAAGTGCCCGTAAAATACGGTATTCGCAGCATTCCAACTCTCTTGTTTTTCCTCAATGGTGAAATTGTAAAGCAAGAAGTCGGTCTTCAGTCTGAGCAGGCATTAGTTGATGGTATTAACCAAATCATAAAAAAAGGTTAATATTAAACAATTAATTTAAGTGACAGATAAAACTATTCATAAAACTATCATTATCGGTTCAGGTCCAGCTGGATTAACAGCTGCAATCTATGCTGCTCGTGCTAATTTAAGTCCAATTGTGTTTGAAGGTAATCAGCCTGGAGGGCAATTGACAATTACTACTGATGTAGAAAATTATCCAGGATTTCCGGACGGTATTTTAGGTCCAGACATGATGGACCTTTTTCGAAAGCAAGCTCAAAAATTTGGAGCCGAGTGTTTTTATAAGCACGTTTCAAAAGTTGATTTTTCTAGTTCTCCATTTAAAGTTTATGTTCAAGAGGAAGAATACCTTACTGAGTCAGTAATAATTTCTACTGGTGCATCGGCAAGAATGTTGGGACTCGATGCAGAAAAAGAACTAATGGGATACGGGGTAAGTACTTGTGCAACATGTGATGGTTATTTTTTCAAAGAGAAAGAAATTGTAGTAGTGGGTGGAGGTGATTCTGCGATGGAAGAAGCAAGTTTTTTAACTAAGTTTGCTAGCAAGGTAACTCTTGTTCATCGAAGAGATGAATTTCGTGCATCTAAAATTATGATTGATAGAGTTCTAGATAATCCAAAAATTGAAATTATTAAGAATGCAGTTGTAACTGATATTCTTGGTTCTCAAAAAGATGGAGTTTCTAGTATTTTACTTAAAGACACTATTGACGGAAAAGAAAGAAATTTTGAGTGTGACGGTGTATTCTATGGTATTGGCCACAAGCCAAATACTGATCAGTTTAAAGGTATTATCAATTTAAACGATCAAGGATATATAGTTACTAATCCAGGGTCAACTTTGACCAATGTAGCTGGAATATTTGCATGCGGTGATGTTCAAGACGATCATTATAGGCAAGCAATTACAGCAGCAGGGTCTGGTTGTATGGCCGCAATAGATGCCGAAAAATATTTAGAAGATTTATAGAATAGTTTTTCTGTCTTTTTAAGGAGAAAAAGATGGAACTAAAACAAATTTATGATATTAGTGGTCTAAAATTAAAATTTGGATCGAAAAAAGCACTAGAGATTAATACTCTAAAGTTTCACAACGGATTAATTTATGGCGTATGTGGTAACTTTGGATCTGGAAAATCTTCCTTACTTAAAGTTCTTTCAGGGCTTCAAAAAGAATCCAAAGGTGATGTTCTTTACCAGGGAGCTAAGTTCAAAACTAGTTTCTTTGGAGGTATTAAAAAGCATAAAGAAATTCAATATATTCACGTAGATATGCTCAAAGAAAGCTCTACGGTTGAGCAATTCTTAAAAAGTATGTTTTCTAGTAAAATAAAACAGATTCAATCACGCCATTTTAAACACTTCAGTCTTGAGCATCTATGGAAAACTCCTATAGGTAAGTTATCAGATGGCGAAAAACATTGGTTGAAAATTGTTGTAGGAGTAGAAAAAGATCCTAGAGTTCTTATTATTGATGATTATGCGCTACATCTTGACCCAAAGAATGAAATGATTCTTCGAAAAAAATTGATGAAAATGAATAATATTTTAGGGACAACAATCATTTTATCTTCAACAAATGATTATTTTGTGAAACAATTTGCAAATGTGGTCATATATTTAGATAACGGACATGTATCGAAAGTCAGAAAAGGATATAAGCGTAATAGCTTCAACAAAAGCAAATTCAAAAACAAAAAGTCGTAATATTTTCAATCTATTAGTTTTTGTTTTATTGATTGGACCTTTATTTGGTCAAATTGATAATAGGTTTAATATCTTTAGTTGGGAACAATATGGCGGAGTAGGTGCTGTTAATTCTATATCAGAAGATTATTCGTATTACTACTTTGGAACAGAAGATGCTGGAATTCTTAGATTAAACAAATTCTCACAGCAATTTGCTCGCCCTATTACTCAAGCTCAAGGACTAAAGTCTAATACAGTTGAACATGTTTATTTTGATGATAGTACTGGAATTTTATGGTCTGTTGGAGATAATTTTATTGAGTATAGTTTTTCCAGAGAGGGAAGTTGGAATAAAATAAATTATAATTTACTTTCACTCAAATCTGGAAATCAAATAATTGATATCGGTTCTAGTAAAGATTATTTATGGTTAAGAACAAATAGTAAATTTTTCAAATTAGATCATATAAATGGCATTCTATTAGGCGTTTATGCTTCACCAGATGAATCAAATATTTCTTGGGGAGATATTTCTTCTAGAGAATTGAGATGGAATGTATTTGATTTCAATGATTATTTTATAGAAGATGCATGGTTTTTGACTTCGAATGGGGCATCTGATAATAGAGGAAATTTTTCAAGATATTTATCTTACTATAAGTCAAATAATGGTATTAACTGGATATCTCTTTCCAATGGATATATTCTAAAAATAGACGAGTTTAACAAGTTGATAACTCCAATATTCTATGGTCTTGCATCTGCTGTTCCAACATCGATGGTTTATGATGATATATTGTGGATTTCAGGTATTGGAAATAAACTATCAAATGGTATTACTAAGTTTGATATCGACAATAATAATTTTGAAAATATTCTTTCAGATCAATATTCAAACTTTAGCAAAGATAACATTTATTCAAGTATTATGATTGATGATGAAATATGGTTTGGTCTAGATAGTTATATTTTAGTTTATAATAGAAAAAAAGATTCATTTAGATCTCTCGGTTTTGAGAAAGGCGTTCCTCGAGGCAAGATTACCCATATAAATCATAATAGTGGGTCAATATTTGCTGGATCTATTAATGGAGTTGTAGAGATAGATAGAGCTTCAAAAGCAAAAATAAATAGCCCAATAGAAAAATTTATTTTTTCTAGAAATTTATTTGTAGCTGACATTGAAAAATTTCAAGGAGATATGTTTTTTGTTTTAAGTAATAAGGTTTTTAAGTACGATAATGTAAAAAATGATATTTCAGCTCTCAATTGGAAAGATGGAACATTCGATATTTCATTAAAAAATAATCAAATTGAAATAGCATCTAGATCTGTATCAAAGATTTTTTCGAGAGAAAATAATTTATATATAATTACAGATTTAGGGGTGATAGACTATAATG
>JAQXAG010000048.1 GCA_029253045.1 Fidelibacterota bacterium | reverse complement strand
ACATATCTGTTTATTTTTATAAAATTTTATAAAATAAAAAAAAAAATGATTCTATCTACACGGCTGACGACCTAGAAGATTATTTAGCTATGAATGGAGGAAAGTTAGGTGAACTTTTTATATGTCCTCTCTGTCTAGCTACTCACATATCTTGGATTACAGGTCTAATTATATGTTCATTATCGGGTTGCTCGCCTTTAATTATATTAGCTGGAACCTTTTCTTGGCCTTTATTCTCCTATTTATTTTTAGGAGTTTGCAAGAAGCTTAGTTAAATTTTATTCTCAATTAATACTGATATAAAAATCGCTTGATTTATATTTCCTTCGTAACACTTTTCTCCATTGGTTCCTCCATTATCCATTTCAATAGCTAAATATGTTCCTTCTTCATAATGATTTTCTTCAGGTAATTCATATGAATAAGTTATATATTTCTGAGGGGTTCTAAATTTTTGAGGAGTTACAGGAATTGCAGAGGTATTAAAAGATACAACAGAAGAAGGGGGGGTTGATTTCCACCCATGATCGTTTGGTAACTCGCCTTCAAGCCCCCATTTGTGAGCGAGGTAGCCTTCGATTTTTTCGATATCAGCGTCGCTTAGGGCAGTATTAAAGATAAGGAGTTCGCCGTAATCACCATCGAAATGGTAATTGTTCGCCTCCCTATCTCTACCAATTCGACTAGATTCCACAGTATCTAAAGAACGTATTGCAACAATTGATAAGTTTGCAGGGTACTCAGTTGAGGTTGGGGTGATGGAAGAGCCGTTTAACTTATAGAGACCATTTTTAATATTATCATCACCATGATTGTTACTGAGCAATGAGTCTCCATTGGAGAAGAAAGGGTAAACTGAATCGTCTGTCAGTATTGATCCGTTGTTTCCACTATCCCTTTTAAACACTGCAAATATGGTACGGATATCATTAATATCGTTCCATTCGTGGTAGTCGGTACTCGCGGCCGCCGAAGCTCTATCATATCGCATTAGGGATAGACCATTTTGAGCATCGGGTACCACAGTTGGGGTGTTGTATTTGGTGGCGTGGTTTTCATTTCCACTCTTGTCATTCCAAGTTGCTCCTGCAGTGGTGAGGTCCGAAGCATCCAGCCATAATTTTAAATCGGAACTGTTATAGTCCTCACTAGGTGTCCACCCTGTATTAGGATTAAATGAAGAGCTTGGATAGCAGCAGGAATGGCTTGGATATGAGCTTCCCATTCTTGCATATACATGGTATGTATCCTCCCATTGTGAATATTGAAAATTAGTTGATCCTACTTTATTCTTCACTTCCTCTCCAATATCATCAATGAAATATAACTTGCTTGAGCATTCAGAATCTACACTTGAATCGCAATCATAATCAATAGCTTTTCCGCTTATTATATTAAATTGAGGGTTTGGTATTCCGTGGGGATTTGTTTTAGTTATTGAAAAATTTATTTTTTTGACTTTCCCTTTGTTGGGCATCAATTTTACATGCTGCATATTCATTTTTCCACTTTCTTCTGAATTGGTGCAATTAGAAGAGCATGCAGTTTCTGCATTAGACAATGGAATATAAACTTTTGAACTTGAGGATGACCACCAAAAATTAGAATTTATAGTTTCGTAAAAAACATTTGGTTCTACATGTTGATTATTATTATTTAATGAGGGGCTTGCGTAACTATTAAAAGGCTTTCCACTCACAAGTAAATCACCTACAAAATCTTTTATACCTTTTATTTGTTGATTTCCACTCGTATATACCCCACTTACTACATTGCTTGCTGTCCCAGATAAATTTCCGCTAATATCAGCCGTTATAAAATTTGAAAAAACTTTTTCTCCACCAACCGTCTGATCTCCTGTTATATAAAATATATCTTCTGGAATGTAAGACTTGAAATTTTTCCCACTTATATATAAATTTTCATCTATGTAAAAGCTCGATCCTGTTATGTAAACACCGCTTTTGAAGGCTAAAGAAAGACTCTCATCTGGACCTTCGAATAGCGCAGGATCCCTACCATCGGTAAGAACCATAGCTCCAGATTCCCCTGCTATAGAATCGAGAGCTTCGATTTCGTCAGCAAAGATTTTACCCTCAACATGGAGATCGGCACCACCAGTAATGAATACCCCACTTTTGAATGCCATAGAGAGGCTTTCGTCTGGACCTTCAAATAGCGCAGGATCCCTACCATCGGTGAGAACCATAGATCCAGAATTTCCAGCTATAGAATCAACAGATTGAATTTCATCAGCAAAGATTTTTCCCTGAACATGTAAATCTGATCCTGTTATATAAACGCCGTTTTCGAAAGATATAGTTAAGGCTCCAGTTGGCGCATCTATAATTTTGTACGGATCACCTTTTAATACTAGTGATTGTGAATCGCCCGTGGTAGTTATCCCTCCAGATGGAATTAAATAATCATAAAAAATCTTTTTACCAGTTATTACCTGATCGTAACCTGTGATAAATAAAACTTCTTCTTCTGAAAGTTTCGTACTGTAGTCTGTAAACGGCTTTCCGCTGATGTAAAGATCTCCTACGAAATCTTTAACACCCTCTATGTTTTGATTGCCGCTAGTGTAAACACCACTCTGAACATAAAGAGCGGTCCCAGACAAATTACCGCTAACATTTCCACTAATAAAAGATTCAAATGTTTTTATTCCAGAAATGTTTTGGTCCCCAGTAATGTAAGCAACATTATCTATGGCGTCTGCTACCATAGAAACTATAGGCTTTCCGCTTAGGTAAATATCGCCTACAAAATCTTTAGTACCTTCAATTTTCTGGTCTCCGCTGGTATAAACCCCGCTTTTTACATACAGAGATGTGCCCGAAAGGTTGCCGCTTACATTTCCTACGAGAAAATCATCGAAAGTTTTAACTCCTGATATGACTTGATTGCCAGTTAGGTAAACTCCATCTTGTACATATCTCGCAGTTCCTGAAAGATTACCACTAACATTACCTGAGATAAACGAATCAAAGCTTTTTATACCACTTATGTACTGATTTCCAGTAATAAAAACTCCACTCGATTTTAGCCCTTCTACATCCTCTCTTATATCAGATGTAGCGTTTGATATCACATATTTTATGTGAGAGTCTAAAGATTTCCCACTTATAAAAATATCGTCTTCAAAAGATTTTATTCCATATATGGTTTGATCACCAGTTTGATATACCCCACTTACTACATATTGAGCTGTTCCAGATAGGTTTCCACTAACATTACCTAATATAAATTCATCAAATGTTTTTATTCCAGCAACTGTTTGATCGCCAGTAATATACATTCCTTCGTATACATATTTGGAGAACCCTTGTAAATTACCTATTATAGCTTTGTCAAAACTTTTTTGACCATCTATTGTTTGATCTCCAGTTGTAAAAACAACATCTCTTCTAACTAGATCGTCTAACCTAGTATAACTAAGCTTATAGTTGTTTACGTCTTCTCTAGCTATAAGGAAGTAATCCCCTTCTTTAGGAGGTGTTGTTGCCAACCCTGGGATATTATCTAAGTCCGATATTTTTCTATCTATAGCCATCGTATTTAATTACACTTTGTTTCTTAAATCCTTCATGCTGGATATCATATCTCCAGCAACTTCACTTAAAATACCTCCAGCTCCACCTTCAGATTCCAACATTAAATTTAATATCTCAAAACCATCTTCTCCCTGAAAAATAGCATCGGTCGCTGGGGTTATGTGTTTTGCTATATAAACCCCTTTTTCTCTCGTTATATAAACTGTAAACTCTAAATCTGCTACAAAATAGTTTCCTTTGCTCGTGCTTAATGAATATTTCTGTGATTCTATTTTTGCATCTTTAAATAAAAAACCTGACTTATCATTTTTTATATTGCCTTTTTTACATGAGTTTCTAAAATTTGAAAACAAAAAATCCACGCCCTTGTCTGAGCACAAAATATTATCCAATCGTCCTTCTATTTGTTTGTTTACGAATGCTCTGGTGGAAATTCTTCCTTCTATTGGAAATTTTATATCTTTTTTATGTGCATATTGCCCAAAGTCATAAAGTGTTTTTGTCGGAATGTCTGCTGAAAAACTAAAACTTTGCATCCTGCCCTGAGTGCCAAAACCCCCAACGTCTAAATTTATTTCTTCTTTTCCGTCGTTTAATTCAAATGTGCTTTGAGTAGTCATTTCTAAATCTTCTACATCAAAATCTATAAATTTATATTCAGATATGTTTTTAAATTTTTCAAATCTTACATTATCCGCCTCCCATGATGTGCTTATTTTTATAACTCCAGAATTTAATATTTCTAGATTATAGGAGGTCATGAATGCTCCTGTAAAAAAACATGCAGAAAGTTCATTTTCATCTATATTTACAAAATCCTGACCACTCTCTGAAGATAAAAACATAAAATCCATTGTTTCTAAACCAGTGAATATAGGTATTTTTGCATGAACGGCCTCGTCTGCTGTTACAGGCATCCTGAATAGCTTTTCATTATCCACATCAGAAAGAAAATATGAAAAATTAAAATAAGGTCTTTGATTTGAAACTACAGGTCTTATTATTTCACTATATCCGACTGATTTTATTAACTGCCTATTAAGGCTAAATCCAAAATCAAAATCAGTAACCAAGGATATAGGATTTATAGTCTCGCCCGCAGTTCTAGATTGCCCAAATAACCTAGCTGAATTATACCTTAATATGGAGTTTTCTCCCATGTATGTAATTTACACATTAAAATAGTTTTTTCTCCGTTTTGGTGTATAATATATTTGATGAGTAAGACTAAGAATTTTCAACTCGGTGGGGGTACTTTTAGCCCAGGGCAAGGGGTTTTTGATAATCAAATCAAACCCTGGAGAAGCACTTCGGATAAATTAACCTTAAAAGACTTGATTGATCGACCTAATTATTACTTAGATAAAACCGCAAAATATTTTAATTTAAATTATAATAAACTAAACGATCAAAAAGATCCTCTTCTTTTAGATTATAACAATAAAAAAGGATTTAAAAATCCTAATAATGATACTGAGGCCTCTGTAAGGCCAGAAGTTTTAACATACAGAGAGATTTTAAGAGGTAATTTATATGGACAAATATGTAAAAGCTCAAAAGAATATCTAGAGCAATACAGGAGTAATTTTTATCAAATATCTTATCTAGAAATCGATGGTAACGAAAAATTAACCAGACCAATAAGATATAGTTTTACCGCCCAAGAAATACAAACAATAATAGATGAAGATTTGGTTAGTGGATCAAGCGGATTTTATGTATCAAAAATGGGTGATTTAACTGAACCTAGGTATGGTCCCTTCATTCTTCAATCTAAATCTAAAGGAGTGCGAAATGAAATTTATATTCGTCCTGAACTTCAAACCGATCCTAGTTTTATAAGCGGATCTATGGGCGGCTACCGAGGAGACCCTAATGAATATGCGACTCTTGATATAACTTATCATAAAACTGGTATTCAAGAAATTGAAGTAGAAGGTTTTGCGAGAGAACTTAGAGCGGACATAACGACAAGCATGAATTTTGATTGTTTGGTTTATGACCTTGCGATAGGGGCGGTAACTTATCAAAATAAAAGAAGTAGTATAGTTAGGTATTTCACTAAAAATGCAGAGAACGGAGGAGAATACCGTGGCACTGGAGCGATTTGGGAGCCTGCAAATACAATGGTCATTCCACATACTATTTATAAAGACGAAATGACGCGAAGTATGAAAGTTCATTTTGATAGTGTTCTTGACGACCAAGATAGTACAAAAGAAATTAAAATAACTAATGCCACTGATTCTATTAATAGAGAAAGAATTCAAGAAGCTAGTTTATATGAAAACGGAACTATACCTACTGAGCTTTGGGCTGATCGAAAAAATTATAAAAATTTATACCACCATCAATATGGAGCTCCATTTTGTTTCTGGGGGCATAAATATGACGTTTTTGATTTCATAAGGATAGATGATAGTCATCAACTAAAATCTTTTAGAATACCAGCTCAACACATGGGTAGTACACGAAGAGCTACATCTTTAATGTTTACTGACTGTCCCAACCTTGAATATATATATTTTCATCCTCACTCATTTCCTAATGTAAAAACTTTTATTATTTCTGGGTGCGGAACCGACTGGTTGAATGATTATCACAATTTGAGCCCAAAAAATGAAAATCACGATACCAAGCACGAATGGAGACATATATTTAATCAACCGCCTGTTCATGCTAGATGTCCTTATTATAATGGTTTAGAAGTTGACCTCCCAAAAGATGAGTTTTTTCCAAATGGATGCCCTCCTTTTTTCATATCAAATAAAAAATTGAAGCTGCTTAATTTAGGTTCAAATAAATTAAATCAAACTGGAATTTACCATGCATTAAAATCAGCTTTACACTGCAATAGGACAAATGGTTATTTTAATGCTAAAGATCAAGAGACAAGGAATGGCCCAGAGAATGCTGTAATTTATACAGGTGTTCATGATTATATTGGCCCAATGGGGGCACTAGTTAGTGTTACTGGCAGACCAGATGCTTACATGCTGTCAGATAATTTGACTTTTGAGGAAAATCCAAAGTATGAAAATGCTCCAACTTATGATTTAAACAACAATATACTAGCATTAGTTGAAAGGCTAGAATTAAAAGGTTGGAGAGTTGACTTAGATTACACCGATGAAAAGTATAATATAAACGGGAATTATATTCCTAATTTCGACCATGTGAAACAAATCTTTTTAGATACAGAAGCACAAATAGGACCTGGCGCAGTTGAATCTATGTTGGATATGTCATACTATGGAAGAGATAATTCAACTTCATCATCTCAAAATAATAGTTCATCTAGTTATAGCTCAGATGATTAACAATAATTTATTATGGCATTAACGGAAGAGCAAAAAGCAGTTTGGAAACCTTTTTTAAACTTAAATAATTCTTTATATAGAACTGTAGAGGACTACGACGGAACGTCTTCTGATTTTGTACATGTTATACCTAAATATCATGCACTTAATTTTAATCCAATTAATTGGGATTGGCAAGTAATTGGGATACATAGCAACTACAAGAACTCTGTTGATTTTCAAACTAATGTTGAGGTTGACTGGATCGGATCTCATAAAAGCCAGACACCGCTATTAAAAATATCAAATATAAAAGCAGGAGAGGTTGTGTTCGTCGAGCTTTTTTTAGAATGTGACGGAGATGATGGTGAACTAGTTTTCAATAAATGCAATATTATAGCTTATAGAGGTGACCCAGTCAATACTAGATTCAGAATATTTTACCCTAAAAATGGAAAACTTGCATCAGAAATTATATATGATTCACCTATAGAAATGCAGATTCAAAGTGCCTATAAGGGTCAGCCTATGCATACTAGATTAGGAGACTCTATGCAAGGAAATAGGCAAACTATAGAAGATTATCTAAGCGAATATGACACTGAAATCCAAAGCAAAAGTGTTAATGAATTATTAAATCAACCTCAAGTAAATCATAAAGTACAAGGTCAAAGTAAAAGATTAATACCTAGAGTTTTTTCTTTTGTAAAAGAAGAGAATGTTTTTTATGCTCACGGAAGATCAATTGATTTAAAATCAATTGAAACTTTACAGTATCAAAATCCAGCAAACTTTTTTTATAGAGATGTTAAATTAAAACCAAATAAAGGTTTCATATTCCATGCTTTAAAAAATAGAAGAATGCAACATCCTGGTTATAATTCAATAATTATGCCCATGCTTAATCCATATATGCCTAAACAAAAAAGCAGATTATATTTCCCTGGAAGAAGTGGGCATGCTACAACCAGTAGTGGAGAAAATTGCTGTAACGAGACAACTAATAACGGAACAAACACCCCTTCTTACAGCCAATACAGTCCTCCTAGTCCTGGATCTACACCAACATCTCAGTCTTTTTGCGGAAAAGATAAATGTAAATAAATTACTTTGCTACTGCATAAAGAGTGTAATTGTCCAACGATATTTTTGACCTTCCGTCTCCTACGAAATTGTCATCCACAACTCTTTCTTCTTTTTCATTCCTAACATCATCATTAAATTCAGATCCAGCTTGTTGTAGTGATATTTCAAATTGTGTTCCAGCGGATATCACATTACTGCTTTCATATATAGTAATATGATGATCTGCCCAATCATTATTAGCAAACCCTACATCGGCAGTGCTATATCCAAACATATCTCCAGCATAACCATACTGGGCTAAAACATAAGGTCTTTTTAATATTTTTTCGTACTTTGCATTTTGCATACTTATCCACGGCTCAGCTCTTTTTGTGTTATTTGCTGAATTGATATTTCTGTGTGTCATGGCTAGCTGCATAATGCTTCTTTCTGTGGTTCTTCCCAAGCTATTTGTTATATTAACCTTTAATCCAGGGTTTTGAGAAAAAGCACAATAACTGAACCAAGGTCTGTCTAAAATCTTTTGCACAGAAGGTGTATTGTTTACACTTGCCCCTAGATTTATTCCCCTTAATGAGTGATTGTGATTTGTGTATGCTTCTGTGAATTCATCCACCCAACTACTGTAATGAGATGTAAAAGATTGATTAAAATGAAGTTGACTTAATGCGGGTATATTATTTTCATAACAAGGCCAAACGGCAGATGATGCTTTATCAATTCCTCCATAAAAAAATTGTTTAGCTTTTGTTTGTGTTTGATTTCCTCCTGTATCTGTATAAGTCACAAACCCGTCAAATTCAGATTCATTTAAATTAGTAAACCCACTATCAGCAAATTCTGCTAAAGCCTCAGTCTGCATTGAGACACTGGTCCTCGTTCTTTCCCAATAATTAACCCATTTATATTTATCCCAAGTTACATCTCCTTTTACTTTTGAAGATACATGCCCCCCTTGCCCAGAAGAAGCTCCAAAATATAAATACTCATAATAAGCCCAACTAAAGAAATCATTTCTTATGTGTAGACTTTCAGATAATTCGTTAGAAAAGAAAGGGTGCCTTACGGCTTTACCCAAATGGCCAGCACTCATTCCAAAACTTGCACTATTATATAGTTGGCCTAATGTTTTATGGCTTTTGTCTGAACTAGTTGCTCTAAACAAATCTCTAAGAAAAGGGCTCATACTATCGCTGATGACATGTAAAAAGTGATCATCGTATGTTGCGTCATATTCATTTAAAAAATCTATTCCATAAGTTCCGCTTGTCGGCATGGTTGTCATTCCACTTTGGGTATAAATTTTATGTTGTTGAGTCATGTCAACAGTACTGGTTGTTTCATATGTATCAGTATCAAATTCTGTTAATTGTATTTCTCCCCAAGTATAATCTGGATTAGTAGAACCTCGTGGAACTGATAGTGTAAAACTTTTATTACTTATAGCTTTTGTCAAATTTGTTTTTAGTTTAATTCTATTGCCAGCAGCTTGAACTTCATCTATTTCATAAAGCCCAGCTTCTGGAAACCTTATTTTAAAATTTTCAGATATATATCTATGTATAATATTAGTTTTATTATAATATAAGTTTGAAAATGTTACCCATGGCTGATCTTTAGTTCCAGTAGCTTGTATTTCCCCAGACTGATCTGTATATATTTCAGAGCTAGGAACTTCAATAAATTCACCAACGGAATCGTCTTCAGCTTTAATTACCGTTCCATTCTTTTTTATTGTTATATTTTTTATATAAACAGAGCCTGTTTCGGCCCTTTCTCTTGGAACAAAGTTCGGGTGTATTACGGCATCTATAAGATCAACACTTCCATCGTGATCTTCCCCAAGTGGATCACTTCTATCCAGCTCAGTATTAAAATTATTTGCAAGATTTGCAATCTGAGCCTGCCTCCAATTCAAACGGGTATCTCCATAATAAATGGGATTCAGTATTCTATCTGTCATTGCAGCTCCTGCATTATTAGGATATGCTGCTATCGCAGTGGCATATATATCGTACAAAGTTTGAGCAACTTCTGTCGCTGCTATTGTTGTATTCATTACCGTTTCTGAAGCGTCTGATATTGCTTTTGCAGCTTGCCATATTCCTTCTGCTGTATTAAATGCAGCTAGCGCAGTATCCTTTACTGTTAGTTGTGCATCTACGGCATTAGAGGCAGCTGTTGCAGCTGCATCTGCTGCATTAAAAATAATTACTTGTGCATTATAAGCACTTAAAGCAGAGGTATGAGCTGCATCTGCTGCCGTATAAGCTGCATCAGCGGCATTAGAGGCAGTTTCAGCAGCAGTAAAATTATTCGATGAGTTTACGTAATTATTATAATTTCCTGCCTGCCACCCGTAGGTTGACTCTTGACCAGCCGATCCAGGAAATGTTTGTCCACATCTCCATGAAAATGATAATTCAGCAGTCCAGCCTGATGCATTTTCCCATGCATAACAATAATTATCCCATGATGTAAAACTTTGTAAAGCTGTATTGTATGTATCTGTTGCAGTATTTTTATTGGTTAAAGCTGTATTAAGAGCAGCTAATGCAGCGACTTCAGCATCATTTAAAGTATCCATTGTATCTTTTTCTTGCTGTCTAGTTGCCGCTTTTGTATCATTAATTGCTTTTAATCTATTCCACTCATTTACTGCATCATCTCTAGTATTCGAAGCAGCTTGTGATGTTGCATACTTTGCATCTGTATCGGCTAGGTCTGTATTGTAATTTTGTGTTGCTGTATTTTGTAATACTGTTGCACTATTCACAATTGCTTGTTGATAAAGTCTATTCGCCTCAGTTCTGTTAAAAAGGTAAAACCATTCATTTATATCTTCATCTAAATTATCTAAAGGAAGGCTGAATAAATTTTTCCATGGAACCTTACTTCTAAATAATCCTTTAAGATCTTCTAATTCTGTTTGCGCTGCAGTATTCTCACCCGCAGCCCTCCAATTGTAACCCGTGGTGCCAACTTTTTTTCCAAGAAGAATCACTTCTTGATAGTCTCTATTTTGTGACAGAGGAGCTCCTAATGGCGATGATAATACATTTGTAATATTATCTGTTGTTTCTGTCCCTCCGTGACCTGGAGTTATCTGGCCTTTAGAATTTATCCAATTCCATTTATCCCTAACATCGTCATATTCTATATTTTTAGTCCCAGATGAAGCATTTATCTTCATATTGTCTACATCAACAAATTGTGTTATTTTATAAGTAGAATCTTTAACTAAGCCGATTGTTGCATTAGTTTCTAATGCTATTATATCTCTACCCACGTCTCCACTTTCAAATTCTGATTTTAATACAGCATATTCATCAGTCCATGGTTTTTTTATGTCTACTGTATTATCAAGTAGATCTTTTAATTCTAAATAATTACCTTGTCTAGAATCTATGTGAGTCCATTTTATTCCGCCTCCTTTTTGGTAATGATCACCTCCAGAAGTTCCATACTGCTCAGTGTGTTTACTAGCATACTCATTATAAATAAATCTTTTTCTTTTTAATATTAAATAGAATCCTCTCATCGCCTTAGTGGTTGTAACCGACAAGGGATAATCTTTATGTATACCTATGAATGTATTGGTAGCATCTTTTACTCTTGCTGTGTTTGATATATTATGACAACTTTCTCTATTTTGTGATTGAAATAAATGATCATCAGTAGGTGTAGTGTATACATTTGCTATATTGTTTCCAGCGTTTCCAGTTTTCTGCATGTCATTGACATTAAAATTAGAATATGTATAGCTCTCTATCCCAGGCCAACTATAAACAATGGTATCTCCAACCTGTACTTGCCATTCTCTCCTGGGTTTACATATTCCACTGTATCCACTATCTATCCATCCATTAGACTCATTACAAGACCCTGCAGTACTCCCAGTATTAGGGTTTGGTAATGCTGGATCAGGGGACCCAGAGCTGGGGCTATTTTCCCAAAATCCCCCCGTTCCATATGATCCAAAATTATTAGAATCATACGGAAATTTTTTATCTCTATATAAACAATTCCAAAAAGACCCAAACCTCTTTCTTCTTTTTCCGTAAAAAGAAAATGTGCTGTGACAATCTGCTGTACTTGTTACTCCAAATCTGACATCACCAGATGTTCCAACATCAGTATATCCTGGATCCGCAAAGTCTCCAGATCCATAGTTATTCCAATAGATTTGATCGAATGGCACAATTTATTACTTTCCTCCTGGTCCGCTTTGAACTTTAACTTTTCTGTCGTTTTCTCTTCTTTCTAATTCTGCTTTTAATATATCTATATTTTTTTCTATATTTTCTTTTTCAAGCAAAATGTCGCAAAGCATTGCTTTTATATTTAATTCATCTAATTCTCTAATGTTCATATATTATACTAATTTTTTGTGTCTTCACTTCCACTTCTTTTTAAGTCTATTCTAAATCTTAATGAAGTTGTTGTGCCTACAGCCGTAGGAGTACAAACTATATAACAATCGTTACTTAAAGGATTTATTACATTAGCTGCTGTTGTGTTTGTTGGAACTACAGTATTTGCCGTTCCATGTTTATATTCTATATCTGTAAAATTATGGTACGATCCGTTATCGTCAACACTCATATTAATATATCCAGCTCCAGCTTTATCTAAACCCAACATACTTCGAACTGTTGTTTTTGGTGCATTTTTACTCCAAGCAACAGTACAATCTCCAGCGTCAGTTTCCATATATATACCTAAAACAGTATATCCAATTGGAGATTTTGCCATAACAGTATAGTCTTTATCTTTTTGCGGGCTTTGTATGTCTCCATTAATTTGAGTTTCTACCTGTCTAGCTATTCCAGAAGCACTATATGGATCTGTTGTAAAATTTGCCAACCAGTTATCTCCATCTCCTGCAAATACAAATCCCTTACCTTTTCCATCTCCAGCCCAAGGTGTTTGATCGTTTTGATTAGTTAATGCGGCTAACTCAGATGCTTTATTGCTACTAGAAGCTAATCCAGTTATGGTAACATAATCAGAATTTTGATCTGGATCATAGGCAAATATTAATCCTTTTTCGTTAGCTATAGATATGTCACCATTCTTTCCGAGATATATTCCAGTTTTTCCTTCTTGCCATTTAACATTACTTCTAGTATTTTTTCCTTTTGTACTATGATCGTATGTTGCTAAATAATTTCTAGCTATATATAAGGATCCTATTTTTCCTGCATCTCCTGTTATGTTACCTCTTATATATGCATCTTGAGCATAAAGCCTTCCTTTTCTATCAATGTGTAGCCCTTGACCTGATGTTGGTGCTGAAGCAGCTGTTACCCCAGGCCCGAATGCACCTACCTGCATTTCTCCATCTGATGATATTTTAAAATATGGATGATCAGGAGTTCCTTCTCCAGCTATTATAGAATTACCGCTTAGAAAACCGCCAGTTACATATGCTCCAAAAAATACAGCATTACCATCATTTGTTATTTTCCACCCTCTATTTTGCGGTGCGCCATGCCCAACCATTGGAGGCAAGGTAAAATTAGAATCATCGTAATTAGTAGATCTTATGTCGTCTTTTGTTATGAGTATGCCTTTTGTGCCTTCAGCATGAAATGTATCGGGGTCTCCATCGTCATGACCTATTACCTCTGTAGCTATCTGAAGTCCTTCTCCAACATCCAATATCCCAGTAATAGTAACATCTCCAGAGAAGAATGCATCTGTTGCATGAAGCTCTCCCCGTCTTGTTACATAGAAATTATTACTCGCATAATCATTGCTTGGCCCAACTGATATATCTCCACGTGTATTTACTCTAAAATGATCTCTACTATCACAATCTCCAGCGGCAATAGATACACCACTTATCATTCCTGATCTAATATCTATACTTTTAAATACTGCATGCCCGTCACCCTTTATTCCCCAACCTCTTCCATCTTGGGTTGGGTCTTTGCATGGAAGATCATCAACGAATCCAAAACTGGATATCATTGTATTATATTGGTTTTCTTGGTCTCCTAATGTGATGTTGTTTCCTGCTTGGAAAGAATCTGCTTTTACTACACCTCCTATTTGAGCGCTATCTGCAAAAACAGAACCATCATTTAAAACTTTAAATTTAGCATTATGTATTTGAAACCAATCCCTATCTTTTGGTAAAGAGTATAGCGGATTATCTTTATCGCTTTCTTGATCGTAATATATTAAAGCTCCAGTAGTTGTTACTCCTTTGAAATTATATGTATTTCCAAATCTAGTTGTAAAATCTACACCGTCAAAAGAGCCAGCGGCGCCACCTAACCTTACTTTACCAAACCCTTGAGTGTAATCTCTATCTGGCCTGAGATCGATATCTAGAACCTGTCTGGTTTCTATTCCATTATAAACCCCGCCATCTCTCTGCCAATGCAATTCTATAAACATTCCTCCACCAGCTAAATCAGATAATTCGTAATTTTGGTAATCTTCTAGATTAAGTTGCACATATGCCTTACCTGCATCATCTGTTATTCCAGGCACAAGAGGTGCAGGTTCGGTCATTCCAACCTCATCAGCTAATACTCCACTATATCCTAGGGTGCCAGTAAAAAACCCTTTTATATTTTTTCTTTGATCTCCTATGCTTAAATTACCATACTGATCAACATCTAATGCGGCTTGTTTATTAGCTCCTATCTGTATAGTTCCAGCAGTTAGATTGCCCCTGATCTCAAGAGTATTAGGGTCTATATCTATAGCATGCCATCCATCAGCATCATGCCTGAAAGTCGGTTGTTTAAATGATCCGTCTACAAGTTTTTCTCCAGTCCAAAACATTCCAAATCCATCAGGATCTCCAATTCTGAACATTTTATGATCCATGTATAAACCAGGTCCTGCTAAGTAGTCATATTCATGTACATTTGGTCCAGGATTAGGTCCGTATGAAGGCCCCAGTGTATGAATGGAATCACTTAATATTCTTCCACTAGGGTGCGCTAAAATAAAATCTGTAGAAGTGATTTTTGAAGATATTATATCTCCAGCATAAACATTAGAAATATAACTCGCGCTTATTGCTCCTCCAGTTACATAACCTTGGTTATGCGGTGTCTGTGCATATCTATCATTGGCATGAGATGTGTGAACAGTTTTGGATGCATTTATTGGATAAGAAGTATGAGTGTCTTGAGATACTCCAGAAACAAATCCTATTCCTGTATTCCCAGATCTATCTATTGTTTTTATAAAGTAATGATAGTATACTGTTTCTAGCGGACGCTCATATTTCCCGTAAACATTTCCTGGTGAACCCCAATTGTAATTCAAGCCAGTAATAACATCATTATCAATAAAAGATGTAGAAGGAGCTAATTGAAATTCATATTCTTCAGGGTATTTTTCAAAATATCCACTAATATCTCTAGAATGCCAGCAATTATTTTCATCAGAATCCTTATTTATTCTTCCTGTTGGTATGCCAGTTTTATATACTAATAATGAAGCTAAATCTTTTGATACTCCTTGGTTCCATTTCCAGTTTATTATATTCTGTTTAGGACCAGATACTATAACAAAATTTGTTGGATTTTGGGGTGGAGTTGAATCCTTAGGAGTTCTTATAGGGTTCTGTATGCAATCAGTATAATCACTGACTCTTCCATCAAATTCTTGATACCTAGCTCTTAAATAAAAGTCTTCATCGGACACTAAGTCAGAAAAGACTCCACTTCCAGTCATAGTATTTGTTAAAGGGTCATGTTCAATATCTATATTTTGAGACCCTCTTAATATTTTATAATTGCTTTTTTTAGATAAATCTACTTTATAGTATGCTCTTTGATAATCTAATTTTCCCGTTATAACATAGGATATAAATGCTTTAGAAGAGCCATCTCCCTTATCGTCCATTTCTATTCCAGTAGTAGCTGTAATATGCTCTCTGTATAACGGTTCTGGTTTACCTATACCAATTCTTTGACCACTATTATAATATCTTCCTTGTAAATCTTTTTGATCTGGATTACCTATTGCAGTATTTCCTATGCTCCAATCTCCAGTATTATTTGATGTATCAACACCTCTTAACCAAAAATACAAATCATTCTGAGAATTTTTTCTAAAATCTTTTAAGGGTATTACATCAACATTAGTTAATGAATTTTGATGCAAATAAGTTCCATCTTCTTCGCCTGTAAAATTTTCATAACCAGTATATAAAAGTATTGATTTTAAATCTTTATCAGGGGGATTGTCCCATGATAAAAATGCATTCGGACCGTTCTTTTGAGAAGCTATCCATTCTGGTCTTCCTGGTGGGATTCTATCAGGCGGAGCATATATATATTTTGATGTTATTCCATGCTTATAATTTGTTAGTCTAACATCATCAGAAAATTGTGACTCAAATGAATCAAAGACTACTCTTGTTCTTACTTCGTATAAATGGTTACCTAAAGCTTCAAAGCTAAAATGCCCAGAACCTTTACCTATTGAAGGATAATCTAATTGAGCTTTTTTAGAGTCTGGATAAGAGTTTATTAAAAATGAATCGTCAGAGCTTACATCTTGATATTCTGTTTCGTAAAATTTAAAAGATTCATCATTCTGCCCAATACCAGAGTAAAATACATGAATTAAAGATCTTCCGTCAGGATGAGCTTGTCCACTAGTATGTACCTCTGGCCCAGCCAAATTAACATACCTATATGTATAATTGCTATACATGCCAGTGTTGTTAGATGTATCGACTGGAACAGCATGAAATGGAAATTTAGTTTTCTCCCATGATTCTTGACCAAATTCTCTAAACTTATCAATAGGCGATGAAGGGAAATCCGTAGGATCAGAGACTATAAAATGGGGAACTTGAGGAGTAAATTCTGGATTAGTTAAGTTGGTGGTGGTATCTTCGTCAGTTAGGCTTACCCCCCAATTAGAATGACCGCTTCCAGTATATAGCAAAACTTTTTCTACATCCCTTTCTTCTGGAACCTCCCAAGAAAATCTAAAATTAGAAAATTGTTTAGATACCCTAAAGTCACTTAATTTTGCTGGAGGAAAAAGGTCTTTAGGTATTGATGCTCTATAATTTCCTTCTTTTGATTCTCTTCCATCATTCATTACGGCATATATTTCTCCGTAATAAGTTGCTTCGGGCAAAACCTCTCTTAATTCATAATACCCAGAAGCTCCCGCTCCAAATCTTTGTGGGGCTACTTTAATGTCTTGTTTATTTATTACATAGGATCTAGGAGCACCAAACCCGTATGTTTCGTCAGTCATTTTTAAATGATAATTCCTAAAAGATTTATATTCATGATATGAACCAGAATAAAAAACATGCATAGTAGGAGTCCATCTATAATTATCGGTCCCCACTCCCTCTTCAGCTATTTCTCCAGATAAATATAAATCAGGAGCGGCTGATACACTCAAGAGAGAAAGTATGTTACTATTATCTGCGTCGCTTAAGTTTTCTGAATAGTCAAAAGCTCTAATATGGAAAGCCGCTTTTTCTCCAAAACCTATAGCTTGACCTTTGTTGTTCCTTAATGTTCCATCCGATGTGTCAGCTTCGTACGTAAAATATCTTGCATTTTTCCCAACAACTTCTGCGAATGAAGATCCTTGTTTTGGGGTGTAGTATTGATTGAAAGGATTTATCTCATCTGAATAATTTGTAAATTTTAAACTTGGATCTGCGGAGTCTTCATGTCCAGTGTAAATTCTAAATCCTATTAAGTCAGAATCTTTAGATTCTTGATGGTCCCATTCAAAATTAATTAAATTAGGGAAAAGATCATTTATTGATACATTAAAGTTTGTGGGTATTGCTGGTGGTTTTAAATCTTTAGCCCCTTTAAATATCATTATTTTTTCAGGACTTCTTCCAAAGGAATTTGCTTCGTACCATCTCAATTGATAATAAGCATCAGGATCTGGTAGTTCAAATTCGCCAGATAATACTCCATTTAATTCTTTATTTTCGTATGTTGTATCAAATACGGTGCAGCCTTCTACTTTTAAATCACCAAATTCATTTGTGGCTCTAGGTCTTTCTACCTCCAGAAATGGAGTAAAATCAGAAACCTTAAAGGTGGATAGTGCTACAGATAAATTGTCTGTTCCCCCTATTACTGCTTTACCACTTGGAGTTTTGTGATAATCATTTCCTGGAGATGTGTTATCGTAAATTACTCTATAATCTCCGCAATCTTGAATTCCAGAAATTATATATTGACCATGCTGTAAAACTTTTTCTGAATTATCTAAAGCTGTTAATAATTTTCCGTAATAATCATCTGATATTTGAGAAAGTCTAAATCCATAATATCCATTTGATAACTTGTTTCTGTAATAATCTTGATTTTCTGCGGTGTTATGAAAGTAATATTTTACCTTAGATCTTACTTCTCCTTGTGAGTTTACCACCCCGCTGCTCTGAACAGTTAAATCTACTGTATTAACTTTAGGGTATCCAAGGTTTATGACTTGGGTAACTGGAGCATCTACAGGCGGTTGAGACGGGGGCGGAGGTCCGCTTCCAGGGCCTCCTGGATTTCCATCTCCTGGCTCATAATTGTAATCTGTTTCAGTGTATATTGTGGACAGGGCATCTGTTTTATCAAACTTACCAGAGTCATACTCTAAAGCTGATATAGAATATGTTCCATCTTCATTCTCTACTTTTGACAGTAGTTGATAATCTTTGCCCTCAAAATCTGTAGAGCTTCCGTCTTTTGCTACACCGTGTATTAAATATATCGCACCGTCTCTTATTTTATCTCTTACTTCGGATCTTTCTGTACCATTTCTTAAATTCTTTAAAACTCCACTTTGCAAGAAATAATCATTGAATGTTTTATTTCTAGCTTGATTACTTATCTCTGATCCAGAAATAGGTTTTATTAAAACTAAATCTTCATCTTCGTCTGTTAATATTTTAGCGCCAGAAGCTGTGTTTTCTATATAATTATGTAATGATGAGTTTAGGGAAGTTGTTGAGTGCAGGGGAATAACTGGAGAAAAGTAAGGAGGCACTCTATCTCCATTATCTTGCCCCCCTATATTATAACCATTCCTATGAACAAATTCTTTGAATTGTTCTGTAGAGCCATCTTCTTGATAGTCTTCGCTTGGAATTAAAAAAGATATAGAGGTTAAGTCGTATTTATCAGTTTCTATTTCTCTATCTAATAATATAAAATTTTTATCTACAGAACTGTGGTGATTCTCTACATGTTTTACCCTTCCTGCTATTTTAAATTCTTTTCTTAAATCGTCTTGAATTGTAAAAACCTCTCCAGGTTGTAAATAATCTGCTTGTCTATCTGTTGCGAAATTTACTGTTTCTTCTTCTAGGTTGGACGTAAGCAAAGTCCACCTTCCTAACCTTAAAGCTTGATCTCTTGATGTACAGCCTACTGCTGTCATTTCTTTAAGCCTTAAACCGTATCTTATTATCCCTTCTGCGTCTTCTATGTATGTATACTTTGGTAAGAAAGAGTCTGTTTTGTCTTTGTATGCTACTTTTATTGCGGTAAATTTTGTATGTTCTGGAGCTCCTCCGTATCTAAACATACCATCTATTACATTGTCATTAGTAAATGTAGTTATTGACTCTTTTAAAGTATTGCTAGCTAAAAATATTTCTAAATTATTAAAATATGCTATACCTCTAAATATTGATGCTATTTCATTTAAAGTTTGATATGCATCAGAAGCATTTGTTAATAATATATTACATGAAAACCTTCTTTCTTTTATGAATCCATCATTAGATGAATTACCCATTGATGTCGGAACTAAATCATCGCAATACTTAGCTATCTTAAATAGCTCCCATTTATCTACATCTGCATTTTTTATATATTCTCCCAATCCATACCTATCATTGGTGAGTAAATCATATAGTATCCAAGCAGGATTATCCGTCCATTCTAGTTCTTCTTTAAAATTTCCATCCCAATAGCCCTCGTGTCTATTTTCACTTTCTGCTTCAGATCCTGCCGCTCCATACGAAGATGCATATGCTCTTTTTTTAGTAGGTCCATCTGGCCCCTCTAATTTATCTACATAATTACTTGGTAATTTTACCTTTTTAAGCTTTACATCAAATGTTCTAGTAGGTGGGCTCGAAAAATTCTCCGCACTAGTTACGGCTGCAACCATAGCGGAGTTGGGGTTTTTTAGATTTACATCTACTATTTCTGTTGCTGCATCTAAAGAAGCCGCAAACTTTGTTCTAAAATTTAAAGATTGGGTTGTTGTATTTCTTATATGTACATGTCTAGGTCTACTAGAACCAATATCTTTAGCATCTTTTAGTTTTAAAAATATGTCTTCTTTGTAAGGAGATAAAGCTAACCCTTTGAATGTTACATTTACATTATACTCATTAACCCCATCATCAATAATTGGAGCAACTTCAAATTCTCCTAAACTCCTATGAGCGACTCCAGTTATATCTCCCCATATCTGAAACCCACCTTCATTTGGCTGATGGATTCCTTCTTCGTCTGTATTATAACATTGACTGACATTCAAAGTTAATCCAAGAAAATCTACATCTTGATCAATTACAGAATAAGAGGATTGTGCATTTAATTTTTTTGCTTGAGCATCGGCTTCAAGTACGGTTTGATTATTTAAATCAACGCCAATACTAACGGTTTTAGATGTATAGGAAAAATCTCTTAACCAATAAAAATTATCATCTTGATTATTATAAAAAGGGGTCTGGGTTTCTGTGCCTTTTTTATATGCCAAAGATATATTTCTAAAATTATATATAGGTGAAGCGGAATTGCTAGTTAATTGAACTGGGACTTCATTTAAATAGACACCCTTTAATATGTCATTTCCTTTTACTAATTTTCCTGTTGCATCAACTAAACCCTCGATTGGACCTTCGCACAACAAGTCTAAAGACTTTACAAAAGCTGTAGATTGCAATTTTTCTTTATCCGCATCAGACGGATTGTAAGAACCTCTAATATCTCTCCTGAAAACTCTAGGAGTTGTGTCTGAAGCATTGCAATATAAATTAAAAGGCATAGCTTACAGTGTGTAATGATCTACGTTTATAGCTCCGACCATTTGGTTGTTTTCGTCAATCACTTCTGCCCTGACTTGATTAAAAGCCACGAGCCTAGTGTTCATGAGATGAGAGGATACAACATGAGTTCCTATTCTTAATCGACCATAACCAATTGGAATAGGAGCTCCTTGAGTTGTATTATTTAAAGGTCTCGCAAAAGTAAAAGAAGAAGTATTTTTTTGTGCTGGGGCTACATCCTCTGCAGGAGGAGCTGGAGGGTCTTTTTGTAATAGCATTATAGCTCCTTGCGTTATTAATGCCCCACTTATTTCATAACCGATATCAGCTATAAATCCTAAAACCTTTCCCCATGTTCCTCCCACATAGTCGCCGAGAGCATCTATTCCATAAGATAATCCAAGCCCAGCGGCTCCATACCCCATGTATCTATAAGCCTCTTTATCATTACTTCCAGCCCCTTTAATGACGGGAAATAAATGTAGGTTCTTTATATTTTTAGATTCTAAACCGAGTTCATCTTGATTTTTTACAGGTTTTTTGTTTACATATAGTCTGTAGTGTATATTTTCGTTCTCTTTGCTAGATAAGAATTTAAAAAAGTTATCTGTATTCGCATTTATAGCTCTTAAAGCCTCGTTAGGAGACTTTACATTAAGATCCCATTCTTTTCCGAATTTCTTTCCAATCTCTCCATGTAAAAATATTTTCATAAACCTTATTCCCTAATAAGTAACTACACTTTTTTCCACCCTGTTTAATGATTTATTTCTTTTCACCCCCTTGGGAATATGTATGTTAAATTTTTCAGTTTGATTACTATAAACTATAATTGGCAGAATCAAAGATTCACTAAGATTTATATCTTCTTTTGAAAACTGTTCTGTATTTTCTGGATGGGAATGGTAAATAATTAAAATTTTATTTTGCTCAAAAACTTCTACAAATTTTTTTTGTGATATCTCAAAATTACCTTTTTTATGAAAAGACACATTTTCACATTCAACCAAATGTTCTTTACCTTTATCTTCTACAATAAACCCGCAAATTTCTTCTTCTTTTTGGGATTCTGAAATCTTTTTAATTTTATTTAAAATTTCACTTTTCATTAATAAAGCCTGCTTGAAGGAAACCCGCCAAAAGGAAGCTCATTATCTTCACCGAATCTTAATCTGCAGCCGTTTAGGGTCTTCGAGCAAGCATCCATAGCCCAATTCGACGTATTTATAGACGGTCTTAGTCCTTTTGATGATGTATGAGGCTCTGTGCATACATACATTATTGATCTTTGATCCTGCCCCTCCCTAGTCCATACATAAACAACATCTCCCAAAATATAATTTTCACCAACAGCCCACTCACCTCTTGGGTTCAATGAAGTTTTATCAAATTTAACATCGTTTGAATCAGCTGCTACTCCTCCGCTATACTTGCAACCTTTTCCTCTGTATTTCCATGTACAATAATTATTCAATATTTGCCTTCTGGGTAAAACGGCGCCCTCTAAATCAAGAGCATTGGATAATTCATATTCAATGTAAAATTTATTCTCTTCTATCTTTTGATTTATGTACCATACATCTGGCCTAAGTCTTGCATCTGGATCTGGGGATATTCCCATTTTATCCCAAAAACCTTTATCAGCATCATAATTTAAAAAGTTTTCTTTATCTAAAAATCTAAAAAAAGTTCTTATTCTAGTTACTCTTGATCTTATTAAATCATCTTTTCCTAACATGAACTTCGAAAGAAATCCGCTATAATTAATTATTTTTATAGTGGGTCTTGATACTCTTCCGTCAGACCTACTTCCAAAGTCTACACCTTCATATGGAATATAAAAATACTCTTTACCCCCAAAAAAAATTGATTCATTTATTGAGTTAACTCCGCCGTGAAGTCTAATGACATCTCCAGAGTTTGGTATTTCAGATATTTCTAAAAATTCTACATGAGCACTTTTTGTGTGATTAAAAAGTTCAGCATTTACAGATTCTTTTTTTAAGAAAGCCATTATATATTATATTATTTTTTGTATTTTTTTCGATTGAGATTTATAAAAGTTTTCTTTTAATTGGCACTTCGCTAACCCTTACCGTCAAATCATGCGATCCCATATACAAAAAAGTATGATTTATTTGAGAGCACATAAAGTTAACAGTTTTTCTTTCTGGCCTTTGTAATTCAAATTCAAAGGTTTCAGTTCCATGTTTTGATATAAAAAACGATAATAATTTTAATAATGTTTCGTCGTTTATAGCTTCAAACTTTAAAGATAAAGACATTAATTTTGCATTTATTCCATCTTCTTCAGAATGAGATTTCGAATTACCTAATTTTAATTCTTTTACATTAAAATCTTCATCTCTGGATAAAGGATATGAAGGTTGAATGTCTAAAGAGCTTTTGCCCCAATAATCATTTATAACATCTTTATCTTTTTGCGGCAAGGATTCTGAGTAAATAATATTTCTAGAGTTAAATTTAGTAGCTAAATCATTTATTAGATCCAGTTTAATAGAATTACTATCTACATAATTTGAACTAGAACTAATAGAACTACATTTAAACTCTTGAATCATATAGGGGTTTATTGAAAATAATGATTTGTAGGCATTTTCAAGAGACAGCCCATCTCTCTCTATAAACTGCAAAGGAAAATATTTAGCACCACCTTTTGAATTTATATAACTGATTATATTATCCGATTCATCGTCGCCCCTGTTCTCGAAACCAAGTTCAAAAGTAATTATAATTCTATTTAGCCCATTTTCTTCTACCATTAAATAATTATTTCCGTAATTACTTACTTTATTTAAAAAATTAATAGATACTGAAGCTCCATACGAAGGAATAAAACTAAAAGGGTTTTTGTATTTAAAGTTTTTTAAGTTAGTTTCTATCTTAGAATTTTTAACAAAATCCGAATATGAATTATAATAACCCCCTCCAGAGTTTTCTGTTGTATCATAAAAATCTTTATCTAAATTCCAGAAGTGTTTTTTATTAACTACATCGCTCATCTCACACTCTCCATGACATCTATAGATCCATTTAATAGTCCTCTAGAGCTTACGCTTAAGTTTTGACTATTTATAACTCCTTCGCAATTCAGGGTTCTACCTCTTGCTGCATAGTCTATATTTCTTGGGGAGATCTCAATTTTAGCAAAACCTTTTCCTGAATAATTCATTACACTGCCGATATTCTCGCCTTGTATAGAAAGATTTTTAGATATTTTTCCATGCCTTACGTCCACGGGATGCTCTAAACCTATAACATAATTAGGTGTTCTTTCGCAATCTATAGAGTAAGATATTCTTTGCGGAAAATCTAAACCAATATTATTTTTATTAAAATTTAATAGTTCTGTATATGCTCCATTGGCTAGTCCACTTGACGCTCCCCCAAAAGAACCTGTTTTAGTTTCTTGATTAAATCCGCTATAAATATCAAAAGATGCTGAAAACTGAACTGGCCTGTAAGGTTCGATCTCAACCCCGTAATTAGTGAGGTATGCTCCCGAAAATTCTATACCGCAAAATCTTCCAGAGCATGGATGAGATCCTGTTAATAAATCTATTGAATCTTCTTTACCTGTTATATAATATGAAAACTGAACTGATGAGCTTACGGGATCTGTAGAGTTGTAAGGTCTTAGACCTCCCCCATATGTTCTATTTGATTTAGTAGAGCTAGATGAGGATAGAGAAGCATTTTTTGCAAAAATTTTTTCTCCATTTATTTCTACTTCGCATTCTTGATGTCTTATATATTTCATCTATAAAAAATATCAGGTTTGTATCTAGAAACTGTAGAATAAGACATTTCAACTTTAGTGTTGTTATCTGCATCTGTATTAATTTTTTGAGATAATAAGTGAGCATTTTTAAAAAGATATTCCACTTCTTTTTGTGACCCGCATTGGCTTCTTAATGTAACTCTTATATCTTCTAAATGTATACCTGTTCTCATGTAATCATATACATTTTTTGCATCGAAATCATCTATTTCCATTTCTATTGAAAAAGATTGTTTTAATGGGGTCCTAACCGTAACTTCGCATGGGAATATAGATCCTATTTTATATATTGGTTCGTTATCAATTTGAGTATTAAAAGAAAAACTTAGTACTCTATTGCTTTCTCTTCCGTCGCACTCAATATTTATACCACTACTAGTGGGAATGAATAATTCATTTTGTGTCTGTGTATGTTTTTTTATCTCTACATTAGGGCCTACTTCCCCAAAAGCTGATATTGATATACTAGACTCTGCAATATTATCCACAGAAAAAGAGCATTGGTAAGAATTAATGAAACCGCTTTGAAAATTAAAATTCTTAGAGTTAAAACTTAATCCGCCATCAAACCCACTAGTAGAACCTATTAATTCAGTTATGGGCTTGTCGTCAGTAATCATAGATCTTTCAAATGAAAGATTGCATACTCCAGGTGCGTTTTGAAAAAACTCAGCTGGACCTACATACCCCAAGTAATCATTATTTTCCGTTGGGATGTTATAAGATGCATTTAAAGAAGAAACTCCAGAAACTTGTAATCCGTTTATGTGAAATTCTTGGTCAGCATTATGAACATATCCTATTGCCATATTATCTTAAGGTGCCTCCCACTCTTTTTTCTTTTGATATCACCTGCATTACAGCACTTTTAACTTTAGTTGCAAATTCTGAAGAATTAATATCAGCCCCTCCAGATGTTCCCCCAGAACCATCAACATTAATACTAATATTAACATCACCATGACTAATATTGCTTACTTGCCCTGACCCTCCTCCTCCTGAAGTACTTGGAGCTGAAACAGAACCGCTATTTAAGCCCTCCATTAAGGTTGATCCGTAAGTTTTTACAGCACTAGGACTCATTACATATTCTCCGCCTGTAAGTCTAGATGGAACTCCGCCCCCTTTGTTTCTTATAACTATGCCATCCTTATCAACAGAACCCCCAATTCCATAATCCCTCATAAGGGCTGAAGAAGCTTCCCACCCATTATTCCTATGAACACTTCTAATCTCACTTCTAACTTTTGCTGCTTCAGAAGGTTTTTTATAAATTTTATTTATGCTTCTTCCTCTTACGTCAACATAACCTTTATCATCCATCGAGCGCTGAGCTTTTTTAGCCGCTCTATTTTTTGCAAAATCAGTTTGATTATATTTATCCATACCAAAATCAATAGCTTTACTTAATAAAGCTGAGCCAGCAATGCCTATAAGCGCATTCCACATTTGATTTTTTTCTACTTTTTTCTGGTACTCTTCTTGTTTCTTTCTTTGTTTTTCTTGATTTCTTGTTGATATATCTTGATTGAATTGCCCCTCTTGATCTCTAAAGTATTTCTGAATAGACCTATCGTTATTTATGGCATATGAAGATAATGAACTGTTTATACCTATTCCAGCTTTTGTAGTCTTGTATCTAGTAACATTTCCATATTTATTTTCATCAATAAATTTTTCTCTTTCTGCTACTTTTGGCCCACCTATAGCTAAATTAACTCCTCCTCCATCTCTAAATCCAGGCAAAGTTCCACTATTTAGATTTTCAAGAAAGTTAACTCCATATCTATCAACAGCGCTTTTCTTTATTACGTATTCTCCACCCATCAACATAGCAGGAATATCGTCTTTAGTTCCGCTGCCACCATTTACATATCCCCCTGAGTTGTAGCCATCTATGTCAAAAAGATTTCCTACAGCTCCTGTTATTCTATTTGATGCGCTAGTCAAGAATGCTTTTTGTATGTTTTGTAAAAGTGTGACACCAATTTGCCTAAAAGAATCTTCTAAGCTTTGACTTCCGTCAATTGCAGCTTGCATTGCATCAACTAGGCCGTCCCTAAAGAGCATAGGCAAATCTCTACCCAACCTAGTATAAATTAGTTCGGATTGCTCTTCTATCTCAGCAAATCCCATTTTTAAACCCATAGATGTATTTTCTGTAAATTCACCCATAAAACCTTTATCCCTAGGAGTTGTCCTAGTCATCTCTAGGGCTAAATCCTCCATAGATGTATCTAATTCTAATATAGCATCCTTTAAATCTACTATCTGCGCCTCAGCACTAGCCTGAGAATCTTTATCTCCAGTAGATATTGCATTTAACTTACGTTCTTCTTCTCCTTTTAAACTTCTGTTATATGTAGCTAAGTCACCCCTCATGTCAGTCATTTTAGTTCTTTGATCTTTAGTTCCTATCGTTCTTGACACCATATCAGCTTCGGCCCTTGCTATTTCAGCTCTCGTAGATGTTGGGTCGTTTCGTACTAAATCAAATTCTTGCTCTCTTCTTGTTTGGTCTTCTACTTTGGACATCGCTCTTGCTCCAGCCATAGATCTAATATTTACATTGTCCATTCCTCTAATGCTATTAAAAGAAGATTTTGAATATGAAGAAAAATTTAAATTACTATTAAAATCTTCCATTGCTCTTTGAGCTTCTGCTACATTGAATCCTCTTTCTGCTTCGGTCAGCCCTGAATTTAAGCTTTTCATGACTTCGGTTAATGTCTTTATTCTTGCACTAATAACCTCATCAACCCTTCCTTCTCCTAGCCTTTTTATTTCTGATTCGAAAACCGATGTTACTTCTTCTAAATTTGTAGCTCCTTGAATTTTATCTTGTAACTCTTTTGTGTTTATTAAATTTATCTTTTCTAATTTTATGTTCTGACCTTTTAAAACATCGCTTAATTCTACAACACTACCTCTCAAATTCTCTTCTAGTTTCTTTATTCTTTCTTCTCTTGTTTGTATGTCAGCTTCTAGTGCTGCTATGTCAGTATCTCTTTTTGCTACTTTTTCGGTAGCCGCCTTAAGCTCATTTTCTCTTTCGCCTAGCAATTCTTTCAGCCTGCCTGACATTTCGCCTGCGGTAGCATCTCTAGTCCTTTGGACCACACCTCCATCATCGAATCCATCGCCGCCTTCCGAGTATGTTGTTTGAGCTAACTGAGCACTCATTTTAGGGTCTCTTTTAAGGTCATCTCTTATGTCGTCAAGAGCACTCTCTCTTAAATTAATTCTTTGTATATTACCAAGACTAAACCCATTTTTTGAAAAAACTTTATTTTCTGGCAGTTTATTAGCAGAGCTAACCCTATTCAGGTAATCTGTTATTGTCTTTATTTCTGTTTCTTTTTTGTTTTGCGTGCTTACTTGTTTTTCTTTTTTTGCATTTATAGTTTTTATTTCTGACTTTTTATTTGTTATTTGGGTTCCTTCTTTTTGTATTTGATCATTTATCTTTGAACTACCCTCTACTGACTTGAACACGGAAAGCCTTTTGCCAACTCCTGCAGCTCCCCCGCCTTGCCCTCCTTTGTCTACCAATAATCCTCCTCCTTGACCTTGAGAAATGTCTCCCTCTTTTGCTGCTTCATCAAGTTGTTCATCTATAGAACTTTTTAAATCGTTCAATGCATTAATAAGATTTTTCTCCGAAAGTATTTTTTGAGCTTCTCTTTTCAAAGCGTTTAAAGCTTCAGCCTTTCTCACTTTCATATCCTCGTCAAAAATTTGCTTTCTTAATTTTGCCTGCCTGGAATTCTCCTCACTATCAGAATTCATTCCTCTAAACATTTCTCCGCCTTCAAATGAAGCGAAGGACTTGGTTGTTTGAGATCTTCCTTTTATTCCTAAAAGTTTAGTCTCTTCAGCCATAGCTCTATTTTCCATTTCCCTCTGAAGTAATTCTAAATCATTTTGTATGTGTGATTGAATATTATTTTGAGCTATCTGAACGCTTAAGTTTTTCCTCTCAGCCAATATTTGTTCTTGTATTATTTGAAACTGCTCTTTTCTTGAGTCTAAGATTTCTGTAAGCATTTTTGCATCAGGCTCTGCAAGCTCCCTAGTGAAACTAGTCTGCATTTCCCCTGTTTTTCTGATTTCAGGTAGATTTTGTATTATTTCATCTACTATTCTTTTTTGCTCTTCTTTATTATTGGTTCCAAGAGACCCTGCTAAGTCATTAATATTTTCAGGCATAGTGATACTACTATTCGCTTGAAACTTCTCCACTCCACCTTGAACACCAAGTGCTTCAAATATATCATCTAGTCTTCCTGTGTCTAAATTAAGGTTCATTACCCCATCCATTTTTCTGGATCTTACCATTGATTCTATTGGTGCAACACCACTTTCTTCAACGGTCTTTCTTATGAATTCCATCTGAGGACCTCCAAAGTTTAAATTTTTACTCTTTGCTTTTACGTCTCTTAAGAATCCTATATCTGTCTCTCTTGAAAATTGACCTATTCTCGCAGAAGCATCGTTTGCTAGTATCTTGCTTTGCCTTCTACCTAGAAAAGATGAGGCATCTTTACCAGACATGAATTGAGAGGAAAAATTAGCATTAGATCTGTCTACCGAAGATTTAGCTCCAGATCTTATTTTGTCAACCTCTAAACTTACCGCCATTTTAGATATAGTTCTTTTAAAAGTTTGATCTATATTGAATAATGCTTCGCTAGCTCTATCTGATGCTTTTTTAATTTTTTGAAATTCTATTACAGCTCCTTCAGCTTCTTTGGCTATATCACCTATACTTATTTCTCCCTCTCTGAATGCAGCCGTTAATTGTTGCATTTGAACTTCGGTCATAGCTCCAGCTTCAACTAACTTAGAAAGCTCGTTTATTTCATCTAATCCAAGTTTTTGCGCATCTTCCAAATCACCTTCCGCCATAGAGCTTTCGATTCCTCTTCCAGCTAAAGCTCCGCCGCCCGCAAGTAGAGCGGCAACTACTAAGGCTGCTCCTCCAGTCGCAACACCCGCTAAAG
The DNA here is from genome assembly GCA_029253045.1 of Fidelibacterota bacterium. Classification (GTDB taxonomy): domain Bacteria; phylum Fidelibacterota; class Marinisomatia; order Marinisomatales; family Marinisomataceae; genus Marinisoma. The sequence goes on along the minus strand of JAQXAG010000048.1, from coordinate 31,744 downwards.
CCAATCCTCCTGCTGCCGCAAGCCCAACCCCTGCTCCTCCCAATGTACCTGGACTCGTCATCCCTTGAGCCCCCTCAGCTCGTTTTCTTAGAGAATTAAGGCTTTTCGTGTCAAGCATTCCCATACCTTCTTTTTCTGCAGTACTTGTTTGTATGTTTCTCAAGGTTTCTAATGCAGTACCTTCGTCCATATCTTCATTTCTAATAGCTTGAGCAATCATTGACCCCATTGCAACACCAGCATTTTTTGCAGCTTTGACTTGGTCTGAATTTTTAAGAGCTACCCCGAAGTTTTGAACACTGACGGCATTAGTCATTTGGTCTTGTAAACCTCTTTGTATTTGAGATAATGCATCATTATCTCCCCCAGCAGAAGCTAACCTCTTAAGAGTATCAATATCATTAACTCCCGCTAAAGCTTGATTCATTGCGGTATCTACATTTGCCACTTTATCCATATCTCCAGTTGCTAAAGCTTGAGCTCTGGATGTTGAAAGGTTTTGTATTGATTGTGCGGCTTGCATGTTTTGACCTATTAAAGCTATTTCTTTTTCTCTTACTCTAATTTGCTCATCTATAGTGAGGGTAGCTTTCTTCATTGAGTTTATAAATCCTATAAACCCTCCAGCTATAGCTCCAGGAGCTCCGAAAATAGCTCCCATTCCCACTCCCATGAGTGTGCTGGATGCCATATCTTTACCAGTTCCCCCAACCTCAAACCTTCCGTTTTTTAATGTTGCTCTATCTTCTCTTGGAGTTTGATTGGCGATCATGCCAGCAAGCATAGGGGCTACTATGGATAAACCTAATCCAACTTGCCCGCCAAATCCTCCAGCAAAACCACTCTTCACAAAATTACCTGCACCAGCCCTAGCTGCTCCAGCAGTTCTTCCTAATCTATTTCCAAGTCCACCTATAATTCCTGAAGATCTTAAGTTTGATCCCCCAGTTCCTGAAAGAAAAGATGCTCTAAACCCACCCCCTTGTCGTAATTGTCTTTGACCAAGGCGAGCTCGTGCATCTCTTCTTTTTTGTTGTTTATCCTCCTTTTGTTGCTGTCTTGTATTGGCAACCATAGCTTGAAGGGTTTGAGCTGAATCAGAATTTTTCCCTACTTTAGCTGCTTCTCTAAATAAATCTTTTCTTAAAGATCTAGTTGATTCCCCAGCATCTAATTTGTTTTGAAATTTTTCAAGTTTAGATATAAAGTTTGATCCATCACCTTTAACTAAACTTCCAAATTGCCCAGTCCTTAATCCTGATCTGGCTAATGCCTTATTTGAAGATAAAACTCCTTGTTCTTGAGTAAAAGCTTTAAAATCTTCTTGTCCTCTTCGTCCCATTGAGCTTAGAACACTTAAGGCTTGTGTTTGGTCTGTGGTTTGAACACCTCTTTGAGATAGAAATTCTTGAGCAAAAAACTTTTTAAGCTCTGTTTGTCCGTATCCTTTTGTGCCTCTAAATCTTTCCAGTCTTTTTTCGTCTCTACTGGCTTTCTTCAAACTATCTTCTAGGAATTTTGCTTGAGTTTTTGGGTCATCCATGGCTGATGAAGCACTTCTATCTATAGCATCATTCAATCTTTCTAACCCTTTTAATGTCTCTACATCTCCTGATTGTTGTGCGACCCCCATTTGAGTTCTTAGATTTTTTTCGAAGCCTTCTCCTTGTAGGGATTTTGCTAAATCTCCCATTGGGCCATCAGTTCCAGCTAGAGAACCTAAAGCATCTTTCCTAAAGGTTTCTCTCATGTATTTTTTTCTCTCAACACTCTCTCTCTTGAGAGTTCCCAGCCTTGCCTTTTCCCTTAGGTTATTTTCTTTTATTAATTCTGCAGAATTTGCATACTGTTGAGATTGTTGTTTTAAGAAATCTTCTCCCTTCTGAGTACTTGCGCTAAGCTCATCAATTGTTTGAGAAGCTCTCTCGGCAGATTTTGATACAGCATCTAAGCCTAGAGCATCAACCTCTCTTAACGCTCCTACTCTAGATTGTATTACTTCACTTAAACCAACTGGTTGTATTGCATAATTAGGAATTGCAGAGCTTTTCTTGTTAGGGTTTAAACCTCCATGCAACTTTCTTGCATTAGACAACCTGCCTCCTTCTTGTTCTTGGTTTACTACAGCTAACCCTGGATTTCTTGAGCTTCTTAAAGATGGAGCTTGTACCACTCTAGGAGTCAGCCCAAAAGAAGCTTCTCTAGCTATTGCGTCTTTTACAGCTCCACCATATTGAGGGTTTTTTGATAATACTTTTGAAGCTCCACCTGAAAATAGATTTGCATAATTTGGTATAGCTCCTGAGCTAGCATGAATTCTTCCTTGATAATCAGGATCTCCATATTGAAAATAAGATCTAGTTACATCGTTTACATTTAGATTTTCAGATTGATTTTTTAAGTCTTTTAATATTTTATTTCTTTCGCCTTCTGGCAGCGATCTAAAAGACCTACTATTAATAAATTGTCTTACTTCGTCATAATTACTTTCTCTTAATTTTATAGAATTAGTTCTTCTGCTCCAAAAGTTTTTACCTGAAAGAGCAGAAAATAAACCAGTATCCTTTTTAAACATCCCCACTGCCTGGGCCACTGTTCTTATTTTTCCAAGCATAAAATTAGGAACCATTCCTGCATTAGCCATGTTAGGATCAACTTTAAAATGCTTACCTTGCGAGACTACACTGTCTACTCTATTTAGTTTTAATCTTCTGTAGCCTTTCTCTCCAACTCCCGCAGAGTTTGCATGAACAACCGTTGTTCCTGTTTTAGCGTCCATGTCTGCATAGCTTGTGTACTTAGCAGGAGGCGGTGCTCCTTTTTTATATTTATGAACACCAGACCTAGCCCCAGAGAGAAAAAGGTCTTGAGTTCCCCCTCCTCCTGATTTCTGGTATTTTATGGATGTAAATAATCTACCATTTAATATCTCAGAGAGTTTTGACATTCCTATAACTCCATCGTGTTTTGAAGAGTTAATTTTTCCCGCCCTTGCTCTTGATGCAAAAGGTGATATTTTTGTAGGGTCTATTCGCATCGCATAATTGGGGATCATGCCGTCACTAAAACCAAATCTACCTCTTGATCTTTTTCTAAGTTTTTTGTAATAGTCTTCTAAATCTTTATTCAGTGTTATACTTGGTGCAATTTTTGATATTGCTTGTTTACTTGTTAAAGGGTTTTGTTCCCTGGAGATTAACTGTTCAAAATCTTGAACTGCTTTTTGATTTCTTACCCCTCCTGCGGCTAAGTTAGAAAGCAACAGATTTCTTCCTGAATTTTGGTTTAATGCAGCTCCTCTCATTAAAGATCCTTGCCCTGAACTAAAAGAGGATTCAATCCTTCTTTGGTCTGCTATTTTCTTTATTCTATTTTGTCTTTCTGAAAAATCTCCAAATTTTCTAAATTTCTTAAGCTCGCCCTTGCTATCAATAAATGAATCTGGATAAAATGGTTGAGAAGCTCTAGGGTTTCCTGTCCTATACATTTGAGCCAGCAAGTAGCCCTGGCTTCTAGCTTTAGTTATGCCTCTTTCTGGGTTGTATGCTAACCTTGGCACGTCTGATGACATAACTTCCATTTGAGCATCTCGCATTCTGTTTTTGCTTTTGCCCATTAATCCAACTTGTTTTTTAACAACCCCAGAGACTCCTGTTCTTCCTATCATGTCAAGAGCAATTTTATCTCTTTCATCTCTATCCATTAACCTTAGAAATGTTCCTGGTATATTTCCGCTTATTCTATCTGTATTTCCAGACATGTAATTTAACAAATCTCTAGCGGGTGTCTTCCTAAGAATATCCGCTATATTACCTTCGGGTTTTTTACCAACCCCTTGTTTTACTAACTCCCAATCTCTATCTGTTAGCAATCCAGTAGACAGCATTGAGTCTTTTACTTGGTTTAAGCCTTTATTATCTAAATACTTTAACGCCTCAAGTGTTCTTTGGGGGCTGGACAATAAGTCATTAAGTTTTGTTGGATCTTTGTGCGCTTCATACTTAGCTATTGTACTCGTTTTGTAGTTGGCTGGACTAGCGGCACTTAAGCCAAGTAAGAAATCAGCTCCTACTGGAGTATTAGATAGTGCATAATTAGGTATTTTCCCTTGACTGGATAGTTTATATGTCCAATCATCACTACCCCACATTCCCTCTGTTTCAAAATCATCTTTATGAAATTTAAGATCTTTAGCTTTTTCAACTTTAAAAGTTTTTCTTTTAGCTATACTATCTATAACTCTCATGGCAGAAATAGATGTTCCCATATCGCCGTATAATCCAGCATACCCTTTCTTCTTTGCATATCCAGCCATATGCTCATAAAGTTCAGTTCCATATCCTTGACCTCTCAAGCTTTGCGGAGAGTCTCCAGTAAAAATAACTTGTAGCCCCATTTTATCAGATCCTGATACTGGAATTTCCATCGTTTGAGCATCGACGAACTTTTTAGACCCTACCATCGATGTAAAAGTAACCTGTCTGGGTGGACCTCCTACTTGACCTCCCCCCATTTCTTTAGCGAATACTTTAGATCTAGGATTCGCATAATTTGGAACCATACCCTTATTGCTATAAGGATTAAATCCATGTATTTGTTCAAAACTGTTTTGGTATTTTTTTCCTGCAGAACTTTGCTGGGGCGGCATTATAGCTGGTTCGCTAAGTCCTGGAAATTTTTTAACTTTTTCGGCTGTATTATATACTACCCTACCCCTTCCTCCAACATTCATTGATTTCACTGAACCAGCGGAATAACCTCCAGATCTCGCACCCTGTTTCTCCATTATCCTTTCTTCTGCAGACACATAATTAGGTATATGCCCTCCGCTTTTCCCTTTACTCAATCCCGTATTAAAACCCGCTCTTAAAACCGAAGGCCCTATTGCTTTCGCAGCGGCAGCAATTCTTTGTTGCTCTCTATTTTGGGCTTGAAGCAAAGTGAGTATTGTTTTTTCTTGAGCTGCTCTATTGCCTTCTTGAGATAATATTCTTCTTTGTAAATTGCTATTTTCACCAAGAACTGTAACAATTGATTCTTGTATTCTTTTTTGTTTTTGAGAAGCACTTACAACACCCATTAATTCTTTAGCACTTCCAAGAAGAAATTGAGATGTTTTTGCAAAAAGTTTTATTAAGACGGCTCCAGCTAAAAATAAACCTGGCCCACTTATTACGTTTCCTATTCCAGCAATTAATCCTTTTGCAAAATCTGCTCCAGCTGACTCCCCTTCTTTTTGCCCCAGGAAGTCTGATATTCCGCTAACCTGATCTCTAATAAAAGTTAGATAATCTCTAATTTGGTCAGAAAACCCAATATCTCCAACTAAATTAGCAAGCTCTTTTATGCTCGATGCCGCTTGAGAAGATAATGCGGATAGCGACCTATTCAGAATTTCGTTCTTTTTATAAGCTTCGTCTGTTGCACTGGCTGATATTTGAGTGGCTCTAGCTAATATACTGTTTGCTGATGACAAATCGTTTATAGCAGCTTTTAAAATGTTGATTTGAAAAACTCCACCCACTTGCTCTGCAACAGCAGCTTTCGTAGTGTCAGCTAAAGTTTCATATGTTTTAGATAAATTTTCAAGAACTGTTATGGCTGGTAATGTATTACCTGCTATATCTCTGACTGCTATACCCAATTCTTCTAATCTACTTATGGTGCTAGATCTTTGCACACGAGTAAATATAGTTTTAAAACTATTACCTATAACTTTACCGCCTCTAGCTGTTTGTTGTTGAGCTGCGGTAACAGCACCTAGTAGTTGGTCGAAACTAACACCAGCATCTTGAGCTACAGCACCAGCTCTAGACACGGCATCAATCAAGTCTTCAGTACTAACTGCGAATTGAACATCAACCGCAGCCATTTTACTTAAAATTTTGGTGGAGTCTAGACCAGCTTTATTAAATGTGTTTAAAGCTGCAGTTAAACCGCTTACTGCATTAGCAGCATCTAAGCCAGTCAACCTTGTAAGTATAAGGGCATCATTAGTTCTTTTCAAGGTTTCCTCCATCGTCAAACCTTGTCTTGCTAGTTCTGTTGCTGCAGTTGCAACAGTTGAAAAAGATTGTGCTGTATTCTTAGCTACTTTAAAAAGTCCTTTTGAGAAATCATCTAACTGAGAGTTAGTTAATCCCATAACGATGTTAATTTCAGTAAGCTGTTTTTCTACCTGTATTGTAGTTTGCAATAATGCTTTAAATGCAGTTTGTACACCGTTTATGATCCCTACAGATGCGCCGAAAGCTAAAACTCTAGCATTTGAAGCTTCTAGTGATTTATTGAATTCGCTTACTGAACCAGTTATCTTCCCTAAAGGTCTAGTAAAATTTCTATCATTAAGAGATAAGTTTAATCCGCCTCTAGAACTAACATTCTTTACAGCTTTTTGTATAGACTTTTCAAGGCCTACTTGTACTGTTGGTATTTTTAATGGCATATATCCTTATTCCTTAACAGATATTACACCAAACATAGATAATTGACATTTGTATAAACAAAAAAAACCCGCCATTTGGCGGGTTTTTTTAAATCGATTTATGCTTTTATTTATCGATTAGGTATATCAGCGTATGTTGGAATAATATTCCTATTCGCGCCAGAAATGAATACTCCATGGAGAAGATCTTCTGGGCCTCCAATTTGAGTTGTGAAAGTTAAGTCAACACTCTTATTGCTTCCAATATCAGATGACATTGATTCACTATCAATTCTTGCTCCCTTAAAGTCAACCGTTAATGCTTGAACTTTTTCATCTCCAGGATTACAGGAAGTGAGACCAAACATTTTGATCTTAACATCGTGCTCCTTACAATCATCAAGTAAGTCTGCAAGATTTCCAGTTCCTATGTCTGACATTAAAGCACTTACACTTAGAGACGCGGTTACGGGCAAGTCTACAACTCTAGAGAATGCAAACCTAGTTCCTAACCTATCAATTGGGCTACGGCTTAATGGCATACTTAAACTAAAGTTTTGTATGTGAACTGCTCCATCTCCAGAAACCTTAGAGAACATTGAAAGTTCTGCAGGAAGTTCAAGTTGAATATCTCCAGGTCTAAGGGCTGTAATTGAAGAGCCTCCGAACTCACCAGTACTTGGCGAAGCTCCCTTAAAATCTCCTCTTAAAGATTCAGGATGACCTAGTGAGAAGTTAGCTCCTGTTGAAGCTAGACCATTTACAAGATTAACTCCAGGGATTGATACTCCAGTGGTTCCAATGTCAGATTTTGCATTATAAAGCTCAATCGTACTGTTTGCGGTTGGTATAGATCCAACAGAGGCTTCTATAGTATAATCGCTAAGGAATCCATTACCTAATCCAATAACACTTCTTTCTGAAATTGAATCGGTAGAATTAAATGCATCAGTTGATTCAGGTGTGGTTAAGATAAAAAAGTTCTTACCCGCATTGTCTGAGCCCATGTGTCCTGCTGCGGTATTTCTTGCAGCAGCTCCCATTTGTGCTCCCAAACCGTCTTCTCCTTGAACATAGAAACCAAGATTTCTTTCATTAAAACCATCGGTTGGGTAATAAGTAAAGTCAAGATTTACTGTGGGTGGCTCAAGTGCGATGGCATCAATTCTTGCGAGTTGACCAAAAGTATTAACATCAGTTCTGTTAATAGTAAAGCTGTAATTAGCACTTTGTACCCTATGAATTTGTTGAACAAGATTTTCATAGTCGCCAGACCATGGTTGAATAAAAGCGCAGAAAGGAGTTTTTTGTCTATCTGCTGCAGATATAGCTCCAGCGGGTCCAGTAGTAGGTCCATCACCTAATTTAAAATAAGCTGCTTCCGCATTTTCAAAATGACTTTTTCTTGTAAAGAAATGTAACTGACCAGTGTTATCAGCTACAAGAGTAGCTCTTGCTGCATTTTGAGTATTTCCTCCGTTTAAGATTGGCGCTCCTGCAGGTTCCCATCCATTTAATGCTTTTAATTCCGCGCCAATGGATTCTGCTGCAGCACCACTAATATTAAGAACATCTATAACACCAGGTTTTCCGTAATTTAATCCAGCATTTCGAGCTGATGCTAATTTCGCAACGGTGAATTCAGCCTCTCCATACCCTTTTGTGAGTAGTGGATCTTCTTGAAGACCTACAGGACTTGACAAGGTGTGCAATGCTAATGCATTACCAGTCTGACCTGCTGCATTTGTTGCTGGATTAACTCCAATTTTCGGTCCTAGTCCCGTAACTACGGCTGTGCATGTGAAGTGAGATCCTGTGGCATTTGGGCTTACAAAAAGCGCCTCACTTTGATAAATAACTCTGTTTCTGGCCATGATATTTAAATATTTAGATTTTTATGTTTTTTGGAAAAATGGGTTTATCCTAAATTACATTAGAAATAATATAATGTGAAATATTTTCTTATTTGTTAAATTCTTGGAAATCTAGGCTTTGATATTTCAAAATCAATGAATCCAACATATAAAGAAGGAGATATCTTTGTTCTTACGTTGTCGCTTATCTTAGACGTTGAGACTTTTTCTATATTAAAAGGATTTTTTGAGGACTTACGACAAGTCTCTAAGTACGAATATTTTCCAGTTTTAAGATCTCCGTATTCATTTATAGGATAATCTTCAAAATTTAGATCTGCAACTGTTGAGTTTCTTGTGTCTGAGAATAACGATAAAACCCCATCTAATTGATATAAATTTTCTGCTAAAACAACTGATTTAAAGATTAGAGATGTTTTGTCTTCGCCCCCAAAAGCATACGGAGTGTTTTCTATATATTCATTATTTATAAATATCGAAGGAGTTACCATATCGTATGGAACTATTCCGCTTTCTGGAATTGCAAACCTACTATTATTATCAAATTTATTTTCTATTACTAAAGCTTCTTCCGTTTGGTTTGTGTTGTATATATTAAATTCTTTTACAGCAAAAGACCCGCTTAACATCATATCGTTTGATGCCGCATTTCCTGTTACCACTATACCTCCATTTTCGAAGTCAAAATAGTAACCTTTTTCTGGTTTAGTTTTATCTATGATACCGTTTGCGTCATATATGCCTGTTGGAACATAAGATCCTCCAACCCCACTTTCTGTAACCCATTGTTTATAAGGGCTACTGTATCTAAAAAATGAATTTGGCAACCTCGTATCATCTACATGGTACAAGATTCCAGTTTTATTATCATATGCTTCGCCAGCTTTCAATAGGTGGTTTTCAAACCACATGGTAAAGCTAGTTGTTGCGGTATGTCCGAAATTAGGTTTCATTATAGTGTGCTGTTTCTTAACCTCTCAATAGATTTATTAAAATTTTTTAAAATAGAGCTTATATAAGATACTCTAGAATATCTTGATCTTTGTAATCCTATAGCTCCCCCAGTAGAACTTCCTCCAAATGCTGATTCAGATTTCTTTCCCCCTTTTAATTGTATTGCGGGTCCAGATCTAGATTTACTTATTTCTTTACCTTCTTTATATAGATAAGATCCTAGTCCAGACAACCCAGTTTCTATTCCATCCATCCAGCTTCTCTGTCCGACAGCCCAAGGCAAAGGGGTCATTGCATACAATTCTGATTTTGTAGGTTCGGTTGTTATGAAGTTAAAAAACCCATTTTTGTAATTTATTTTTCTAATTAATGTTTTTTCAAACCTATCTCTAACTTCTGAAATTGGATTATCGCCATCAGCAAATCCTATGAAAGTAAATAAATTTCCATACCCCCCAAGTGTGCCACTAATATTTGAGCTATTTGGGCCAGAATCTATTTCTACTGTTACAGGGTGGGATTCAAACTCTTGAATCATGGCATTTTTTATAACCTCAAACTTCTCAAGGACCATAGCTTCTATTTTTTTTCCCACTTCTTTAGGTAATTGAGAATTAATAGATTTTTTAACATCTCTAGGTAGTGTAGCCATTTTACTTTTCTGTAGGAAGTAAAAAGAATGTATAATAAGAGGGTTTAAACAAACCATGTGGCCTTACATCACTTTCTATCGAAAAAGTTCTATCGTCAAAAATAACTCTTTTAGTTTCCTTTATTGTTTTATATCCACTAGAATCAACTTTTATTCTTACATATCCATCAGGGAGCTTAAGTTTTAATTGAGAATCTATTTCAGGATCATTAATGTAAGAATTCGCTTTGTCTGTATCGTATGCTATTCTAGCATTAAAGACACCAGATTGAATAACCTTCTTGATGGTTTTATTTACAGCATTATTTTGTTGACCATATATTGAATTAAAAGAAGGGTTTGTTTGCAGGACTACAGTTTGAGCTTCTTTAAAGTAATAAATAGGTCTTGCGAATGTCGAATGAACACTGTCGAAAGCATTCTGTAAAAGAATTTTTTCTGAATCTGGTATCAGGCTGGACATCTTATATATAAATTACACTCTTTTTGTTGAAAAATTGTTTTTGAAAATTATTATATCTAGCTTATTATGGGCGAGGAAGATAAAGAAATATTACAAGACAGGTATGAAAAGCATATAAAAAGCTTATTCAAGGGTTTTTTATTCATGCTTGAAGATTTGAACGAAGAGCATAATATACATTTTGCAAAATTAAAAAAAGCTTTACCAGAGACTTACAATTCGCTCATAAATCAAGCAAATTATTTTGATTTTGAAAAAATGCAATATCTTAGAAAAAGAGTTCTTGATTTGGGAAATGATTCATTGAGAAGTCAAAGCGAAGATTTGGAAAAATTTATTGTAGAATTTAAGTTTAAAAATTATTATAAGTAAAAATTAATTAATACATGAAAGAGATATACAGTTTTAGTGTCGATATAGACAGAGAGGTTAAAGAGACCGTCAAGAAAAAAAGAAAAAATAAAGAGACTGGAAAAATGGAGGAGGTCTCTATAGAGGAGACTGTCAAGAAGCCAGTTCCAGTAAAGATATTACTTAAGGAACCTAACAGAAGAGACTTGGAAGAAGCGGACATAGAGTATAGCATAGAAATGAGTAAATGCATAAAGAGAGGTATTTTAACAAAAGCCATGTTAGCTAAAAAATATAGTGATACAGGTGGGTTACTGACAGAAGAAGATGCGAAGCTTTTAACAAGAAGGTATTCGGAGCTTGGAGAAATGCAGAACAAATACAGCAGATTGTCATCAAAACCAAAAAAAGAAAAAAAAGACGAAGATAGGTTAAGTTCTCTTCTTGGCGAGATGGCTGAAAAAAGAAGGGATATCGTAGATATGGAAACCTCCTACTCTTCTCTTTTCAATCATACGGCAGATAGTAAGGCTCAAAATAAAGTTATACTTTGGTATTTAGTTCACCTTTCTCATTATCAAGAAAATGAAGATTCTGATGTAAAACCTTTCTTTAATGGGCAAGAATCTGAAGATAAAATAGATCAATATTATGATGTCGATGAAAACGGTCACGAAATTTTTGACCTTGTAAAAGATAAAATATTATCAATTTTAAGTTTTTGGTATTTTAGCTCTAATGCATCTAAGGAAGATTTTGATGATTTAAATAAAGATATAGATTCTGGCGATGTATGAAAAAGATGAATATTTTTATAGAAAAGTATTTAGAGATGTTTGTTTGGGTTATACAAAAACCTCAGTAAAAGATAATGTTTTATATGCAAAACATTTACATGCTAATGATTATATAGCTGTAAATGAAAAGGAAGAAACATTCTTAAGTAAGGCTAAAAAAAGAGGTTTGCCCACAGAAGAGGAAGCTTTAAAAATAATATTTGAAGATGATTTATGGACCGAAAAAGATGAAAATTTCCTAGAGACTCAACAAATATTTCTAGAAAACCTCCAGAGAACCAAAAATAATTTAAATTTAAAATCAGAAAAAGATCGTCATCAAAAAATTATAGACGAAGAACAAGCAAAATTTAATAATAAGAAAAATGAAAGAATTTCATTGCTTGGTAATACGGCAGAAGCTTATGCCTCCAAGCAAATTAATGATTATTTTGTTGCGAACTCTTTTTATTTAGATAAAAAATTCAAAAAGAGATTTTTATCAGACCAAGATTTTAACGAACTTTCTTATAGTGACATTGCGGAATATACCAAAGTGAATAATTTAATGGTGTCAACTTTTTGCGAGGAGAATATACAAAAGATTGTTTTAGAAGAGTTCTTTTTTCCTTTCATGTATATAAGCGAAAAACCGACAGAGCTTTTCGGTAAACCAGCTATTGAATTAAATAACAATCAACTTTCTATATTAACTTACAGTAGAATTTTTAGAAATATTTTTGACAATAATCAAGATATTCCAAGTAAAATAAGAAAAGATCCTGCGGCTCTTTTAGATTTTGCAAGTAACTCAAAAAGCAGAGAAAAAATGAAAGAACACTTGGATAAAGATGGAGCTTCTACTGTATTTGGGGCGACAAAAGAAGATTATGAATATATGGGAGTGGATAAATCAACTAATTCCATAACTCAAGCGGCTAAGAAAAAAGGCGGCAGTTTGAATATGTCAGATTTAATGGAGTTAGGAGGGCAAGGTTAAGCTGGAGAATCTTTTCCTGCAACCTGTCTAGGTTCACCTTTTGATATATTATATTTATATAAAAGATGCTTTAATTCCTCGTTAGCTTCTCTTGATAGCTCTGAGAATTGCCTGGATGCCGTTATTTTCTCGCTAGGGCTAGCTAATAAAGCTCTTCTTCTTATAACACTATCTCCCTCTCTTAACTCAGTCCAATCGGATGTTACAAGCCCGTTTTCGTTAGCGGAAGTGTATGAGACTCCCATTAAAGCCTTCCTACCTGTTTTTTTGTAAAAATCTCTTAAGAACATTTGCCTGTATATGTTTTGCTCCTCATCTCCCATTCCTGGATTTTCTCCACTATAGCAATTATGAATAGAAATATTTAACTCTCCAACATTGTTCTGCAGCCATCCTGAAACAAAGCTTGGATTAACTAAAGAAGAATCTTCGTCAAAATCATACTTGTATATTCCAGAAGCTAAATTTCCAATCTCATTGACATTATCTGAAAAATTGTATGCCCCCATACCAAAAACCTTTTATTAAAAAGATTATCTCTTGTTCAAAATAGCCATAACATCTTTGGCTACTTCTTTATCTGCTACGATTGGAGATTCAGTTGGCGCATTGTATTTTCTGCTTCCATCTTTAGTTCCAAATTTAACTGAGAATTCTTTTTTAATTTTTTTTCTTAAAGTCGTTTTGTTGCCAGAAGGAAAAACACTAGCCTTAACTGCTAGTTCTTGCATTTGCCTTAAATTCATTCCCTCTAACTTATTTTCTAAATCCTCAGAAGAATTTGTTCCAAATGGATTTTTACTCGGCATCAAAATTTCTTCGATATCTTTTGAAAGAGCTTGCTTGTCGTCATCAACTTTACCATCAATGAATTCAATTTCTTTCTTTATTCCAGTTTTCTTTGCTCTATTTTTTGTTGTTTTTTTATTAGCCATGGTGTTTGAGGGTTAGCATATACATATATAGTCTACACACATTATTATAAAAAGTCATTTAGAAAATTCCACAAAAAAAACGCGGTAACTCAAAAGCTACCGCGTTTTCAAAAGGGTTTTAGATATCTTAGATACCTAATCCGATGATTGCACTATCGTTAATGATCGTGCGGCCTTCCTCAAGCTCGCAGTAATAACCGATCTTCTTGGATCTAGTTACATACTGATCATCAGCACTAGTGGTCAAGGAAGTTCCTGACTCAGCATCAACAGCAACTGCGCGGAGCATAGACTCACGGCTTCTGTCAAGGGCAAGAGCAAAGTCTTTATCCTTACCTGCGCCAGTGTGCCCTGTGATAAGTTTCTTTGCAACTTCTTGATACTTAGCATTTGGTCCAAGCTCGTAGATCTCCATGATGGAAATTCCGAAGAATTCAGTCATTCCAGCTTGTGAGAACAAGGTGCTTCTCATGCTGTCTGGAGCTGAAATACCTTCTCCAGCTACTGTGGAGATTGGATTGTAAGCCAAAGATCTAAGAAGTTGAACGACTTCTGGAGAAACGATAAGATCGGTAATTCCACGACTGCGCTCAGGAGTACCAGCATTCCATGCGGGATTGTTTCTTTTAGCCTTCGTGAGAAGAGCGTTAAAGTCATCCATATCGAGTTTACCAGCAGTTTTAACTTGAGTATAGCACTTATCTTCATTGTCAGCGATAGTACCCATGATCAAAGCGGCAGAAGCTGCTTCTTGTTGAAGCATGATTTCTTGAGCCAATCTTGACATACTCTTACTAACCACGTCGAGTCTGGAACGAGAAGCATAGCGCTTATCAAAGTCGATTGCACTTTCCAACCTGTAAGTAGAGAGCTTAAGCTCGCTATGAGTTGGAGTAACATGACTGGAAGGAAGCCCACCAGCAGTGTTAGAAGTGTAAACCTTGATGTACTCGTCATCAGTTACATCGTGATAAAGATCCAAAGGAATACTTGGATTGTCGTCAGCGGCGAATTGAAAAGCGGTGAACAAGTTGCTTAATGTCGGAGCGTTATCTACAACCTCGGCCAATACTGGTCCGATGAATGCGGCAAGTGCTTGTTGAGCTTCGTAAGCGACACTTCTGTCCTTAGAGGCCATAGCCTTTACCAGTTCGATTTGCTCGTCGGTTCTTTTGAGTGTAATATTCATTTTAGTTAAACCTTTTTTTGTTAAATGTTATAGTTTTAGCAATCAAGCTTAATTACGTAGTAATTTCCGCTTTGGAAATCTGGGCGAAGACCTACTGGTCTATTGGCGCTAGGACCTCCTCTGCTTCCAATAGCTAAAACTTGTCCGATGGCTTGGTTGGCTTTCACTCCAGCAGCTGCATTTGGTGCGACTGATGCGAATTTTCCTCCTCCAGCAGAGATAAGTCTATCTCCCACTATTGGCAATCCGTAATTTCCTTGAGCTTGGTACTCTACAGCGCTTTGGTGAACCGTGATGATTCCTTTTCCTAAAACTGGAACGGTTTGACCAGAAAGAACTGCTTGAAGCTCATCCTTCTTTACTGGATTGAAAAGCAAGCTTTCTCCATTCTCATCAACTGCAAGAGTTTGATTAAGAGTAACTCCAAGAGGTCTCGTTCCAGAAGCTGCTGGAGCAATCTTAAGTGGGTTAGTTGGATAAGGGTTTCTTCCGACTGGCGAATCATAGGAATTCATGAATCTGTCGTCTTCTCCAAATGAGTTGACATCATTGTCAACCATATTCCCGTTTTCAACGGAAACTAAAACTCCGTCCGCGTTAATGTCATCCGCCGAAGGCTTCATCAACTTGAGGTCTACACCCAAGGTTTTTGCATTCAGGGCGAAGAGATTGACTACGTCATTCTCGTCGTACTGTCTAAAAGGTAATAATCTGTGTGCCATGGTTTTTTAGTATTTAATTGTTATGGATTCTTTGTTAAAAGCTGATTTAAATTTATCAGCAAGAGATAAGTCTTTTTCGGTGGATTCACCATTGTTAGAAGGAATGTCTTCGCTGGACTCAATCTGTTCTAGAACTTCTTCTACCACTTCTTGAGAAATTTCTTCAGCTACTTCAGCAACCTCTTCAGAAGCATGAGCTTCAATATCGTTCGACATTCTTTTCTCTACTTCAGCAAGTACTTTTTCGTTAAAAGTTTTTTCTTGCTCTTCAATAAAAGATTTATTCTTATGCTTGAAAACTATCGCTATTTTTTCTTGGTAAGTTGCGAAAGCTTCTTCGCCTTCTTCAACTCCACTAACTTCGGATGCCAAAATTTTTCTGTCATCGTCTGACAGTTCGTATTCTTCATCTAAGGAAGACATTCTGTCATTAAACAATTGAAGCTTTCTAGCTTCGTCTTGCTCTGCCTGAATCTTAGATAAGGTTTCTTCAGAAGCGGTTAATTTTTCCTCAAGTTCTATTAGCTTTTTTTCGGATTCGACTTTGGCAGCTTCTACCTCTTGTCTTTGAGTTTCCAAATCAGCTTTTTCTTGAACGTAAACATCGCTCTTTTCTCTGATAGCATCAGATACTACCTTTACGATGTTTGCGACAGCTTCTTCGGAGAACTTATCAGAGCTTGATGCTAAGATTGTTTCCTTGAGTTGATCGATGAGTTCTTGTGTTTCCATTTTTTGAACGGTTTTGATTAAATTCGGTTTGTCTGAAATTACATGCGTTTTTTCCGTATGTGAAGAATTTTTTTTAATATTTATTATTTTTTTTAAAAAATTGTCAAAGTTAACCTCTATCTTTTCAGCTTTTTCTTCGTTTTTTATTTGATCTTCTTCCACTGCTTTTTTTTTATCTAATTGGATAGTTCCCTTTACATTTGCGGCTGGATTGGTGGTAAACCCAATTCCCAATGGATAAACATCACCCGCTACTAATCTATATATTTCAGTTCCGTCGTCCATGAGGCCGTCTCCATCAAAAGCTTTTAAATATTTTTTCAATTCTTCTTTTTGTTTTTCTTCTGTTACAATTTCGGCTTCTTTTAAATTTTTACTACCAACGGCTATTGCATAATCATTAAACCCTATTTCCCAGCTGGCAGAAATAACATTGTGCATTGGATCGTTCTCGTCAGATGACTTTTCTATTAAATCTGCAAACTCAGGATTTACAGTTTTATAAACTAGAGCCGATAAGGCTATATTAAAAGGCTCATATGATTGTTCTATATCTTCTACTTCTAAAATTTCATTAGTTCCGTACTTTGAAAATCCAGAAGAAATGATATGACCCACAACTTTTTGTTTTTTATGTTCTATATTTGTGGGTTTATTTACAAAGTATTTATATACAGCTTTTGCGGTTTCAGTATTTATTCCGTCATGATTCTTATTAAATACATTAACTACGGCAGCATTAAAAGCTACAGCAATTAAATCTATATTACCTTCAAGATCTATTCCTTCAGGCATTAAAGATTTTAATGATTGCAAAGAAGCCTTAGAAATAGATTCTGTATTATTATTGTCTATACTTGAAGCTTGTATTTCGCTAGAGAAAAAAGTTTTATATTTGTACATTTATATATGTGTTAGCTATTGTTCAAAAGAAGATTACACAAAAATTTAAGTTTTTTGTTTTTTACTGTGATAAAGTAATGAAGAAGCATAAAGTTCTAAATTTTTCTCTTCAGATATTTCTAAAATATTTTTTAAAACTTTAAGTTTTTCTATTTTTTCAAAATCTTTTATACATGAATTAGCACATCTTCTCCATTGGTTTTTATCTTTTGCCATAACTATGCTTTTTGTTAGTTGGGAGCACATTTCATTTTGCTCTTCTGATAGCTCTTCTTTGTTTGTTTTGTTTGCAAAAGCTTCTTTAATATGATTTTCCAACTCTTGGGTTTTATAAACAATAGCTTGGATGTCTTTTCTAGAATATAAATCTTCTGTAGCATTCACTGTTCTAGGTATGCCTTTTGTTCCCCTAGGTCTACCTACTGGCCTACCAGAACCTTTTGGAGTGGGAGTTTTATTGGAACTTCCGCCTTCTTCAGGATTCCCTGATGGAACGGTGTCTACTGTTCCATCTCCATCGACATCAACCATAGGCAAGCCACCTACTAGTGGGTTGTACATTCCCTCTTTTCTTTTTTCGATATATCTCTTCTGTGCTTTTTCAATATCTTCAATTTCAGGATATATTCCAGTTTTAATAGCTTTAACACCTTGCTCAGGAGTCAATATTCCCATTTCAATTAATCTAGTTACAACTCTTTGTAATTGAACTTCGTCTTTAATATCTATTTCTTCAAACTTTGCTGTTGGGTATATTTTAAATCCCATAGCTTTACAAACCATTTTTATTTGAGGTTGAAGAAAGTTATGCAAGAATGATTGCCTAGCTTCCTTTAACCTTTCTAGGAATATTTCAGCTTTAACTTGGGTGTTTTTATATTTTTCATCTCCGACAATAACATTCTGTAAACCTTGAGAAATATCTTCATTTACTATTTTATATTTTTCAGGCCCAATCACTTTACTGATGTCTGGTAGTATAAATTCAGCTTTAGTTGTATAATCAGAAACTAAAACTCTTCCAACACTTTCGTTTTGAAAAAGGCTCTGCATGGCATTTAAATTATTTGGATTAATTCCTCCCTTGTCTGGATCTGTACCCATTGTTATAAGTAAAATTACATTTTCTATAGTTCTACTTATGGCTTGGTCAACCTTTTTTAATTCCATTTTCCAGTTAATATCATCTAAAACTGGATATCCAAACGGTATTGCAAAAGGTTCGTAATCTTGTTTTTTATAAAAAGCATGTATTAATTTTGAAGCGTCTAAATCCATTGATACTCCATCTCCAGACCAACCTCCAGATTTTATTTTCTTTTTGGTTTCTTCTGGAAGAGCATTATAAATCTCTTTATCTTCTTCTGTTTTTGGGTTTTGGAGTTTTTCCAACTCATATTCTGAAAGTATTTTTTTATAAGCACTACCTTTGAAAGAAGTAGACCTATTAGCTATAACATCATAAGGATTTAGTAACACATATTTTATTGGAATATAGCCTTCTTTTAGATACTCAGATCCATATATTTTATTTAATTTTACGAAATCTTCTGCTGAGAATTTGCCATCTAATCTATATAAAAATACATTGCCACTTCTATAATACTCTCTAAAAAACTGATCTTTTAAAGACCATAGGTTAATTTTTGAAAACCATTTTTCTATAAAATTTTTAGAGGTCTCATTGCCACCCTCAACAGATATAGTTGAGTTTGCTAACTCCGCCATTATGTCAATCGCATTTCTAAAAATAGGAACATTCGCATAAGCCTTTTGACATAACTCTATCGCGTCTCTTACATTGACCCCATCAGAACTTGGGGTATAGGGCAATGTTCCTTGCCGTATGTTAGAAAATCTATTATTCTTAGCTGAAGAGGATATTGAATTTTTTCTTCTTGAGGTCGTACCTGTCGATCCCCCATTATACATAGATGCATTAGATACATAGTAATTGTCTCCAGCCATAGCTGGTTCCACATTTATACCTACTTCGCCTTCATTCTCTTTATTTAAAGATCCAGAAGCAAACTTGTTCCAGTATGGAGATTTTTTTGTATATGTTCTCTTGCTCATTAAATATATTATACACCTCAAAGAGAGAAAGTCTAAAGTTAACTTTGAAAGTCACTTTTAACTTTTGATATTTTTTACAAAAAAATCTATAGTTTGCTTTATTATTCTATTTTTTTTAATTGAAATTTTTTCGTCTGTGGCTCTCCAGTTATGACCTGCATTTTTTATTACTAAAACTTTTACTTTAGCATTCTTTTCTTCAGCTTTTTTTCTAATCAACCTAGCGTGTTTTACTGGAATAGTTTCGTCTTCCTCCCCGTGTATCACAAGCAGAGGCGGAGTTGATTCACTCAAATAAGTTATTGAGCTTATCTCTTCTCTTCTTTGCTGCTCTTCTTTAAGGTTTGCTCCTGCCATTATTCTATCCCTAAACCTATCTTTATTTCGTGCGAGCTCATTTTTAAACATTAATTTTTTATCCGTAAAATCTACTGGAGCATACCAAGACACTACTGCGGACACACTACAAGCATTATTTTTAAGTTTACTATCTCCGATAAAATCTTCAATTCCTGTAAAAGAAATTACTTGAGCTATTTGACCTCCTGATGAATCTCCAAATACAAAAATATTTTTAGTGTCAACCCCTAGCTCTTTTGATTTTGAAAATATAAATCTTAATGCATCTTTACAATCAGTCACACATTCCCTAATGGGTATTCCTTCTCCCTTATCATACCCTACCGAAGCAATACAAAATCCATTCTCAAGTAATCCTTCGTGAACTTTTTTAAAAATACCTTTTTGGGCTTTTTCTTTATCCCCTTGGCTCCAGCCCCCTCCGTGACAGTAAAGAACTAAAGGTTTATTAGGATTATTATCTTTTTCAGGAAAGAAAAAATCAATTAGTATTTCTTTTTTATTTTTTAACTTAAATGGATAGTTTAATACTTTTTTTTCAAAATTATTCATTATCTTTCGATAACTATAATCTATTTAGAGGTGTAAAAATCAACTTTTTATGATGGAGCTTTTTCTGGATACTTTTCAGCCCAATCATCAAAATTAGTTAATTGAGTGTATTTGAAAGTTTTTAAGTTTAACATACTATCTATGCATCCGCATTGACTGTTTCTATACTTGGCTTCTGCAGGATTAATATCCGTAATCAAATCAGTGTTCCTTTTCCATTCATAAGAGTCATCACCGAATTGTCTTCCCCAAGTATCTGAAACTTTCGACGCAGATTGAGTCGTAATAGTTCCATCATCATTATATTTGTAAACCTCATCTTTTCCAGCGAAAAGGCTGGAAACTGTAGTTTCATATTTTTTATACTCAAATTCAGTAGTTAAAAGATTAAGATCTTTATAGCTTCCTGGCTGCATCCATTGTTCTATATCCCCTCTATTTTTAATAGTGCTGTATCGCTGATGATTTTCAAAAATTCCATAGAACCAGGTGTCTTTTTGTGCATATACAAGTTTGTTATTAGGCAAGATATTATCATCAGCTACTGGACCCCTATTAAATTTAACATGACAAACGTTTGATGATGCTGTGTTTTTCTCTTGGTTGTATTTTTTTGATCCTATAGTCAATCCAGCCTGATTCCATTCTATACCATTCACAAAAACTGGTTGTGAATAGTTTCCCCAATCAAATGGCGAAGTATAATTATCTATTGTCATATCAGTTAAATCTATTATTAACTCTCTGTTGTCGGTATGAGAAGTAAAATAATTAAAAACTTGAATATGCGTACCAGCGGAGATATTATCACCAAGTAAATCAAGCTTGTCGTATATACTTGCTTCATGTAATTCTGAGTAATCAATAATGTACTTTAAGCCAGCCATCAACGGTAAAGTTGAGACTTCTGTCCAGTTATCTTCGCTAATGTCACTGTACCCATTAAAAGGGTACAACGATGGCTTTGAGGAATATCCAAAATTTTCCCAAGAATTCTTACCTTTAAGAACGAAACCTCTATTATTTACATAGTTTATTCTCATTGAAAAGAGTGACTTTCCTTCTGCGTATCCATATAAAACCGCTTCAGTTTGAGGGAAATTCGAAGTTCCATTAACGTGAGATGGGAATTTAGAATTTATATTCAATGTAGTTTTCTTTTGTGTGGTGTTTACTGTTATAACACCGTCTGGATCATTCCATTCTGTCCCCCCATCAGTTAAGGAGAACTTTATTGGTATGTTGGTATCGCTCCAATCAAACACATAAGTATTATCAGGATATACATTTATGGAACTTGCATTGTAAGGATTTTCAATGTATGTATTTCGATGCCTCCACTCTCCAAAATTTGACCATCCTAAAGAAGCATGATCAATCCCCCCCTTAGTCAGTAATGTTTTGCTATTTTGGGAAAAGCTATTCCGATTCATAGTAGGTGATCCAACATTAATCACATTATTTAGATCATCATTATTATGATAGCTTTTTGCCGAAGCCGTGTATTTAGAATTAATTGAGCTGTCTTGATTAATTGCATCAATCATATCTTGTCTTGTATTTCCATTGCCTATTGAAAGGTTTAATGTAAGATAACCTGCGCTATAAATTTCACTAACTGTAATTCCTCCAGTAACTCCAGTGAAATCTAATTCCAGAAGTTTATGTCCATAAAAAGACATTTGAGAAGATTCAGCAGATGCACTTACAACTTGACTTGTATTTCCACTTAGAACGGTAGCAGCTAGCTTACCCTCAGAATTAATAAAATTAACCAACCCTTGTACTGTTGTGGTTTTTGGCATTTCATATTCTATCTGTTGGTAACCAAAAGTAGAATTAAAGGAATAGTCGCCAACTTTAATAGGATCATCTCCATCCACAACTTTAAACCTTGCTCTAGCCTCTCTTAAATTATTAACTGAATCTGGTTCAAAACCAGAATTCTTTTTAAGCCTAAGTATTACACTTGTATCAAATATTTCACCTTCTGTTGTCATAGGCTCGCTTATCCCCTGTTCAGCCACAACATCAATGTGCTGATTTCCAGTGTTATCATCTTTTCCCAGAGATAATTCATAAGTTATTTCTCTATCATAAGGCCCAGTCCAAGCATTTTCTTCATTATACTGCTTCCCTTTAGAAACAAAGCTTGCGGTCATATTTATTTCTTTTGTTTGAGGGGCTAGTAGTAGCCCCTTACCTCCTCTACCCATGCTTGATTTAGGAAATTGCTCTGCTATAGCACCATCTATTTTGTTTATATAATTGCTACCTCTGCCCAGAATAAATCCATAATCTTCAGCTTTAGTAAAGATTGGTTTAAAATTTCCAAATGTTATTTCATTAATTACTGCGCCCACAAATAACCTACTATACTGCCTATAACAATTAGATATATTTTCTAATATGAAACCCTCTCCAGACCCTTCATCATCTTCCAAAGCTTTTAAAGGAGGTCCGCTCCAATTTAATCTTTTATAACCTCCTCTTCTATGAGCATCTTTTAATGCTTGTTTTCTTGTTGCTGGGCTTCCTCGTGAAGCGTCAAAAGTATTTTGTCGTTCATTAAAATATCTAGAATCAGGCATTGCAGGATTCGAGTCGTCAACTTTTGGCATTTTAAGGTTTCCAGTGATAATAGCACAAGCGAAAAGTTCATCCATGGATACAATTCTTGAAAAATCCAAACTTGATAAATCCAAATCATGAGTATAAAGCTGACTAAAGACACCTGATATATTATTAATACTGTATGGTTTGAATCCAGACAAATCTACACTTACCTGGCAATTAGATTTTGGCAATCCTGTATTTTCAGCCGCCCAATTATTGGTCGGATCAAACATGGTTTTCCCCTTATGCGTCTGCTGACTATTGACTACCCCATTTCCAATACCAAAAGGTCTTCCAAATTTCAATAGGCCTCCGCCACCTTCATACTTAAAAGATTTCATTCTGAATTGGCTTCCAAGAAAGATTCTTACATTTTTATCTGTTTCTGATGATGTTGTGTGGTAACCGTATAGATAATGACCTGCTACACCATGATTGTTATCTGAGCCAAAAGTAGTAACATCGCCGTCTATTATAATAGTTTTCTCTCCGCCTGAGGATTCGTAATCTTTCACTATAACTCCTGAGTTTGAGGTAGTATAAGCTACGGGGTCATTGTCATCTCCCCAATCTATGGTTATTCCACCTGTTCCAATTTGCAATGAAATGCCTACTTTATTGGATGCTATTTCATGTCCTTGTGGTAGATAACCTAGATCGTCATGATCCACCGATGCGATTGCATTATACTCTGCAGAATCTGCATAAGTTATTGTTATCTTTGAATCTTTAGTGTCAGGATCTGTGATATCATCTCCTTTTTCATCTATATCCAATATGCCATCTGAGTCTGAATCAAGAGTAGCTAAACCTCCTTGTCCTAATAACTCCTCTGCATCAGTCCAAAATTTCCCTTTTTGGTTGCTTAGTAAGCTCCTTGGAGAGCTTATCGACCCCCCATTCCATTCTGCTGCATGAAGCATGTTATGTGCATAGCTGAAAGGTTCTACCGACACTTCAGCCCAATCCTTACTTGTGAATGTAGTATTCTTGAATCTTAAATGAAGGTCTTGTTTTTGGTATTCATCTTTGTCCACGGTTATTATTGCCCAATATGAATGCCTGCCAATACTCTCAAATAAAGTCCTGCAAGAAAACAAATTACTTAAAACATTTTTATTATAAGTGCCTACAACAGGATTACCTCCCATCCAGTAATATTCATTACTCGAAAGGGCCATAGCTTTGAACTTCTTAATGTATTTTGTATCAGTTACCTCTTCAGAATCGTCCGCATTATTTCCGAAAAATTGTTTTCCCCCAATTAAACGCCTATCGCTTTTAGTCCAATATCCTGATTCGCTTTGATACAAACCTAAATCTAAATTTGAATTATATACTGACGCCCAATTATTTTCATCGCTTTCATACACTGAGGAGTTTGCAGAATATGGAGTTCCCCTAGCTGAGTCAACTAATATTGCATATTTTCCTGCTTTGACAAAAGAAGGTTTTATTTGATTATCTTCCCATCCAATTCGGGAGGCATCTGGATAACCTTTATTAATTGCAACTGAATATTCATTCTCTAATATCGATGCTTCAGTAGTATTACTGACAGTGCCTGGTGTCATTCTTACATAATCTACTATTTCATTTACAAAATTTAAATTTTCTGGCAATGTAATAGATCCTGCCGAATCGGTCGCCACTCTAAATGCGGATGGATTAACATTACCTAATTCGTCTCTTAATGACTCGCATTTACTAGTTATTAAATCAAAAGTTTGCCCTTCAGAAAGTTTTAATCTAGGCAGATCAGTAATATCAGATTGTATTTTTAAATTTAAAAATGCATTTCTTATATCAGTCGACTCTGAGGTCCTTAAGCCTGCTAGACCTTTTATAGTCCCATTACTAATCACAGCATCTTCAAACCAGCCTTTAATAGAGCTTGGTGTTTCTATTTTTGAAAAATTCACATTGCCAGCTTTAAAAGTGGCTGATTTAAACATCTCTGTTAAGTCATTGCCAGAAAAACTAAACTTACTAAAATCAATAGAAGTAGTAAATGTAGCATTTTTAAAAGCCCGCTTGTAAGAGCATGAACCTTTTAAGGTAAAACGGTTCATAAAAGCAGATAATGATGCAAAGTTAATACGCGCTGACTCAAAAATATTTTCTATAGAATCTATTCCCTCCGAAGAACTTAATTCATAATTTTTTGCTAATAATTTTGCTATTATTGAATATTTTGGAAGAGTTCCGCTAGCAAAGTCAATACTACCATCGTCTATAAAAACGACATTAGTTCTTGACATCCAATCATAACTTTTTGACGGGACTCCAGAATTTATTTCATCACTTCTATTAAAACTTTTATAATTTTCTAACTTTAAGTGTTTTACACTTACCTGTTTTGAAGAATTATTAACTTGATTACAAATATAATTATAGAAAGGTTCTTGGTTTATAGATGCTGGGTTTGTTTCTAAGACTCCTATTTTTAAATCATGATTAAATCTGATATTACCTATTACTTCTGAATAAGGCGAGTCGGTATTTAATACTTTTGGCTCAGCTAACCCTTCCCATTTTTTATCTGTGAGTGTTGAGTAATATGGCCATATTGTATTCGTCCCTTTTATAGCAATGTTACCATTTCTAATTATGGGGTAAAAAGTATGGTAAAGGGATTCATAAGGCATTACCTGCTTTACCCCAAAACCATCTTCGCCCTCTTTGTATTGCACCCTTTCAAAAAAGTCAAAATCTTCAGAGTAATTTTCTCCAAATTTCCAATTATCAAATGGACCTATATTACCGTTTGTAAAATCAGAAAAACCTTCTGACACCCAATCCCCTTTAACCCAACCTTGTTCTTGCTCCGAATACTCGCTATTCTTTTTTATATGAGTAACGAAAGCTCCAACAGATCTAAATCCAGCAAATTCAGAATTTACATTCCATCCTGTGATGTTTGATAATACAAATGGATATATAAAGTCACAATTTTGCCAATTTGGAAATTTATTAATAAATGTAACTCTGCAAGAGAACATTAGAGAATACTCATAGAAATCTGATGACTCTAACCCTCCAATAATATTCCGTGCGTGATTTGCGTTCCAACCTTTTTCTGATGCTGGGTAATTAGTTCCTCCTGCGGAAACAGCCTCGTCCTGAAAAGATCCAACCAGACCAAACCTCAAAACATCCCCTTCAATTGTAATTTGTTTTACCCCAGTTGTTTGATAATAGTGAATGATTTTATCATAACCTAAATCCTGGTGAACTTGATGGTGTGTAGTATTTGTAGTTGCTCCAGCTTTTAAATTTTTCCAGCAAGTCGCCAGCTGATTTTGATTTTTCATCTTCCAATTTGCTGGGACTTGAGTGGTTGTGTTATCTCCCCAATTTATAGTAGCACCCCCTTCTCCAACTTCTAAAATTGGTATCATTACCGTTTTAGCCGCTCTATCGTTACCATTTTTCCAGTGATAAGAATCGTAATTTTGGTTAGTTCCATTTGTGAACACAGTAAGGTCTGATAGATATTTAGATGTGTCAATATCAAACCTCATTATCTTATCTCCAGTAGGTGCTACATTCTTCTGCTCTGGAAACGTGCCTAGCTCGGCAGTTTCTATAGCCCCTAAATCAACTTTATCTATTATATATTCAGAGTCTTTATCTATATAAGTTAATACCAAGCACTTTATAGAGCCTTCTTCAATCCAATCTTCAAGTTTTTCGGGGGTAGCTCTAGCTCCTCCTTTTGATTTTCCATCAGCACCAAGTTCCCAAGGAAAATGTTCAATATAACCTGTTACTTTATTTAAATTTAAACCGTTTTCTGGTACTGAAATTCTACTACCTTTTCTTCCGTCATCAAACCTGACCTTGCTTAAATTCGTAAATTGTTTGCCAGGTTGATAATTGCTATCAGCACCCCCTAGTAAATCGCTTACTTTTGAAGCTAAACTGTCTATATTCGTGCCACTTGCATTTATAGTACTTCCATAAAACTCTAATATAGGAGCTGATGCATATATTATTTTCCCTCTATTTTCTTTTTTGAAATAATTCTCCCCCAATCCCTCGAAAGAATCTTCTTTAATTACTGCCACATCAAGAGTTATCACTCCATTCCCTGGATCTAATATATTAGCTGGAATTGTGGAATTTGGTACATTTAAATTTTTTACTTTAAACCAAACAGGGTTTGATTGGTATTCTTTGTTTGATTTATCAAAAGACCCTTCCGTAGGCAAGTCAATATCTATACCATCATAAGTAATAAATTCACTTATATTTCTCTGTATTGGCCTTATTTCACCGTCTCCGCTACCGAAGCTTTCTTGTACTGCTGTATATTGTCTATTCCTTTCTCTTTCGACACTTCCTGCTTGAAAATAAGCCCTTTTACCAAGTCTATGATCTACTTCGTGCCTGTATATATTGCTTTTTCCTTTCGCATAAATAAGATCTGTTCTTATTTCTCCGCTCTTTTCTTGAGAAAAAATATCATCTGATATTACCCCATCCCATGGGCTTATATCCAAAAGTTCTGCAACTAAATAAAAAGGTATTATTAAACCTTCTTTGTAAGTTATAGTTTCGGGAGTTGGGTGCTCAAATTTAGTGGCGTAAATCAATCCAACCATTTTCCATTTGCCTCTAATTTTAGCATAAAGTACAGATCCAGAATCTCCTGGTATTAAATTATCTGCACAGTACCAATCACCTCTTGCGATTGTATTTAATTGGTCGCTTTTATATCTATCTTTATTTTGTTGTCTTGCTATAGCTACATTATTTGCTGCAAACTTTATAATAGTAGCATCTGGATTTTTTGAGTTTTTGAATTTTTGTTCTTGAAATTTATATGGACCAACAATTCTCCATCTATAATTATCATCTCCACTTACAGTTCCATCCTTAGGTCCAGTACCAGCACCAGATGTCAGCATGTCACTTTCTTGCGGTGTTTTGAATTCATCTAGCTCCCCTCCAACATCTGAGTTGTATCCGCCCCAAAAACTATCATAAACCCAATTTAAATGCTCGTTGTAAGATGCAAAAGTAGGAGCCCCTCCTTCATTAAAAGAGGTATTGTCTATGCCAGCCAACTTCCAGGAATTTTCATTTATCATTCCTTTTTTTATAGCTATTAAAGCTGCATCAATTTGATATTGGTCCTTTGTTATTGAGTGTCCGCCACTTCTAGTTGTGTAAGGCAGCCCTACGGGAAAATATCTTTTAACAATTCCAATTGCATCATCATCTGTTAATCCAGAAAGGTTGGACATATCTCCTTGATAAACTTTAGTGTTTTCGACTGATGCTTTATATCCACTTTCATCACCTTCTGAAGTTAATAAAAACCTTTCAGCTAATACGTGCGCATTAGTTAGTCCAACTAATTTTCCATCTTGATTGTCTATAGCGAAACAACCAAGAGTTCCCTGCGATGCTTTATCAGCACTTATTGACAATCCACATTTTAATGGTCTAGTTCTTGTTTTGTTTACAGTCGTATCTGGGTATTCAGTCCCGTCATCCCCTGCATTACAATCGTTTTCAAATATAATCCCCCTGTTATTTTCTCCCTGAACTTTTGCCCTCCATTTTTGTAACCTTTGTCCTTCGTCTTTGGTTACTCCATCAAATTCTAATTCAGTATCATCAAGTAATTGTATTTTTGAAATGTTTTGATCTATATTATAATCCTTTCCATCAATTTCTATTGAATTTGGAAGATCTTCTATGAGTTGATCAACTGAAGCTGATATTAAAAATTCTGAATCAGCTACTTTAACAAAGCTTAACGAAGATATTTTAAAATCTTTTAACTTTTTTTTGGCTACTTCTAATAAATGTTCTGTGTTATTCATTTTATGTTTTTTATTAACTTACTTTCATAAATACTGTGTCGTATTCACCTTGCTGGCCCATTTCCCTACTACATAACGTTCTATATACAACTTCAGAATGAGCATATAAATTTTTCTTTTCGTATATTGGATCTTCGACAATATTGTCTCTAGATTCATGAGATTTAAACCTGCATCTTCCATACGTTACTGTGGGAATTGTTATTCCTACACCTCTAAAAACATTTATGTGCTGATTGCATTCTGGTTTGGCTAAATGCCATTTTTTCATCTCAAATTTTTGACTTCCAGTAGGTTCCCCCGTTTCCAATTTTATGCCTCTGAACATTTCATCTATATCTTCAATCTTTGAGTTTTTCCTAGTATTTGTTAGGATTTTATATATATCGTTGAATTTAATTGCTGTATTGTTTTTAAACATTGCACTTGCTGAAACAACTGTTTTTGCAAATGTTGCAGCCCAACCATTACATACTGTTTTATTTTTTGAACTTTCAAAAAATCCAGTAACATTTTTAATTTTAAAATTTTTTCTTTTTTCTGGTTTAAACCATAAGGATAAGTCCCATTCTCCTTGATTTAATTCAAAGCAATAGCTAGCATCTTCTACATTTTTCACATTCCACTTCGTGATATTTGTATCTGTTGATGTAAAGGAGCTATTTTTAAATGTAGAATTTAAACTTGTACAATTTGAAGTGTTTATCCCGCTGAATCTTCCATTAAAATCGCAATCTTTAAAAGTTCTTTCTAATGAAGTTGGCTTCATATGTCGCCAGTCCCAATTTTGGCCGCTCCACCCAGTACTTCCTTCAAACATTGCTTCAGCATTAATTGGCTTGAAATTGTATCTTCTAAGGGGCCCTCTTCTCCAGAATGCTTCGGTTAATTTAGGATTTCCAGTACAACCAGCGAATGCGTAAGATGCATCCGTTACATTTTCGAAATTAAAATTTATTCCTAAGTTATAATCAGTATCTTCACAAACATGAGACACATTTTCAAGTCTTGATGTGTCTATACGACTAATATCAAAAGCATTTCTTGAATTCCTTATATATCTGCTTAATGATTTTGGTTTAGCTCTCGCCCACCTTAATGCATAATTCCTTCTGCTTTTCCAAAAATTTGTTCCTTCAAAACAAGCTTCAAGAGTTTCAATTGGATATTCCTTGTCTGCTGCAAATGCCTTTTTCAATAAATCTGGATCTAACTTTTTATGGTCTTTAAAAGTTCCTACTGCTGATACTACATTAGTCCATTCTCCAATTAAAGAATCTACATTTTTCCTTATAACCCCTGGGGAGTTGAAATCTAAAACAACTACACTTTGTTTAGTGTAATTTCCTTCATCCGTATCGCTAGTCCAGAAGTGCAACTTTGCATCTGTATAAAAATCATTAGATTTTGATGGGTCTATAAATGCATCTGGACTGATTGGGTCCATTCCCCCTGCTCCTATAGTAAAATTATTTTTAGTTGTTCCGTCTGTTTCTGTAACAAGACTTACTGAAGCTGAAGGCTCTCCGACTGCAGATCCAATGTCTATGCTTCCGTCATTACTCCAAAGTGTATTTCCTGAATTATTAGTTAAAACTAACTTCCAGAAAGAAGTCCCCCCGCTAGCAGTTCCCTTATATAACTTTTTAAATATCTTAAAAACTCGTCCGCAATAAGAATCTTCAAACATATAATCTATACTTACAGCGGATGATGTAGAAAATTTAATTGGGGCAAGATTTTTAGACTTCCTAAATGTTCTATTAAAATTTTTCACCTCAGATGTGTTCCACAATAAAGACCCATTGTATGCAGAATTATCAAAACACCCCTCCATATTTATAACTTGGGGAGAGCCTGAAAGTAATCTTTGTATTTGTTTGGTTTGCTCTAAAGATTCTGTATTTTTAAAAGTATTTATAAAACATACCTTAGCTGAGTCCACTTCGCTATATGATATAGTTTTATCTTCTGAAGAAGACTTGATTGATTTTAAAAGTTTTAACGAGCAACGTATTTTTTTTAAATTCGTAAAATCTTCAAAATCACCTTGCCCGTGAATAAATAAATCTCCCCTTGGCCTATTTGCACTTCCTAATCCAAAAATCTCTTCAATTTTATCTGGCGTTCCTACACATTGCCTGGTTACAACTTTATTCTCGCCCTCTCCTGTTGATATTTCCATTCTGTCTTCAGCGGCTGCAAATGCAAACTTTAATGTTCCTATGTTTTCGTTATCGCTTTCACCATGGCTATAATCAAATCCCCCAAAAATTTCGATGGTGTATTGCCCTGGAGCCTTATAGGAATGAAAGGGGACAACTAAAGTATCTGATTCAGGGACTGAATTTTTAGTTTTTCCAGCTGTGTCGTAATCCCTATTCCAATCTAAAGTCGCATTGTCATAATTGTTTGAATAAGTATTTGTACTGCCATCTCCCCATTTTATTCTAAGTCTGAATGTTTTTTCCCTACCGAAATATTCAGGTTTAGCAAGAGGTAAGGATATAAAATCGCAATTTTCTACAGTCTTTATTTTTATTCTTGAATTTGGCACTGGCATACTTTTTATTACACCATATAATTTAAGTTATCTAAATTTTTCTTCTATAATATTGCACCTTAAGACATCATCATCTAATTGATTTTCTCCAATTTGTTTTTTAAACCTAATCATGCTGTTTCTTGAGAAGTGCAAAGTTTTTGGAAGCTTTTTTTTGAAAACAAAATCATCAAAAGTATTTTTGCTTGCCATTTGTCCTACATATTTCGTAGAAAGATTAAACTTCAAGTCGCTTGCAATTGAGACTCCAAAAGGACAGTAAAGATTTGATATATTATTTACTAACACATCTTGATCATGATATATGCCAGACCTCATTCCAGACATATTTTTGACATTGTTTCTTAAAAAATCATACCTCATCTCCGTAATGTTAGCCATAAACTTTGCCATTCTTAAAAAATCTTTAGAATTTCCAGAAATAAAACATGGACAATACTCAGACATTAAGTGCAGCCCTCCAGAATTTTTTATTTCATTCGGCTTTAATCCATTGTTTATTAAATCGTAATCACAAGTATAAATTTGATCGGATGATTCCAGCATTGCGTAAGCTAGCCATCTAGTATAACAATAAATTCCATATTTATTAATTTTATTTCCTGTTATGAGAACATGGAATTTTGACATTTTTTCCACAAATTCATCATAGTAGTGATGAGCTTTCGCATAATCATTATTGAGGATTATGGGCTCCCAACCTTTATCTATCCAATTATCTTTCCATAAAGAAATTAACCTTTCTTGACTGTCTGGATTGTGAGT
>JAQXAG010000045.1 GCA_029253045.1 Fidelibacterota bacterium | reverse complement strand
GAATATTAGAGTATCCATCATGCAAGACGATATTATAATGGCTGAACAGTACCATACGGTACCTAAAATCAGAGAAGTTGAAGTCCTTACAATTTCTAACAGTTCTAGAGATAAGTATTTTGACAATCTTTTTGATAAAAATAAATTGATAAATAATAAAAATATCATTTACGATAAATTTAAAAAATATGATTTTGCAAATACGGAAGTAATTATTCTCAATGATATAAACTCATTGTCTGAAAAAATAATTGTTGAGCTCCAGAAATTTCTTTTAAATGAAGGATATATTTTTGTTTTTATGAATGATAATATCAAAGATAATAATGAGCTTTATTATAGTTTAGGCTTTCCTAAGGTTAAGGCTGTTCGAGGCTCATCAAGAAACCAGTTTTTTTCTCTAGAGGACAAAGAATTCTTAGAAAAACATGCATTTACTTCTACAGATTTAGTAAGTCAGTCTGAAATTTTTAGATATTTTCAATTCAGAGAAGACGAAGAAGAATTTTCCAAAATTATGATTTCAACTGGCGATCCGCTCTTATTAGAAAAAGACGTTTTAGGAGGAAAGATATTTTTCTTAACTACCAAAAAAGATTCTGATTGGTCAAATAAATCTTTTGATCTGCTGTTAGATGATATTTTAAATAGAATATTTTTTCAAAGATTGATTACTGATGAGTCTTAAAAAAGAAAAAGTATTAATAGTAGCGCCTAGAATATGGAAAAGCGATAAGAACTACAATAACAGTATTGAAGAATTATCCTTACTAATAGACACTTTAGGATTAAAGGTGTGTGGTGTAATTGAGCAAAAACTAAATAGTATTAACCCTGCATATTTTGTGGGATCTGGAAAAGCAAAGCAAATCGTAGAGCAGGCAAAACTTCTAAAAGCAAATTATATCGTTTTTGATGAAGACCTAAGTCCCGTTCAAACAAAGAATTTCCAAAAATTAGATGAAAAAATGAAATTCATTGATCGAAGCGGAGTCATTCTTGAGATATTTTTCAATAATGCAAAATCAAAAGAATCTAAAACTCAGGTAGAGCTAGCTAGACTTCAATATCAATTACCCCGTTTAACTAGAATGTGGACTCACCTTGAGCGACAAATGGGTGGTTTTGGTACAAGAGCAGGAGCGGGAGAGACTCAGATTGAGGTTGATAGAAGAATTCTAAGAAAAAGAATATCAAATCTTAAAAAGAAGTTAAAGAGTATTGATTCTGAAAGAAGAGTTCAAAGCAAGAGGAGACAATCGTTCTTCAGAACATCATTTGTTGGGTATACTAATGTTGGAAAATCTTCTTTGATGAAAGCAATTACTAAAAGTGATGTATTAATCAAGAATCAATTATTTTCTACCTTAGATACAACTGTAAGACGTCTATTTATTGGAAACTCTAATTATGTACTGATGAGCGATACGGTTGGTTTTATTCGAAACCTACCAAACAATCTTATTGCTAGTTTTAAATCAACCTTGCAAGAAGTTGTTGATTCGAATTTATTATTAATTGTTCTTGATGCAAGTTCTAAAGATTTACAAAATGAAATTGCTACAATAGAAAGTGTATTAAAAGAAATCGGTGCTAATCATATTGATTGCCAGTATATATTTAATAAAGTAGATAAAGTAGATCAAGATAGAATAGCTTATTTAAAAAAATCATTTCCTGAAGCAATAATGGTATCTGCAACTCGAGCTCTACAATTATCGAATATTAAAGATATTATTACTGATAGTCATGAAGAGTGGTCTACTTCTCTAAAGAATCCATTGCACACGCAATAGTAGCGTCACCAGTCACATTGGTTGCAGTACGAATCATATCAAGAATTCTATCCACACCTAATATCAATGCAATCCCCTGACTAGGTACATTAATAGCTTCAAGAATAATGACTAGCATGATAATTCCAGCTCCTGGAACAGCAGCGGTTCCGATTGATGCCAAAACAGCTGTTGCAACGATCGTAAATTGATCAGCAAAAGTAAGATCCATTCCAATAGCTTGCGCTATAAATACAGCGGCAACTCCTTGATAAAGGGCAGTACCATCCATATTGATTGTAGCGCCTAAGGGTAAAACAAAAGACGATATTTCTTCTGATACACCTAGATCTTTTTCGCAACGTTTCATTGTTACTGGAAGCGTGGCTCCACTTGAGCTGGTTGAAAATGCTAATAGTTGTACCGGGGCCATAGATTTAAAAAAATGTTTTAAATCCATATTAGTAAACATCTTTAATATAGTAAGGTATGTAATACCCATATGTATGAATAGTCCTAAAACTACTACTCCCATATAAAATAGTAAGGCGGATAGTATGCTTCCAATTTGAGATACATCTCCAGAAACAGAACTAATAGTTTTAGCTATTAAAGCAAATACTCCATAGGGAGCAAAATACATTATCATCTCCACCAACTTAATAATCATTTGGTTTATACCTTCGAGGAAAGCTAATACGGGTTGAGAAAATTTTCTATCAATACCAATTAATGCAATTCCAAAAATGATGGATATAAATACTATTTGGAGCATGTTACTATTATTAGAAGCTGCTGAAAACATATTACTTGGAACCATATCTACTAATGGCTGTAATGGGCCTCTATTATTTTGTACAGAGCTTGCTAAGTCTTGCTTTGTAGCTGCAGTATTGCGATACTCTTCACTTAAAGTTTCTTGAAAGTTATCTGGAACAAGCGATCCAGGTTGAAGAACATTCACCAATATTAATCCTATACTTACGGCTACTGCTGTTGTACTAATATATAGAGCAATTGTTTTCCAACCAATTCTGGAAAGTTTTGTAGTATCAGAAAGAGAAGCAACGCCAGTAATAAGAGATGAAACTACTAATGGCACAGCAATAAGTTTTAAAAGATTTAAAAAAATTGTTCCGAATGGAGATATAAAATCTGAGGTAAAATCTGACCATCCATTGACAGCGCTAGCTATTCCATAAATAGTCCCTAAGACCAAGCCAATAATTATTTTCCAGTGTAATTGCATTAATTAAGAACAAATATATGGATTATGTTTAAATTATTTCAATGATTTATTATGTAATTATCGGAATCTATCTGATTGGGCTACTTTTAATTGGGCTCAGCAAATCAGATTCTATTAAAAACCAAGAAGACTTTGCAGTAGCTGGAAGATCTCTTTCTCCCTGGATATTAGTTGGAACAATGGCAGCAACTTGGATGGGAACAGGATCTGTATTGGGTAATGCTGGAAAAGCATTTGAGATAGGTGCAGCAGGATTTTTACTGCCTATTGGTGGAATGTTAGGCGTCTTAGCATTAACAAAGATAGCAGGAAAAGCAAGAGCTTCTGGTAAATTGACTGTACCAGAAATTATCGGATCCAGATTTGGAGATACAGCAATGATTTTATCTGTTATAGCATTGCTGACTGCTTACTTGGTGATTGTTAGTTATCAGTTCAATGCTGGTGGAGCAGTAATCTATACTATTTTTCATGATAATTTAGGTTCAGCACTGACTTTAGATCAAGCAACGATAATAGCAGCGCTATTTATTGTTGCATATACAGTATTGGCTGGTTTATTAAGTGTTGCATATACAGATGTTGCAAATGGAATTCTTATGATTACATGTTTTATTATTGCACTTCCAATCCTCTTTTTTCAAGCAGGAGGTTTTGAGGGCATGACTGCTGGCTTTGAAAGCAAAGGTATGATGAATAATATGTCCGTATTTGGAGTGCTTTCATTTAGAGATGTAATCAACTTCACCTTACCATCTTTTTTATTAATACTTGGCGATGCAAATATGTATCAAAGATTTTTTGCAAGCGACTCAGTTGCTTCAGCAAAAAAAGCAACTTATCTACTATTTTTTGCGGTAGTTATTTTAGAGTCTCTTATTATTGCTAATGCATGGATTAGCTCTAGTATGATTACAGATATCGCAAAAGAGTCACATGTATTGATATATGCAGCTTATAATTTCTTACCACCATTAGTTGGAGCTGTAATGCTAGCTACAATTATAGGTATTATTATTTCTACAGCAGATTCATTTTTATTAGTTCCGACAACAATTCTAATCAATGATATTTATTTAAGATATTCTAATAAAAAGTATTCAGACAAAGCAATTGTAACGCTTAGTAGGTTATTAGTGTTGTTGTTAGGATTTTTCTCATATTGGGTTTCAAGAATGTTTGCTGCAGATACAACTATTTTTGAAAAAGCACTTTATGCATTTACAATTTACGGTACAGCAATTACTCCTACTTTATTAGCAGCGTTCTTTTGGGATAAAGCAACAAAGTATGGTGCTATATGTTCAATTGTATCAGGAATAGTTGCAACAGTATACTTTGGAAATCAGTGGAGTCTTGATGAAGCGGTAATTCCAGCTTTAGCCATTTCATCAGCTGCATTAGTTTTAATAAGCTATTTACCACAATCTGATTAGTAGATTTAAGGTAATTGAAATAAATCTTCAATAGAGCATTTCAGGATTTTTGCAATTTTTAATGCTAGAACTGTTGAGGGAACATAAATTCCATTTTCAATTGCATTAATACTTTTCCTTGAAACTTCAGCACTTTCAGAAAGTTCTTGTTGGGTTAATCCAGCTGACTTCCTGAGTTCTTGAAGATTATTTAAAAGGTTCTTATGATGTTTACCCACTATTATTCTTTCTCAAAATCTTCAACAGCTTTTGTAATTCCAGCGCTATCATCTGGATAAAAATATCCAGCAAACATAAGACCAACTCCAATTGAACTAACTAAAAGCCCTACACCTTTTAGTACATGTACAAACTCAACACCGAAAAGATAAAGACCAATACCTACGAAAAAAGTTATCATTCCATCTCTTTTGTAGTCAATTGGTTCTCTTTTTTTCTCTCCACCACTAAGCGTATCTAAAAACTCTTGTACTCTTTCTGGATCATTGGCAGTTTTTGCAATTGCAATAACGGCTTCTCTCTTATTTTTAGCATCTTTGTATAGCCAAAAAAATACTCCTAGAGGAATTATAAATCCTGACATTATTCCAAGCGCACCTAATATTAATTCTGTTATGTTAAACATATTATTTTATTTCCTTTTTTTATTAAAATGTAACGCAAACTTAACATTATAAATATGGGAAGTCAAGGTTACATTTGAAAGTTTTTTTACTAGATGGTAATTTCTAAAGGCGGGCTATTAATGGACTCAATATTATCTTTAATATCAAATGATCTTCTATAGTACTCAAAAGATTTTTTAGTGCCTTGCCAGTCGTCAATTCGACTGATGATAGTCATATTTTTATCAGCTACATTTGATGTACCTGTCACTACATGACCAGTAACATATTTAATATTAGATCTTTTTTGTGACCAGCTAAGGTATACTCTTTTTAACATTCTTGCGTAGCCGTTAGATTTATATTTTTCCATGATTACGAAAGCATAGGTATATAACGTATTATATTTACCAAAGTTTTCATCATTTACTGCCCATGATTCTTGGCGTAATTCTTCTAATGGAATCCCAATAATGTAACCAATGATTTCATCTTGGTACCGTGCAATAAAAGGTAAAGATTTTTCAGTATTGAAATACTTTTGTATAGTATCTTTTGTTAAAACTGCTTGCCTACCATATTCTTTAGCTAAGTGCAAAGATATTTCTATAAGCTGGGGATAGTCTTCACGTCCAACCTTTTCAATTTTTTCAATTTGAAAAACATTAGTTGAGGCAATAATTTTTGTTTTTGATGAGTTTTCGGGATTGTGCATTGTGATTAATATTAAAAAATTTTCAATCTAGTATGAAGGCATTTGTTTGATAGTGTTAATTAGGTTAAATTTCCCCGATGAATTCTTTTAAAGAAAAACTAACCAATACAATAAAAGCAAAAAATTCTAATCTATGCGTGGGTATTGATATTGATAAAAAATATTTTAACTCGGATGTTTCAATTGAAGAGCTTAAAGATTATTCTTTTAAGATTGTATCTGCTACGAAAGATGTGGCAGCTGCCTATAAGCCAAATCTTGCATTTTTTGAAGAGTGGGGATCCCAAGGTTTTTTATGGCTTGAAGAATTGGTGAAAGAGATTGGAAGTGACCACATTATTATAGCTGATGCTAAAAGAGGTGATATTGGAAATACAGCAAATCATTATGCGAATGCATTCTTTAGTCATTTTAATTGTGATGCTATTACAGTAAATCCTTATATGGGAGAAGAGGCAATTGAGCCATTTTGCTCTCGTGAAGATAAGGGAGTTTATGTTCTTTGTAGGACTTCAAATTCATCCGCTAATTATATACAGGAAGATATTTTTGACAAAGTAATTGAGTTGTCAAAAAATATGAATAGGCATAACAATATTGGTTTAGTTGTTGGAGCTACCAATAGCAAAGCAATGAGTGAAGTAAGAAATACAAACGATTTGCCCTTTCTAATTCCTGGTATCGGAGCACAAGGTGGTAGCCTTGAAGATGTTATTAAGATTAATAATAATTTTGCAGAATCAACCTTGATCAATGTGTCTAGGTCTATAATTTTCCCTGGAGATAATGATTATAAAGGTATTCATGACGCTGCACATAATTTTGCAAATCAAATGAGGTTGCATTTTGAACGATAAAGATTATATTAAAATTTTTGAAGACACTGAAGCACTAATGTATGGCCATTTTGTGTTGTCATCTGGAATGCATAGTGATGCTTATTTCCAGTGCGCTAAAGTATTACAATATCCTAAATACTTATCATTATTTGCAGATATTTTATCATCTAACTTTGGAGATCTTTCCATTGATAAGGTGATTTCTCCTGCTATTGGAGGTATTGTTTTAGGTACAGAGGTCGGAAGACAATTAAATAAGAGAACAATATTTTCAGAGAGAGTTGATGGCGAGATGCAACTTAGAAGAGGATTTGAAATAAAGCCCGGTGAAAAAATTCTTATTATTGAAGATGTGCTTAGTACGGGAGGATCTATTAAAGAAGTATCAGATCTAATTAATCGACACAAAGGTGATATCGTAGGTATTGGTATCATTGTTGATAGGAGTATTACCCCTGTTCATTTACATGATAATTTTTTTGCAATTACTAAACAAACTGCAAAAATATTTGATAAAAATAATATTCCTGATCATATCAAGGATATTCCAGCAATTAAACCTGGAAGCAATATAGTTGCTTCCGATACAGTCTAGCGAGAACAAATGTACAAAAATTTAAAAATTGGTTTAGCCCTTGGTGGCGGTGGAGCAAGAGGTGCATGTCACATAGGAGTATTAAAATCTTTAGAGCGAAGAGGTATTATACCTGATATTATATCTGGTACTAGCGCTGGGTCAATGATTGGTGCAATGTATGCATCTCAAGCAAGCGCTGCTATTGTAGAAGAAAAATATACTGAACATGTTAATGGAGAAGATTTTAAAGATTTAGGATTTAGATATATTCCTAATAACGAAAAAGATGATTCAGTTTTTTCTCAAGTATTTAAGCAAATGAAAAATCAATATATATTAATGGTTAGTTCAACGAGAAAATCCTTGGTAAAAAATGAAAGATTAGCAAAGGCTGCGAATAATCTTTTTGAAAGCAATCAATTTGACGATTTAAAAATACCTTTAATTGTCACTGCTACAGATCTTATTTCTGGAAAGCCAATGCTTTACAAAGCTGGTAATGTAGTTGATGCTGTTGTTAAAAGTTCATCTATTCCTGGATTTGTAGAACCAACATATATTGACAATAGAATGCTTCTTGATGGTGGAATTGTTTTTCCAACACCTGTTCCTCCATTGGTAGGTAAGTGCGATTTTATTATTGCCGTAAATATTAGTAAAGCATTCAATGCTAGCGAAGAGCCAGATAATATCTTTGAGATTACTAATCGAGCTAGAGATATATCTACCTTACATCTAAATTCTTATTTACTAAAGCAGTCTGACTTTGTCATCAGTCCCGAACATGAAGATGTACATTGGTCAGCTTTCGATAGAACTGAAGAGTTTATTGAAAATGGATATAATGCTGCAGAGTCTGAAATGGAACAATTATTAATTCAATTAGATTCTATGATAGAGAAGAGTGTTGAGACTCCTAAAGAAACATTTTGGAGCAAATTAAAGAAAAGATTATCTTTGTAGCACATTCAATGAAAAAATTCATCT
Source organism: Fidelibacterota bacterium (assembly GCA_029253045.1). GTDB lineage: Bacteria > Fidelibacterota > Marinisomatia > Marinisomatales > Marinisomataceae > Marinisoma. The sequence continues at coordinate 9,405 of JAQXAG010000045.1, read as the reverse complement.
CAATACTAGCATATTTTACTATTTTATTTGGCCAGTTTAGCGATCCTGCTGAATTCAAATTTAATATCAACAATACCAATCAAGGTGAAGTAGTTATATTGGAGGTTCAGGCAAATATAGAGAATGAATGGCATATTTATGCAATTTATGATGTTCCTGAAGGGCCAAAACCTACAGTTATTAATGTAGTTTCAGATCAAATTGTTAAAACAGGGAAAGTTATAGAACCAGATCCTATTGTAGCTTATGATGAAGGATTTGATAATATTACGAAGTATCACGAAGGCAGCCCATTATTTAAAGTGCCTATTATTATAGATAAAAATTTATCAAACGGAACATATTCATTTGATATAACAGTGGAATACCAGGTTTGTACAGGAAATTTATGCTATCCACCTAATGAGTTTAGCGGTACAGTTGAGTTTGTTTTAGAGAGTGGTAATATAAGAGAGCAGTTTACTATTGATAATTTTGATTTCTCAAAAGAGTCCGTATTTAACCGCCTTGAACTGGATGAATCTGATATTGGAGGATTCCTCTTTATTTCATTAATTATGGGATTTGCAGCATTGTTAACACCGTGTGTTTTTCCAATGATACCTATTACTATTTCTTTCTTTTTGAAGAGAGGTGAAGATAAAAAAACTTCGCCAATTAAAGATGCATCAGTTTATATGCTCGGTATTGTTATGACTTTTACATTATTAGGCATGTTATTAGCTATTTTTCTGGGTGCTTCAGGAGCTACACAGCTTGCTGCTAATCCTTATGTAAATTTATTTATTGCCTTTTTGTTCATTTATTTTGCTTTTTCTCTCTTTGGCTTTTACGAAATTGAGATTCCACAATCATTAAAGCGCTTCTCACTAGAAAGAGAAAGTTCCGAAGGATATGCAGGTATTCTATTCATGGCATTAACTTTTACACTTACTTCTTTTACATGTACAGTCGCATTTATGGGTACAATCTTAGTTGCTGCATCACAAGGTGATTGGTTTTGGCCTATTATAGGGATGCTAGTATTTAGTTTAGCTTTTGCATCGCCTTTCTTTTTCTTAGCTCTTTTTCCACATTATTTGAAAAAGCTACCTCAATCAGGTGGTTGGTTGAACTCTGTAAAAGTGATCATGGGTTTTCTTGAAATAGCAGCAGCTTTTAAATTTATAAGTAATACAGATTTAGTGTGGCAGTGGGATATTTTTACATATGAGATAGTACTTTATTGTTGGGCACTTATTATGCTCCTATGCGCTTTTTATATTGTGGGAATTATTAGCTTTAAACATGACTCTAAGATAGCAGTTTCTTATCAAAGAGGATTAGTTTCTTCAGCATTTTTATTGCTAGGCCTTTATCTTTTATCAGGAAATTTTGGATATAATATTAATGGAACAATTGAGTCTTATCTTCCTCCAAAAAAAGTCAAATCAAATTTGAATTGGGTAAATTCTTTGGATGATGCATTTGTTTTAGCGAACCAGAATGACCAAAAAATCTTTATAGATTTTACGGGAGTTACATGTACCAATTGTCGTTGGATGGAAACTAATGTATTTGCAAAGAAATCTGTAGAAGATATAATGTCAAACTTTGTTCTAGTCAGTCTTTATACTGATTCTGGAGATAATTATCTTGAAAAGAGAGATTATCAAATTAATCGATTCAAAACAGCGGCATTACCTTATTATGTTATTTTAGACAAAAATGATTTAGTAATTGGAGAGTTCCCTGGTATGACTAGAGACGTTGAAGAGTTTAAGAGATTCTTGCAAGAAGGCTTAAACTAAATGTGGAACTTATTATGCGTGTTACCATTTAAATAAAAAGAAGATGAAAAGAATACTCATAATATTAATCGCATCATCATCCTTATTTGCTCAAGGATCTATGTTTAAGCAGTTCAGCAATTCTTTTGCTGATATCGCTGAGAATGTAAATGAGTCAGTCGTTACAATTACAACTACTAATACAGTAACTATGGATGAAGATGTGCAAAATTTCTATAGATACTGGGGTAGATCTCTTCCAGAGGAATTTGAAAGTAAGTCACTAGGATCAGGCGTGATTGTAGATGAAGACAATGCCTATATTGTTACGAATCATCATGTGATTTTTGATGAAAGAAATGATAAGCCAGTTGATCAAATCATGGTAGAATTAATGGACAAGAGAGTCTTTGAAGCTACGGTCGTAGGTTTGGATCAAGGTACAGATTTAGCTGTCTTACAAATTGAAGCAGAAAACATTAAGGCAGTTCCAATTGGGGATTCTGAGTTAGTAAGAGTAGGTGAATGGGTGCTTGCCATTGGAAGTCCTTTTTCAGCTAATTTGAGTCACACTGTTACAGCAGGAATTATTAGTGCTATGGGAAGAAATAATGTTATGAGAGGTAGCGATACATATCAAAACTTCATTCAAACAGATGCAGCTATTAACCCAGGAAATAGTGGTGGAGCATTATTAAATATGAACGGAGAGCTCATTGGAATTAATGCAGCAATAGCTTCAGGAAGCGGTCGATCTAACGCTGGAATCGGATTTGCAATCCCATCAAGCATTGTTAAAAAAGTAATGAATGACTTAATTTCTAAAGGATATGTAGTACGCTCTTTCTTAGGTATTTATATGCAAGACATAAATGAAGATCTTTATGAAACTATGGATCTTGAATCTAGAAAAGGTACAATTGTCAGTGACATTGTTGAAGGAAGTCCAGCTGAAAAATCTGGGTTAGAATCGGGAGACGTTATTATTGCTTTTGAAGGCAAAGAAATTACAAATGGCTCTGCATTGAAAAATTTAGTATCCAGCGCTAGTCCAGGTCAAAAAATAACACTAACAATTTCACGAGAAGGAGAAGTGCAAGATATTGATGTTGTACTTGAAGAAAGAGCTGGAACTGAAATGGTAAGCAGTAGTAGTAATGATTTTGACGAATTTGGATTGTCAGTACTGGACCTTACAGATGACTTAATCGAACAGTATGATATCCAGCGTCCTATGAATTCTGATATTCAAGGAGTAGTGGTAGTAAATATAGAAGAAGGCGGTATTGCAGAGGAATCAGGCATGCTTGAAGGAGATTTGATTACTCGCATAGGAAGACAAAAGATTTCTAATCTTAAAATGTTTAAAGAAGAAATCTCAGAATATGAAGAAGATAAAAAAATTCTATTCTTAGTAAAACGTGGTAATGCATCTAGATTTTTAACACTTAGAAGATAAATTCTAATCAAATTGCAATAATTCAACATTTCTTATAAGTTCATAGTTAATTCATCATGAGTATAAGAAAAGAAAATCCAAAAATAGACTTTGTATCCAACGAGCACGAAATACTTGAATTCTGGGAAAAAAACCAAATTTTTCAAAAATTAGTAAGTCAAAATTCAGAAGGTGAGAAATGGAGCTTTTTAGATGGCCCTATTACTGCTAATAATCCAATGGGAGTACATCATGCTTGGGGTAGAACATTAAAAGATCTTTATCAGCGATATAAGTCAATGAATGGATATCAACTTCGATATCAGAACGGCTTTGATTGTCAAGGACTTTGGGTTGAAATCGAAGTAGAAAAAGAGCTTGGTATTAAGTCTAAAAAGGAAGTGGAAGAGCTTGGGATAGAAAAATTCGTTAAGCTTTGCAAGCAGCGTGTCAAAAAATATTCAGATGTTCAAACTGAACAATCAAAAAGACTGGGTTATTGGATGGATTGGGAAAACTCATATTATACCATGTCCGATGAAAATAATTATGCAATATGGGGTTTTTTAAAAAAACTATTTAACGAAGAAAAAATTTATAGAGGTACTGATGTGGTACCCTGGTCAGGTAGATCAGGTACATCTTACTCTCAGATGGAAATTATCGAAGGGCGTAAATTAACAGTTCACAAGGGCGTATTCGTAAAGTTTCCTTTAAAAGATAAAAAAAATGAAAACATATTAATTTGGACTACAACTCCATGGACTCTTTCATCAAATATTGCTGTTGCTGTAAATAAAAAAATCAATTACGCTAAAATACAGTTAGCAGATAAGTCAATTTATTATGTTGCAGAAACTAATTTAAAGTATCAACGACTCAGCAAAGAGTTCTCAGAAAAGAAGAACTGGATTGATGGCATACCAAAGCTAAAAACCTTAGATCAAATATTTAAGGAAAGAGGCGGATATGAAGTGATTGAAGTGTTGAAGGGTGAAGATATGGTTGGTTGGGCTTATGAAGGTCCATATGACCACTTAGAACCACAGCAAACAGCTGGAGGCTATCCTAATATTAATCAAGACGTAAAAGAGGGAGAGCTCACTCCTATACAGTGCCATATCGTAATTGATGGAGGAAAAGATTCCGAAGGTCAAGATATGGTTGTTGAGGGCGAAGGAACTGGTATTGTTCACATGGCTGGCGGTTGTGGATCAATAGATAATAAAATTTGTAAAAAAGAAGGTTTTGTAGAAATATCCCCAATTGATAATCAAGCAAACTTTATTGATGGATTTGATTTTATGGCAGGATTAAATGTTACAGACCCTGAAACAGCTTCAAAGATTATTCAAGATTTAAAAGATAGGAATCTTTTACTTTATGCAGAAGATTATCCTCATATATACCCTCATTGCTGGAGATCTGGAGATGAGCTTGTATTTAAGCAAGTAGATGAATGGTATATAAACATGGACTGGAGAAATAGGATTAAAGATGTTGTTAGCGATATTAATTGGATTCCAGAGTGGGGAGAAGATAGAGAGCATAATTGGCTAGACAATATGGGTGATTGGATGATTTCTAAGAAGAGATTCTGGGGATTAGCATTGCCTATTTGGACATTTGAAGATGGAAGTTTTTATGTAGTAGGCTCCAAGAAAGAATTAAAAGACCTGTCCGTTGAAGGGTGGGAAGAATTTGATGGAAATAGCCCTCATAGACCTTGGATTGATCATGTAAAAATCAAACATCCTGACTCTGGGCTTATTGGTACAAGAATTCCAGATGTTGGAAATCCTTGGCTTGATGCAGGAATCGTGCCTTTTTCTACTTTAAATTATTTTGAAGACAAGAAATATTGGAACGAATGGTTTCCAGCAGATTTTATTACAGAGTGTTTTCCAGGTCAATTTAGAAATTGGTTTTATTCATTATTAGCTATGTCTTCCTTTCTTGAAGACAAAGCTCCATTTAAAACTCTGCTTGGACACGCGCTAGTAAAAGCGGAAGATGGGCAAGAGATGCATAAATCAGCAGGAAATGCTATATGGTTTGATGATGCCGCTGAAAAGATGGGTGTGGATGTTATGAGGTGGATGTATACAAGACAGAATGTTGAGAATAACTTATTGTTTGGATATGATAAAGCCGATGAAGTCAGAAAAAGATTAATCAGTTTTTGGAATATCTATTCCTTCTTTTGTACTTATGCAAGCTTAGATGATTTTAAACCTCATTCCGAAAAAATAGATAAAAATGATTTAACATTATTAGACAAATGGATTATTTCAAAAGCAAATTTATTGATAAAAGATTCTACAGTTCATTATGATAATTTTGAAGCAGATAAGCTTGTAAAGAAAGTAGAGTTATTTATTGATGACTTATCTAACTGGTATATCAGGAGAAATAGAAGAAGATTTTGGAAAAGCGAGAATGATAAAGATAAGTTCGTAGCATACCAAACTTTGTATGATGTTCTTTTATCTCTAATAAAGCTGTTAGCTCCAATTTTACCATTTATTACAGAGCGTATGTATCTTAATATTTCAAAAGATGATTCAAATGAAAATCATGGTAGCATTCATCTATCTCCCTATGTAGGTCATGATGAAGAGAAGATTGACATGGATCTACTCAAAAAAGTTGAAACCCTTAAAAAGATTATTGAATCAGGTAGAGCTGCAAGAAAGAAAGCTAATATAAAAGTTAGACAACCTCTTTCAAATTTAAAGATATACGAAAAAGACTCGACGCTCACTGAATTTATTTTAAGCCAACAACAACTCATTTTAGATGAATTGAATATTAAAACTATATCAATAATTACAAGTCTAAAAGATATGGGTTCTTTCATTGTAAAGCCAAACTTCAAAATCTTATCTTCAAAGTTTGAAGAAGATATGCAAACAGTAGTTAAGTACATTAGTACGCTTGACCAGTATGATGTAATGGAAAAATATCTAAGTAATCAACAAATAGCTTCAGATAAATTTGATATTATAAAAGAAGATGTCATTGTTCAAATTCAAGGACATGAAAAAGAAGAAGCATTTTTTTCAAATGACGTTATAGTCGCAATCAACACTGAAATTGATGAGAGTTTGGCAGCTGAAGGTTTAATCAGAGAGCTAATTAGACATGTGCAGGTAATGCGAAAAGAGGCTGACTTCAATGTAGATGATAGGATTATATTATCTGGAAACTTATCTGACGAAATAAAAAATGCTGTTACTTCTCACAAAGAATACTTCATGAATGAAATTTTATGTGTAGATATTGTGGAAAGTTTAGATAATTCTGATTATAATTCTCTTTTTAAGTATAAATCAGAAAAATTTGACATATTGATAAAGAAAAAATTATAAGGAGTATAAAATTGGCTAAAACAAAATACACTAAAGCAGAATTAAAAAAGTTTGAACAGAATATATTGAGTAAAATTAGTGAAATTACCGATAATATAAGCGCTGTTCGATCTACATCATCCAGTAAGAGTTCTGTTTTTTTAGAAAATAATACAGAGGACCATAATGAAGGTACTGAAGCACATGAAGTTGAAAAAAGTTTTTTATTAATGTCGCGAGAATCTGACTATCTTACAAATTTAGAAAAAGCTCTTCAAAGAATTAAAGATGGTACTTACGGAATTTGTGAAATATCTGGTGAATTGATATCAAAAGAAAGATTAATGGAAGTTCCTAATGCCACCAAAAGTGTTGTTTTTAAAGAAAAGAAAAAATTAAATCTCATATGATGAAATATTTTTCAGTTTTGATTGTTGTTTTAGACCAACTTTCAAAATTCATTGTTCATTCTAATATGAGCCTTTATGATTCGTTTCCAGTTATCCCCTCTTTACTTGATTTTACATATATAAGAAATGAAGGTATTGCATTTGGTATTAATTTCGCAGGTGGTAAAATTTTCTTTATCATATTTCCAATCCTAATCACCTTTTATTTAATTTCACTTCTCAAAAATAAGGAATTTGAAGATAATTCATCTCAGATAGCTTTATATCTTATTATTGGAGGAGCTATTGGTAATATATTAGATAGAATATTTCGTGGATATGTAGTTGATTTCATAGATTTTCATATAAATGGAAATCATTGGTATGTTTTCAATATTGCAGATTCAGCTGTAACAATAGGTTTGTTATTCTTATTGTATAGTTCTATAATCATTAAGAAGTAATTATATTATGAAAATATCCGTCTCTTCATCAGATGAATTAAAAAGACTCGATAGTTTTTTATCCAAAAGATTAGTTCAATTTTCACGAACTAATATTCAAAAAATGATTACTAATGGATTAATTTTAGTAAATGAAGAAAAAGTTAAAAAGAACTTTAGGTTAAGCTATAGCGATAATATAGATATTGATCTCTCGAGCAAAGTAGATAAGAAAAAGGTTTCTTTAGAAAAATGGGACTATCCATTAGATATAATATATCAAGATAAAGACTTTGCTATAATTAATAAGCCTAGGGGAGTGATAGTACATCCAGCACAAGGAAATCATGATAAAACATTAGTAAATATATTATTACATCGATTTGACAGAGAATTAAAAAATGCAATAGATCCCTCAAGACCAGGTATTGTTCATAGGCTTGATAAAGATACAACCGGTATCATGATTATTGCTTTAAATGAGCATGCACATTGGAAAATATCTGATCAGTTTAAAGATAGAACTATACAGAAAGAATATATAGCGCTCACATGGAGTCAGTGGAAAGAGGAATCTGGTGTAATAGAAAATACCTTAGGTCGCAATAAAAGAAACCCAATACAATTTGAGTCATCAGATATTGGAAAAAAAGCACTATCACATTTTGAATTAATTAAATCTGGAGAATATTTGTCTGCAGTTCGATTTTTTCCAAAAACTGGTAGAACCCATCAAATTAGAGTGCATTGTAAAGAATTTGGATTTCCTATTTTTGGAGATGAATTATATGGGGGTGGAATTAAAAAATCTAAAGAGTTTATGAAAGATACTAAGTCAAAATTAGATGACTATTTTTCATTAGTTCAAGGACATTGTTTACATGCTCACTCTATAGAATTTGAACATCCCTCAACCTTAAAAAAAGTAAAGTTTTCCGTTGATCCAAGTAAAAATTTTAATACAATTTATGATGCAATCTTAAATGATGAAATTTGAAAACCATAAAAAAGAATTTTTATTATTCCTAGAGCTTGAAAGAGGATATTCGCCTAGAACTATTCAATTTTACAAATCTGATTTAGATCAATATTCAGACTTCGTGCACAAAAATAAAATTCAATTTTCCAATATTAATAAAGATCTGATTTTTGATTTTCACGCTAGTCTAAGTAGTTCAGTTGGTCCAAGATCATTTTCTAGAATGTTGTCAGCTTTAAGGACATTCTATAAGTTTTTACATACAGAGGGAATAATTGATGATATTGTATTAAATGAGGTTAAATCATATCCATCACCAAAATATAAGAAATCAATTCCAACTTTTTTATCTATAAATCAAATTTCTCAAGTATTGGAACATATTAATAAAAATGAAAAATTATCAGATATTATTAAACTAAGAGATCAATCTATTATCATGCTCTTTTTTACATCAGGATTAAGGCTGGAAGAGCTAAAATCTATTCAATTAAAAGATATAGATTTTTCTAATAATAGAATAAGGGTGTTGGGAAAAGGTAACAAAACTAGATTAGCAAATTTTGACTGTGACACCAAAGATTTTCTTATTAGGTATTTAACAATTTTAAAAAAATATCCTTTGATAAAGACAAACTTCAATAATAATTTGTTCGTCGATGAAAAAAGTAAAAATTTATCAAGAGATAGCATTCAGTATTTAGTAATGAAAAATTTAAAAACATTAACTTTGAATTCATATGGGCCTCATGCATTGAGACATTCATTTGCTACGCATCTTTTAAATAGTGGAGTAGGTCTTAGTGCTATCAAATCTTTATTAGGACATGAAAATTTAGCATCTACTCAAATTTATACCCATGTAAGTCTTGGCAAGCTCCAAGAGACAATAAAAAAATCTCATCCAAGAGGAGAAAAATGAATCTAGATTATTTAAATATTATAAATAAAAGTTATAAACGTAACTCTAGCGCTGATCAACTTATTGAAGATTCTATTAACCTTAAAGAAGGTGTCATTGGCCTAAACGGTGCATT
>JAQXAG010000024.1 GCA_029253045.1 Fidelibacterota bacterium | reverse complement strand
GTCGGGAGTTCGAATCTCTCATCGCCCACTTGTAAGGACATACTATATGTTCGACGACAAACGAGGGCTGTCTTTTGATAGCCCTTCTTTGTATCAAATATGTATTAATAATGACATACGAGGACAAAAAATAGGGCAACTATACAGGCAACTATTATAATATCTAACTGATCTGCTGTTAAATCGAAATTTTCAACCTAATTATCTCAACCCAATCTTAAATCGAGGGGGGTACTAACTATATATATCACAAGCACACAATAAAAAATGATATTTAATTATTGTGAAAATGTATTATCACGTTGATTTTTTGGCTACACCTAATCTTTTTTCAAGATAGTCAATCATTTTAGCAGCGATATTTATTTTATTAATTTCTTCAATACCTCTTAGGCCGGGAGAGCTATTAACCTCCAAGACTTTTGGTCCATCAGATGAACGTAAAATATCTACACCTGCAATGCTTAATCCCATAGCTTTTGCAGCTCTTTTTGCAATTTTTATTTCTTCTATTGTAGGTTTAATTTTACTTGCTTTACCTCCCGCATGAAGATTAGATCGAAAATCTTCTATTGATGCTGATCGCATCATACTTGCTACGACCTTTCTTCCTATAACAAACAAACGTAAATCAGAGCCCTTTGCATCTTTTACAAAATCTTGTACAATAAAAGGTGCATGAAGTTGTTGAAATGCACTAATAACACTTGAGGCTGCTTTTTTAGTTTCAGCTAGAATAACTCCTTTCCCTTGAGAACTTTCAAGAAGTTTAACGACTAAGGGCGCTCCACTGGTCAAATCAATTATATGATTTGTATCATGAGGTGAATTTGCAAAAGCAGTATTAGGCATAGGGATTCTATTAAGCACTAGAGCTTGATGAGCTGCTAGCTTATCTCTAGAAACCCCAATAGACATTGAAGAGTTTAAGCAATATGTCCCCATTGCCTCAAATTGTCTTACTATAGCCATTCCATATCGAGAAATTGAGGGACCTATTCGAGGAATAATCGCATCATAATGCGGTAGCACCTTTCCATTGTAGTGTACTTCAGGATTATCAGATTCAATGTTTAAATAACATCGTTTTGTGTTAAGTATTTCACAATGATGACCATTTTTTTCTGCTGCCTTAATAATTTTTAAATTTGAATAATTATTAGGTTCCATACTCAATATCCCAATTCTTAAGTTTCTCCTATAGCCATAATTTTTAACAAGCTTATACAAATTATAGTCCAGAATTTTTTGTAAGAAGCTTTTATCTGGCGAGACTCGAAAACCATCAAGAGCATTTCTACCAATGATCATTTTATACTTCATATTTTCTCTATTAGTCAGAGTAATAGGTATTTTTTTTGTCACATTTCCAATAGCGATTTCTGTTTCTATTACGAACCGAAGCTCTGAGATGCCATTAGAAGACATAATCTTGACCCGATCAATTACTTTTGCAGAGCAAAAAACTGAAAATCTTTCATCGGATACAATTGGATTAACTCCGAATCGAACCATTTGGTTTTTTTCGTCACCAAAAACTTGAATATTAAATGCATGTAGGGCTGATGTATCTGCACCGGTATCTGTCTTTGCAATAATCGCTGGCAGATTTAGTTCTGGAAGACTAACCCATTCTTCCCATCCTACAAAATTATTCTTTTTCATAAGTAGATTATATATGATTTTTTTAAAAAAGTCATATATAATTTTTGTAAATTTGAGTATGAAAGAATGTCAATTTTGTGAAGAAGAAATAAAAGACGAAGCAGTAAAATGTCAATTTTGTGGCGAGTGGCTTGATGATAAAACAAATGAAGTTGTTGAGATATCGGACAGGTTTGCTAGAGAAAATAAAGCAAGAGAACAAGGCGGTATTATAGGTTCATATAAAATATATTTTTTATATAAACTCCGATATCAAACCTTTGATTGGAAAACAAGAGAAAGTCGAAAAGGATTTTGGATGTTTTCATTGTATTATTTTTTGACTGTTTTGATTGGAACACCTTTAACACTCGGCCTTATATTAATACCACTACTTGCTCTATATTTAATACACAATTGTATTTCTCTACCTATAAGAAGATTACACGATTGTGGTAGGAGTGGTTGGTGGATACTCATAGGTATTATTCCATATCTTGGACAGCTTATTTTAATCATATTTTTTATTCAATCTGGAGACTTTGAAGAAAATGAATATGGGTCAGTGCCAATTGATTAGTATATTTGTGTTACATGATAACTAGAATTTTATATAGAGTCAGTATATTACTTTCAATACCATTGATAGCAATGACATTCACCGATGAAGTAAGCTGGTCTTTTTTTGATTTTATAATTATGGGGACAATGCTTACAATAGCTGGTTCATTAATCGAAATAACGCTCAACAAGTTTAAAACTTCCAAATATAGAATAGTATTTACAGGAATTATTGTAATAATATTCTTACTTATTTGGGCCGAACTTGGGGTGGGAATATTTGGAACTAGATTTGCAGGTGATTAAGCAGTT
>JAQXAG010000049.1 GCA_029253045.1 Fidelibacterota bacterium | reverse complement strand
TAGTAAAGAATGAAATTGTAGCTTACGGTGTGCATAAAGATAGTTATGATATGGATCATGTAGGCCAACATTTATCTGCAAAAGAGTTCAATGAGTCAATTAAACAGGAAGAATCTATTGTTGTAGATATGCGTAATTATTATGAAAGTGAAGTTGGAAGATTTGAAAATGCAATTACTCCAGATATACATCGGTCTCAAGAATTATTGTCAGAAGTAGCAGAATTAATATCTGATAGTAAAGATAAAAAGGTTCATTTGTATTGTACTGGTGGAATTCGTTGTGAAAAAGCAAGCGCATTTTTGATAAAAAAAGGATTTAAAGATGTCTATCAATTAGATGGTGGAATTATCCAATACGCTCATGATATTAAAAAAGAAAATATCCCATCAGCATTTATTGGAAAGAACTTTGTTTTTGATGACAGGTTAGGTGAAAAAATTACTGATGATATCATTGGAAAATGCCATCAATGTCAAAATCCATGCGATCAGCATGTTAACTGTAGCAATGACGCTTGCCATATTTTATTTATTCAGTGTGAGGATTGCGCAACAAAATATGAGAGGTGTTGTTCGGATAATTGTAGAGACTTTAATGCATTAGATGTTGAAGAGAAAAGAAAACTTAGAAAAGATATAGATAAAAAAGTTTCTAGTGCTAAATTATCATCGAAATTTAGACCAAAACTATATAAACTATTTAATTATTGGAAATAAACATATGTCACTAGTAAGCAAAGTAAAAGAAATGATAAGCAACCCAATTTCGGTTAGCTATAAAGAAAAAAAAGAGTACAGTAAATTAGATATGATTGTATTGAATCCTATTTTTCTTTTTCTATTAGTTGCTTCAGTAACATGGTCTGCATGGGATGTTTCAAGACCAAAAACTTCCTCACCAGCAGATACTGCATTAAGTAATGCAATGATTTATTTTGAAAGAGGAGACTTTGATAATGCCGTTTTACAGTTAGAGTCAGTAGTAGAGGACTATGAAAGATCGTCAGCTGCAACACACGCAAAGTTTTACCTTGGTAGAACTGCATTTATAAACGGTAATAATGATAAAGCATCGATGTTACTATCTGAATCTGCTTCTAAATTAGAATACTCTACATTGAAAACAGAAGCATATATAATGTTGGGACAGCTTGATACTGATATAAACAAGGCTATGAAATTTTTTGACAATGCAGCAAAAAACGCACTATCTAAAAATGAGGTTACTTATATATCAATTTTAAAAGCAAAACGCTTGGTAGCAGACAACGATAAAGTAAAAGCTTTTGAAATTCTAAATAGTATTGACACAGAAAATAGTCAATATATAGAGTTATTTGAGGAAGTGTACGGCACAGCGCTAACTTTAAACTAAGTTTCTTGTTTAAACGGTTTTTAATAAATATATTTACGCAGTATTTGAATGGGCCACGGCCCATTTTTGTTATAATAAAAAAACTATAAGATTTGAAAGGTTAACATGGTAAACAGAGATTTAATTGAAATTTTTATTGAATTAGCGAGAGAAAAAAATATTGAGCGTTCTGAATTAGGAACAATTATTGAACAGCTTTTTTTATTTATTATTGATAAAGAAAAAGGTGAATCTGACAATTGTAGTGTAATTGTAAATCTAGATAAAGGTGAAATTGAAATTTATGTAGAAAAAACGATTGTTGAAGAAGTAGATGATGATCACTTTGATATCACACTTGAAAGAGCTCTAGAGCTTGAGCCTGAGCTTGTAGATTTAAAACTAGGAGATACTTTTGTAGAAGTTGTTGATCCGGCAAATTTTGGAAGAAGATTGGTTGCTAATGCTAGACAGTTCTTAAATAAAAGAACGCGTGAAGTTCAACAGCAGTATATATATGAAGACTATGTTCAAAGAATAGGCGAAGTGATTATTGGTACTGTTCATCAAGTGCACAGGGAAAATACCTTTGTAAATATTGAACAAACTGAGCTTAGAATGCCCCGAAATGAGCAAATTTTTTCAGAGAGATTTCGAAGAGGAGATACGATTAGAGCTCTTGTAAAGGCAGTTGAAGTTACTCCTAAAGGTCCAGACATCTTAATATCCAGAAGTGATGATTTATTTCTATATAAATTATTTGAAATGGAAGTTCCTGAAATTGAGGATGGTATTATTGAAATTAAAGGAATTGCTAGAAAACCTGGAGAAAGAAGTAAGATTATTGTTCATTCTATTGATAAGAGAATTGATGCGGTTGGTGCTTGTGTCGGTATGAGGGGAAGTCGTATTCAATCTGTTGTTAGAGAATTAAACAATGAGAAGATTGATATTGTGAATTATACAGAGAAGTCTGAAGTATTTATTACCAGAGCTTTATCACCAGCTAAGCCTATAGATTTATATATAGACGATGATAGGAACTATTGTGTTGCAATTTTTGATGAAGGTGGTTTAGAAAATGCTGTTGGAAGAAGTGGTGTAAATATTAATTTAGCCTCTAAGTTAACAGGTTTTACAATCGATGCATTTACTAAAGAAGAGTATGATGAAGTTCTAGTAAATCAGAAAACTAATCTTGACACTTTTAAAGGTATTAAGAAAGGTGTTTTAAAGAAATTAGCTGGCGCTGATATTGTTAGTGTAGCAGACTATTTAGCAACAAAAAAGTTTGTTCTCGTTGACGAGCTAGATCTTACTGGAGATGAAATTAACTCCATAAGCGCTGTTGTAAATGCTTTCATTAGTAGAAATGATGAGCCAGAAGAGGTTGTAGTAGAAGAAACTCCCGCGGAAGAACAAGTTGAAGACGTTGTGGTTGAAGAAGCTGCTATTGAAGAAGAGGTTGTAGTCGAAGAAGCCCCCGCTGAAGAACAAGCTGAAGAGGAAAAATAATACATGACTGATTCTATTAGAATTTTTCAGCTTGCAAAAGAGCTGAACATATCTCACAATGATATTGTTGATTTTCTAAAATCAAAAGGAATATCTGTTACAAGTCATATGTCACCAATTGACGGCAAAACTCAACAAGTTGTATATACTGAGTTTGCAAAAGATAGGCAGTCTGCGGAAAGAGATAGGAAAGAGCAGGTTAGAAAAGAGATACATGACTCTAAGGTGGTTATGGAGACAAAATCTGTTAAAAAATTCAAAATCATGTCAGTTCAGGATCAAAGAGAACAAGACAAAGTAAAAAAAGCTAGAATCAAAGAACAGCAAGAAGAAGCAAAGACATCAGATACAAAACCAGAACAAGTTTCTGAAGTTAAAAAACCTAAGAAAAAATTAAGAAAAATTACATTAAGAGAACCTTCTTCATCTCAAGATAAAAAAGAGATAAAGAAAGATAAGGAAGCAATTAAAAAAGATACTTCTGCCGTAAAAAGATTAAAAAAGACCTTAGCATCAATGGATTCAGGTCCAAAAAAGAAATCTTATAAAAAAGCTAAGAAAGATTCTGATGCAGATTTAAACGATAGCCCAAGATCGATAGAGTTGGCAGAATATGCTAGTATTGATGAGATAGCAAAAGTTTTAGATGTAAGTACTAGTGAAGTCATTGGAAAATGCTTACAAATGGGAGTTTTAGCTACAGTAAATCAACGATTAGAATGGGATATAATTGAATTGATAGCAGGTGAATATGATGTAGAGCTAAGCAAGTACGAAGAAGTGGTAGATGATTTGTTTGTTATGGCTCATACAGAAGAAGAATTAGAGGGTGCAACCAATCGTGCACCGGTTGTAACAATTATGGGTCATGTTGACCATGGTAAAACATCCATTCTTGACTATATAAGAGAAACAAAGGTAGCAGCAGGTGAATCTGGTGGTATTACTCAAAGAGTTGGTGCGTATCAAGTTGATCATAATGGTAATAAAATTACATTTTTAGACACTCCTGGACACGAAGCTTTTACAGCAATGAGAGCCAGAGGAGCACAATCTACTGATAT
>JAQXAG010000003.1 GCA_029253045.1 Fidelibacterota bacterium | reverse complement strand
TATAGATATGAACCTGAATTATCTAAACTTTCAATATTTGCAAGCGGTTCATCGAGTAATCCTTCTGCCCAACGATTCAAGGCTATCTGTTTGATTGAATTTTTAAAGCTATCAAGATTAATTTCTTCAGATAATTCTCCAGTAACGCCTAGTAATTGATCCCATTGATTTTTTTCTATTTGAAAAGAATACTGCTGTAAAAAAGCATTATACAGAGTGACATATGTTGTACTGTCTGCTACAAAACTATTTTGAAAACTTTCAAATTCAGGTTCATATCTATATTTATATAATGAGTCTTGAGATGTAATATATTGATTATGAGAGTCATTGATATCACTTAAATAGACAAAAAAAGTATCAATCTGAGAGATTTGTTTATCAACAAATTCTTGATCTCGATTAAAACTATATGGCACAGATTCCTTAGCTTCGCTTAAATCCTTAGCTAATTTTTGCTCTGTTTTTAATACTCCAAAATCAAATGGTGCAATAATAGGTTCTGTTGCAATATCATCTAATTGATAAGCGTAACGTATAGAAAATCCAGTTGGAAATGTTAGAGAAATAGCTACTGACAAACCAAGGAAAATCAATAGAGGTAATTGATTCTTTTTAATTAACTTGGCTATATTTGAAAAATTAAACATTTTATTACCAGCGGATTGCAGCAGATGCCCATGTATACCCTGCACCAAAAGCAGTTAATATAATTGTATCACCTTTTGCAAATTTATTCTGCTCCAAAGCTTCACAGATTGCAATTGGAATAGTTGCTGCTGTTGTATTCCCATATTTGTGAATATTGATAAACATTTTTTCTATAGGCAAATTCATTCTTTTTGCACAAGCCTCTAAAATTCTTCTATTGGCTTGGTGTGCAATTACTAATTTTACATCATCAATATGTAGATTGTTTTCTTTGAGAGCCACTTCAATTGATTCTGGCATTCTTTTTACAGCATTCTTAAATACTTCTCTACCGTTTTGCACTGGCAAATGATGTCTATCAGCAACAATCTGCTCGTCTATTCTTAAGGGATTAAAAAATGATCCGGGAGCCTTTGCTCCTAGATGTTCAACTCCTTTACCGTCAGCAAAAAGATGTGTGGATAAAATACCGCTATCATCGTTTGAAGCCTGTAACACAACTGCACCTGAACCATCACCAAACAAAACGCCTGTTGCACGACCCTCCGGCGTTCTTTCAATAATTGTAGACATTATGTCTGATCCAATAAGCAGTATATTTTTATACTTTCCAGATTTTATATATTGGTCACCAATTTCTAATAAATATATAAATGCTGAACATGCTGCACTTATATCATAAGCAGGAACATGACCAGATATTCCTAATTTTTGTTGAATGATTGGTGCCATACCTGGAAAATTAAAATCAGAGGTTACTGTTCCTACAACAATTGCGTCAATATCATCTGGATTAATTCCAGCGTTTTGAATTGCTTCTTTACACGCGGGCAATGCTAAATCTGAATTAGCTATACCAGGTTTAACCCATCTTCGTTCTTTGATACCTGATCTGGTTTGTATCCATTCATCGGTTGTATCCATCATCTCCTCTAAATCATGATTAGTAATCACATTATCAGGGACATTGAATGCAATACCTGCTATTTTTGATTTATTCATCTTTTATACCTGTTATTTGCTTATAATCTAAAATTCTTTGAGCCGATCTATAAGCCGGGTTCTGTACATTTTTCAATGCGATGATCATTCCTCTCTATCCTATATCACTATAGAACTCTAGCGATCTACCCGTTCCTCAATGATACGAGCCGTATCTTGGAACTACTTGATCTTGCACCTAGTGGGGTTTACAAGCTAGCAATGTTACCACTACTACTGGGGGTCTCTTACACCTCCGTTTCACCCTTGCCAAATAAATGGCGGTCTATTCTCTGCTGCACTAATCCATATTCTCGCGAATCCCACCCGTTAGGTGGCACTATGCTCTACGGTGCCCGGACTTTCCTCTCAAATAAATTGAGTAATCATCCAATCAGCTCATTTTGATATAATAAGGGATAGAAATTGAATTAAGAAGAAAAAAATTAAATTTCAGATTTATGTAAAAAACGACTACAAGTACCACAATTTACAATACTTTTAGCAAGGGCTTCATTTACAATCTGTGGAGGGATATATCCCCCGCAACCTTCACAATTATTATCAAGAATCTCTGAGCATGCCACTCCAGATCTGGCTTCATAAATTTGTGCATAATGATCTAATATATCTACGTCTATACCAACAACTATACTATCGCGTTCTTTTGCAAGAGCATTCTTTTCTTCGGACACATCATCTACTTTTTTATTTAATGATTCTTTTTTAGTATTTAACTCTTCAATAATACCATCTAAAGCTGCTTTATCTTCATCAATCTCTTTCGATAAGTTTTCTTTTGTCTCCATAAGAACTAATAATTCGTTTTCTTTTTCAAAGATTATATTTTTTTCAAAATCAATAGTATCCATCATAGCATCATATTCTTTATTATTGCTAATGGATCCATCAATTAATTTATCTTTGAGAGTATTTACTTTTTCTTGTGTGGTCGCAATTAATGTCTCTGAAGTCTGGATATCTACTGAAGTAGTTTTTAATAACTCTTCCTTATCAGACAAAGAGTTAGTAGTAG
>JAQXAG010000001.1 GCA_029253045.1 Fidelibacterota bacterium | reverse complement strand
GGTGATGTATCTCGAGGAGATGAACTGCCTTACATACCTGAAACAATGGTATCTGTAAACTTAGGTGTTAACATGGATAAAACCTCTGTTAACATTGGCCTAAAACACAATTCAGCAGCAAGAACAACAGCAGGGTCTGGACGTTTAGATGACGCAAACTCTACTGATGCACTAACTCTAATTGATTTAGGTGTAAAACATTCACTTCAAAATAATGTGACTCTATCTATGGGCGTTAAAAACCTATTAGATAAAGATGCTGTTGTAGCAAGAAGACCATATGGTGCTCGCCCTACAATGCCAAGATCTATTACACTTGGAGTGAGCTATAATTTTTAAGGTTGTCTTCTACTTAGTTGCTTTCAATTATACCTTAAAATAGAGAGAATGGCGCCCGACGAAACCTTCCTGTCGGGCGTTGTTTTTTTATGTAATAAATTATTATTTATTAAGCTTTACTAGCATTTCAGTATTAAAATAGATTAACAACAACAATAATGAGGTTAAAATGAAAAAAATATTATTAATGACTATTTTTTGTTCTTTAGCTTTTGGACAAGCATACCATATGCAATCTGTTCTAGGATTAAAAGATGGCGTAAAGGTAGCAGATTTTGAAAAAGCTATGATGCAACATAATAAAGCGCATACTGGATTAGCTGCAGTAAATACTTTTTCTGTAGTAAATGGTCCAAATGCTGGTAAATATGTAAGGGTTGCAGCCGCACAATGGCCAACTCCACTAGATATGGTTGATAGTGTGTTTGATGCGCATAGTGATCATGCACCTGTGCCTTATGATAAATGGGGTAGTATGGTTAATGTTGAAGGTGGTATGGAATTTTGGACTTTAAGAGCTGATCTTAGCAGAAATATGCCAACAGTAGAAGGTTCTGATATAGATGGTCAACAGCCTAAATATATTACTATTTATTACTATGGGGTTCAACAAGGTGGAAATAATAATTCAGAGGAAGTTTTTGCAAAGTTTAATGAAATTGCAAAACAAACCGACAGCACAAGACCTTGGATTGCAATGACTAAAACACTAGGTGGAAATGTTAATGTTTATTCGTATTCAACCCCCCATATGACAATGTCTGAAGTTTTAGCGCCTGCACAAGCTGAATTTGCTAATGTGATAGGAAAGTTAAACATGGAAATGCCAGATTTAGACAATAAAGTAAGAAATGGATGGTCTTGGATGTGGAGTGAAACTTGGAGATTTAGACCAGAACTAAGTACAACAAATTAATTAATTTTTAAAAAGTACTTAAAATTGAAGAGCCTATTAATGATTGTTAATAGGCTCTTTTTCTATTAACATTCAAATATGTTTAATAAAAAGTCACAATTAGAGCTAAAAAGAGATTTAGAGCAAGAAACCTTTCAGCGCATTACATGCTCTTTTTATCGATATATCAATATTAAAAATCCTGAAAGTTTTCGTAATCATCTATATGAGGAGTTTTCGAGACTAAATATCTTAGGTAGGGTTTATATTGCCCAAGAAGGTGTTAATGCCCAAATAAGCGTTCCTGAGGATAAATGGAATACATTTGAGGATTACATTAACTCAGAAGCTTTGCTTAGTGAAGTAAAATTGAAAAGAGCAGTTCAGGAAGGAATTTCATTTATAAAACTTAAAATTGTAGTAAAGAATGAAATTGTAGCTTACGGTGTGCATAAAGATAGTTATGATATGGATCATGTAGGCCAACATTTATCTGCAAAAGAGTTCAATGAGTCAATTAAACAGGAAGAATCTATT
>JAQXAG010000100.1 GCA_029253045.1 Fidelibacterota bacterium | reverse complement strand
CCATGAACTTTATCTAAATCATCAAATTTTCCAGATTCTTGATCTACAATATTATATGTAGAACCATCCATAGGTACTCCTTCAATTGGTTAAGGTAGACTGCCAATCGAACTAATTATGATACTTCCTTATAAAATATCTTCAGAACCCTCGATAGCAACCGGTCTTCCATCTACAATTTCATTCTTTATAATTTTAAGACCTTCTAAATTATCATCTACAATATGTAATCCTGTTGGCTGCGTGCACTCTGCAACTCTAAAAAGAAACTTATCTTGCGTGTTCTTAAGGACTTTTCTACGAGCTAACTTGCGCTTTGCAACCATATCAGAATCTGAATTATCAGGAATAGTAGTTAAGGGCATATTCTCAACATCTCTTCTGTAAACAAGTGTGGCTCCATTAATATCTAATGAATCATAGTCGATATCATGCATTTCTAAATACTTTGAAATACCTTTATGCTCCATTGTTACAATATCGAACCCTTCAATTTTAGATTCAACTTTCTGCTTTACTAGCTCTAATTGTATAATTTTACATACATCAATAGATGCTAGTCCGCCGCCAACTACCAAGGCATTATCTTTGACATCTACTGAAATTCCCTTATAACTAGATTCATGATAATGATTAAACCAGTAAACAAATGGGTTTTGATAATAAAAATTTGAAAAATTTTCAATTTCGGTAAATGGAAATGATCTGTCTTTCCATGCACCATTTGCAAAATAGATACAGCTCCAATCTATTTCATATATATCTTTAAAATGTAAATCTTTACCTAACCTTGTAAGCGGAACAAAGTCTACTAATTCATGAGACATGATATCATCTATCTTGAGGTATTCTTTAGTACGTTGTTTATCATGCCATCTTGGAAGTCCATCTTCAATTTTTCCATATGGCATATGATTTTGGTCAATAATAACACAACGAACTCCTTCTGCTGTCAATTTTTGTGCAGCAGTTGAACCTGATACCGCACCTCCTATAATTAATACTGCCTTCATTTTAATACTGCTTTCATTAATTTGTTTATTTCTTAAATTTATCCGGTATGAAATTAATAAATTATTTGATAATTCAAATCATTCCTTTTTTGCCAAAGGTTTTTGTTCGTCTTGTGGCATCTCCCTATATCGCAGGTATTACTGATGATGAAATGTTAGTTAATGTGCAAAAGCTAAATAATAAAGGTTATGATGTGGCTATTGATATTTTGGGAGAACATGTAAAGACAGAGAAAGAGGCTACAGAAATTACTGAGCGCTATGCAAATCTATATGATAGAATTACCTCACAAGATCTTAATGCTAATCTATCTATTAAATTAAGTCATATTGGACAAGATTTAGGTTATGATATTGTGAAAAAAAATCTTTTGATATTAGTGGGTGCTGCAAAAAAAAATAGTAATTTTTTAAGATTAGATATGGAGAATATTCCATATACATCAGAAACAATCAAACTCTACAAAGAAGTATTTAAAGATTATAATAAAATTGGAATAGTAATTCAGGCGTACCTTCACAGATCAATGCAAGATATTAAAACTTTAAGTTCTAATTCCTTTAATGTTCGAATATGTAAAGGAATATATGTTGAAGATCCTGAATTAGTTTTTTCTAGCTATCAAGACATTAGAAGAAATTATATTTCTCTTGTTAAAGAGGCTTTAAAAAGAGGTGCATATGTAGGTATAGCTACTCATGATGAATATTTAATGGATGAGCTTTATAAATGGATTCTTGAAAATAATATCTCTAAAAAAAGTTTTGAATTTCAAGTACTGCATGGCGTACCAATGCATAAAAAACTTAAAAAACTCATTGATGATGGTAATACTGTAAGAGTTTATGTTCCTTATGGAGATAATTGGTATGACTATTCAGTTAGAAGATTAAAAGAAAATCCAAAGATGGCTGGATATATAATTAAAAATTTGTTCTCTTCAATTTTTAGACTTAAGTAGATTTTTTAAATCTATATAAATAAAGTAAAATTATTCCTGCGCAATTAGGTATCATAACTTCTGGGGTAGACCAAGAAATACCGTCAAAATGAAAATCAGATACTGGCCAAAAGATTTGAACGGGGAAAAAATCTTTCGTATGAAAAGGAAAATCTAGAATAATGTGGAAAGGCCATGCTAACATAGGCCAAACCAACTCTGTTCGATACCTTGATACTAATGCAATAAAAAAAAATGCAATCAAAAAGCTATGTGATAAATTATCCATGAAGAAAAGCCAATCTGGAAATGGTTCTAGCTGTTTTAAACTCTCAAGTGTCGGTAATCCATTATATTTTAATGAACCACTAAAAAACTTTACAATGAATAAGACTCCAAAAGATACTAAGTCTGGCATAGCTCCAAAAAAAATAGCTAGTTTCCAATGACCTCTATAACCAAAAAGACCTTTACCCCACAGTGCATGACTTAAGGTGTCCATATATTATTTTGCTAAAGAACCCATAGGATCCCAAGGCTTTAAGGGGATCGCTTCTTCGTTTTTATAAAGGTTATATAAATCATCAGAAAGGTAGTCTTTATGTACAACAACTTCATAATTATACTCATCAAACCACTGGTCTGACATTATATGATAACCTTTATCTCCAACTTTATTGCCCCAACTATTCTCTACTCTCCATTTAATAGGTTTATCATTTGCATCCAAATCTACTCCAGTAAATAGCATTGCATGAGTCATTTGACTTTCTCCATACTGCAAACGATCGGCTTTGTTCATAGAAAAGCTTGATTGATAAAAAGAATTAAAGTCAAATAAATCCATATCCATGACTCCTAATTTTCTATCAAAATGCTTTCCAACATCGCAACCAAACCATACAGGATGATCATCTTTAATAGAACTTACTGATGCAGCTTTCATTTCTTCGCTTGTGACATTAAGATATCGTACTGAATTACCTTCAACCACATTTCCAAGCGCCTCAACAGTATAAACTTTCCTATACTCTTTATCTTCCATAGGACAATTGATAAGACATACATACTCATCAAGATTTAATCCAACATGATCATCAAAAAAAGATTTTGGAGTTAGATTTTCAAAACTAATGAAATTCTTCTTTTTGTCATATGTTTGCCAATTAAATGATGTTGGAGGTATTCCAATATGCATTGTTAGCATCTTATATATCTGCTCAAGCATATCAGTTTTAATAGTTTCTAAATCATCTCCTGAAACACCTTTACTTATATTCTGTCTTAAGTCTTTAGCATTCTCACGAAGTTTTCGAGCTATCATTCGATTCATTGTAGATGACTGGCTTGAAGAAAATGACTCTGACATTTCTGATTGTGGAATAACACCATACTTATCAATTAAACTAACCCACATATCCCACTGTCCGCCATCTTCAATTGGATTTGAAAGAAGGTGCATTACCATTCTACTATTCCAATCTTCAGCTGCAGAATCTATAATACATTCTAAGAAGTAATTTGCTTTTTCTAGCTTATCCCAAAACATAAAATAGCTCTGTGAAAATTCAAAGTTCTTCAAATTATGTTTCCTACCAATATAAAATCTAAATAAATTTAATCCAGCAAATCCCCAACATCTTCCGCTAGATTTTTGATTAGTAACTGTCATTTCACCTTTTACAATATTTGAAAAAGAATGATTAATACTTCTGTAACGATCCCAGTTTATTGTTAGGTCACTCAAATCTGTACGAATCATTGCATTTCTTGCCACTTTGACATGATGATCTGATTCATATTTTTTTTGAAATTTCTCTATTGTTTTTAATGAAATTGAATTGGCCATTTGTTGTCCTTTTTAAAATTAGTTATCTATTTTTATCCCAAAATACTTCAGTAATAATATTCAAATCTTCTTTTTTTAAACTACTTGTACTCTTTAGAATAGCAGTAAATGCTTCAACTTCTTCTTTTGTCACTGGCGAACCTATATTATTCCCGTTAGAGTCTAAAGAATTGTCTAAAATATTACCTTCGCTATCAAATATAACCCAGAAAGGTATACCGGTTGCATCCCCTCTAAGTGAATCATAAAAATCTACAGCCCCTGGATTTTCAAGCTTCTTATTTTCTTCTGGATATTCATTAACCGCTAAATGAACTGTAACATAATTATCATCAAAGAAGTCTTTTGATAAATCATTAGCCATATTTTTATCCATTCGTTTACACCAAGTACACCATGAAGCATCAAACATTAAAAAAACATTTTTATTCTCTTTTTTAGCAGTTGCATAGGCAAAATTCATTACTTGATCTTTTGATGGAATAATATTTTGAGCAGTAATGATATTCATAAAGAATCCAAAGATAGTGAGGCGCAAAATTAATTTCATTATGACCCTCTTTTTCCCCAGACCATTTTTGTCTTTAAAGTCTGATAATAATCATAGTCTTCAAAAGTAATAAATTTAACATGGTGCTTTGCTTGTGAAATTTTTACCGTTGAATCGTTAGTAAAATTTTCAATGTTTTGGCCATCAGAAATTAACTTTAGCTCCTTTTCTGAATCACCGTTAAATCTAAATTCTATATCAACATCAGCTGGTAAAACTAAAGGTCGTGATGTTAAAGAGTGCGGAGAAATTGGAGTCACTATAATAGAAAATACATCAGGCTGGACAATTGGACCTCCAGAAGATAAAGAGTATGCAGTAGATCCCGTAGGAGTGCTAATAATAATACCATCTGATTTGTAATCACTTACATGTTTTCCATCTATATACAAAGATAGAGAAGTTACTCTATAAGCTATTTCATTTTGGACAACAAAATCGTTAATCGCAAAATGAGATTTATTACTATTGGAAATTTGGGCATCTAGAACCAATCTTTCTTGAGTAGTAGATTCGCCATTTTTAATCATATTTAACTTTTCAGTTAATTCTTTGGGTGTTATTTGTGCGAGGAATCCCAATCCTCCAATATGAACTCCTAAAACTGGCACAGTAGGGTTGCTAAAAATTCTTACACCTGCAATTAATGTACCATCACCCCCTAAGCATAATAAAAAATCAATATCTGGCGGTACATTAGAGTCGTAAAAATTAGAGTGGTTAGAAGCAATTTTTAGGTGCTCTAAGCTATCAGGTAAAAATAATTTTATATTATTATCTTTTGCCCATAGCATAACTTCATGGACTAATCCTGGAACTTCTTTTTTTCCAGGATTTGCCCAAATAGCAAAACTTTTCGGTTTCATCTTAGTTATCTATTTTTTCTTTTTATGTCTGTCTGCACGTAAACGTTTTTTACGTTTATGTGTATTCATTTTTCTTTTTTTTCTTTTTTTACCGCAAGGCATCAAGTGCTCCTATTTAATAATCTATTAATTCGTCGTTTACAGTTGTTTTCATTAATTTAGAAGGCTTAAAAACAGGTACGTATCTTTCTGGTAAATAAACCGGATCTCCTGTCTTTGGATTTCGTGCTTTCTTTGGCAATCTATGCTTTACTGCAAATGTTCCAAACCCTCTTAATTCAATTTTTTCATTTTTACTTAATGTTGTAATAATTTCTTTGAAAGATGTATTAATAACAGCTTCCACTTCTAGTTTAGTTAATCCCGTTTTCTTTGAAACGCTATCTACTATATCTTGTTTAATCATAATAATAATTCTCCATCAAATTTTTACTTAACGAATAAGGTTAGTTTTTGACCAGGATAGATTCTAGAAGAATTTTTTCTAATACTATTCCACTCTCTAATCTTACTAACCTCTAAGTTATGTTTGTCTGCTATTCCGCTTAAGGTATCACCAGACCTGACAATATAAACATTTTTACTCGGAGTATCCTTATCTGGTTTACTGTTAACAAATAATGATAATTTCTGATTGGGATAAATATTTGAAGTATTTCCCATATTATTCCACTTCCTTATTTCAGCTGCTCTCGTATTATATTTTTCTGCAATATGACCAAGGGTATCTCCACTTTTTACTTTATAAATAATCTTTTCGGGATAATTTGAATATACTCCTCCTTTTACCGGAATTTTTAGACGCTGCCCAATAGATAGCTTGTTAATGTTGCTAATATTATTGATAGTCTGTAAATCTGCGACAGATACACGATATTTTGAGGCAATAGATATAAAATTTTCACCCTTTCTAACACGGTGTTCTACTTTTTGTACTGCAAACTTTTGTTCATCAGGTAAAGCATTAAATTTTTTATAGAAACTATCTTTTTTACCATACGGTATATTAAGATTATAAGACCCGCTTGATGGTGTTGCTGGTTGCCTTAACTCTGGATTTAAACGTTGAATAGTACTTCGTTTTGTACCTGCTGCTTTTGCAAGAATGGTTAGGTCGGCACTTTTTTCAATAATTACTTCATCGTATTTAAGAGGGTTAGACTTTGGAATTTTGAATCCATATTTTTCAGGATTTCTCAAGATAATTGCTGATGAAAGAAAGTATGGGATATAATTTTTAGTGTCTTTTGGTAAAGAGTATAACTGCCAATAATCAGAGGTTTCATGTAATTTTAATGCACGGTTAACCCTTCCTGGACCTGTATTGTAGGCGGCTAGTACTAAATACCAATCGTCAAATTGCTTATATAAATCTTTAAAATATTTAGCTGCAGCTTTAGTAGATTTTTCAGGATCTTGACGCTCATCAATGTACCAATTTCTTTCTAGCCCATATTGCTTACCAGTTAGATACATAAATTGCCACAAACCTACGGCCTTAGCTCTTGATACTGCCTTTGGATCAAGTCCAGATTCAATCATTGAAACAACAATTAACTCTTCAGGAAGATCATACTCTTCCAATATTGGTAGCATCATATCTCTGTATTGAACATATCTTCTAAGCCAAATATTAAATCCTTTTCGTCCCTTACCTTGAAAATATCTAATATAACTCTCAACCTGTGAATTTATCACGAGAGGAATATGACCTTCTCTATCATCAATGATAGTAAATTTTGTTGTGCCCATTTCTACTGATTCATTCTGATTGGTTATTGATGCAATATCTCGTCTAATCAAGTCTGCTGTTAAGAATTGAGTTGAGCTACCTATTGTATTTAGTCTTGTTGTATATATTTGAATAAAATCAGACTGAAATTTTTCAAATTCTATTTTATCAAGTTCTTCTCTTACACCTAATTGTTCAACATCCGATAAAAGATCAAAAATTCTTTTAATATTATAAACAACCTCTACAGTGTCCTGATTAACATCTGCTATTACCGCGTCCGATAAAAATTGTTTTGCTTCGTTTAAAATAGATGAAATACGATTTCCGTTGCCAAGAAAAGCAGCATCGCTAGTGTTCATGAATGGCTTCTTAGGTTTTTGAATATTAGAATCTTGACCCAGGATATAACCTGTTAGTATCATTAACATTATATATGATTTAATTAATCTCATAGGGAAGGGAAATTATCTGTAAAGTATTTGAGAATCAAGTTAGTGTTTTTTTATTTTATCAATATATTTAGTTGAGCTATATCCATCATGAAATTTTAATAATTCTACTTTTCCACCAGCATCAATGACATCATTTGATCCTACTACAGTATCTAATGTATAATCTCCACCTTTTACTAAAATATCTGGCATAATCATTTTAATTAATTTTAATGGAGTTTGTTCCTTGAAACTAACAACATAATCCACACATACTAATTCTGAAAGCAATAAAGATCTATCATTCAAAGAGTTAATTGGCCTTGATGGACCTTTTAAACTTCTTACTGATTCATCAGTATTAATACCTACAACTAATATATCTCCAAGCGATCTTGCTTGAGATAAATATCTAATATGCCCTACATGCAAGATATCAAAACATCCATTTGTAAAAACAATTTTTCTATTACACTTCTTATCCGACTTAATAGCGTCTATGCTATTTTGTAATTGATGTTTATGATTATCCATTTCTTAATTTAGTAATTTGATCTTTAATACCCATCGTAATCTTATTACGATCCTCATAAAGACTGTTGCTTGTATTTATAGGGTCACCAAAAATAATAGTTACAATATTCGTTGTTTTTGTAAATAAACCTGTATTCCACCATCTATATGAACCTATAATAGCAACAGGAATAATTGGTAGTCCAGTATCAATTCCAAGCACTGCCGCTCCTTTCTTAAAATCCTGTAAATTTCCATCTTTTGTTCGTGAACCTTCTGGAAAGATAGCAACTGAACGAGGATATTTTTTCAAATCTAATTTTAAATTTTCTAATGATCTGATAGCATCCTTGTTATTCCTGCGATCTACAAGAACAAATCCTGCAGTTTTAATAATAGTATTAAATATAGGGATCCTATCTAATTCTTTTTTAGCAACAAAAACTAAGTATTGATTAACTGCTAGTAATAGGATTTGAAAATCGATTATTGAGGAATGGTTGGGTGCGAAAATATACTGCTTATTACTATCAAAATTTTCTCTACCAACAACTCTTAGTTTGATACCAAACAATCTTCCTAATGTCTTTCCCCAATTAATTCCATAATACTTGAAGTTGCTTTTATTTTTCGAAAGCAAAATTGAGAACATTGATAATGTGCCATAAAAAAATGTCCATATAAAAAGGTTTAGATAAACCCAGATTTTTTTCAATTATTTGATCTCCGCTAGACCCAAATAAGGCTGCAGAGCTACCGGAACTGTAATTGAACCGTCTTGATTTTGATGAGTTTCTAATAATGCAGCAAAAATTCTTGGGGTTGCAAGACCTGAACCATTAAGTGTGTGTACAAAATCTACTTTACCACTTTCATCTCTGAATCGAATGTTTCCTCTTCTAGATTGAAAGTCCTCAAAGTTACTACAAGAAGATACTTCTAGCCATTTTTCTTCTCCTGGTGCCCAAACTTCTAAGTCATAGCATTTTGCGGCAGAAAAACCTAAATCTCCAGTGCATAGCTCTATAATTCTATAATCGAGCTCTAATAAATCTAATAATTTTATTGCCTGATTTTTTAAAGACTCTAGTTCCTCATATGAAGAATCTGGATGTACAAATTTTACTAACTCCACCTTGTTGAACTGATGAACTCTAAGTAAGCCTCTGGTGTCTTTACCGTAAGAACCTGCTTCTCTTCTAAAGCATGCAGAATTAGCTAAGTAGTATTTTGGTAAAGCAGACAATTCTAAGATTTCATCTTTGTGGATATTGGTTAATGGTACCTCTGCTGTTGGTATTAAATATAATTCATCTTTTTCTATATGATACATATCTTCATCAAATTTTGGTAATTGACCAGTTGTTATAGCAGCGTCTGGCTTTACTAAAAATGGAGTAAAAAACTCTGTATAATTATAGTTTTTCAAATGAAAATCTATCATAAAATTAAGTAATGCTCTCTCCAGCAATGCTCCATTACCTTTATAAAGAGGAAATCCGGCACCAGAAATCTTTGCTCCTGCTTCAAAATCAATTAAATCAAGATCTTGAGCGATATCAACATGACTTTTTGGTGAAAAGCTAATCTCTTTCTTTGACTCACAGTCCTTGATGAGAGCATTGTCTTTTTCTGATGTTCCAACAGGAACTGAGCTGTGAGGGATATTGGGAAGATCTAAAAGCATACTCTTTAAGTTTTTAGATTTAGTACGATGCTCTACTTCAAGATCTTTAATAGTATTTGATAATTCTTTTAGCTTTGCGAAAACAGAATCATCAGCCTTACCTTCAGATTTTAAAATACCGATTTCTTTTGATTGTCGATTTTGATCAGATTGTAAATCATTAAGTTTTTTTGTCAATTCTCTCAGACTTAAATCAGCTGATATAATATTATCTAAATTTATAGATTTATCTCTTTTTGCAAGCCTATCTTGAATTAAAGACTGTTGCTCTCTTATATTTTTTATATCAATCATGTACTATAATTTAATTAATTCTTCTAAGATATTAACATTAATCATTTGTAAGGTAATATTTTCTTCATCAAGAATTTTAAGTTCATATTGTCCAATATTTGAAATCTTTAATTTATTAAAATAGTAATCTGACATGGGGTTAAGGTATAATTTTTCTTCGTGAATATGTATTCCATCTTTATAGATATGAATCTTAAAATCTTTCTTATTTGTATCAATACGGTCTGAAAAACCATATATAAATACTGGTTCATTTGTATAATAATTTTCATTACCTACAAAAAATTTATAGCTCAAATCTTTCTTTTTAGATACCCAATCTATTGCTTCTTCAATGTATGTTTCGTCGCCTTGTAATAAATATTT
>JAQXAG010000063.1 GCA_029253045.1 Fidelibacterota bacterium | reverse complement strand
TGTGTTGAAATATATGAGACGCAGTGCTTTTACCAGAAGCTATTCCTCCAGTTATACCTATCACAATCATTATTGGATATATTCTAATATGCGCTGAGTGACTTGTTCAATAGTTCCGTCACCATCAATTTGGGTAATTTCATTTTTATAAAAATCAATTAATGGTGCTGTTAGTTTAGTATATACTTTTTGACGCTTAATAATTACTTCTTCGGTATCGTCTTTGCGACCAGAATTTTGAGCTCTTTCAATTAATCTTTTAATTAATTTTGATTCTTCAACATGAATATTCAGTACATGATTTATTTTTGAATTCAACTTTAAGAAAATATTATTTAAGCCCTCTGCTTGTGGAATCGTCCTTGGAAAGCCGTCTAAAATAATACCTGAATTTTGAAGCTCTGTTAATGTGCTTTCCATCATAGATAAAAGGACTTTGTCTGGCACTAAATTACCAGCATCCATATAAGATTGTGCTTCTAGACCTCTATCCGTTTTCTTTCTTATTTCAGCTCTTAAAATATCTCCTGTTGATAAATGTATAAGACTATACTTTTCTGCAAGTATTTTAGCTTGAGTACCTTTTCCTGCACCTGGTGGACCCATTATTAAAAGCTTCTTCATTTACTGCATTGCTTTTGGTGGTTCAAAGATTGCCTGCATAAGAATTCCTAGCTTGGTAGGGTTATTACCATATTTTTTTTGAACCTTTGCTAGTGTATTGTTATTTTGTTTATTATTTACTAGTACACCCTTATGATTTAAACGCGATTTTATCATATCCAAGTGTTGATCTTTAATTTTGTGATTTTCTAGATGGCGATCATCTATGACGCTTAGATCTTGATTATTATCAAAGTGTTTTTCAACGGTATTTTTTGTGCTGTGGTCCTCTTTTTTAGGGACCATATCTACGGTATTATTTACAGATAGGATATTAGACTGCTCTTCAAATGCTTCATTTAAAAAGTCTAGGATATTTATTTTTGGATTGTTTGGTATTTGAGGGTTATCTAGCTCTTTTTTTAAAGGAACTTGTTGAGGCTTAATTTTCTGAGCCTTTTTTTGGTTGCTTCTATAGGCAGACCAAAGATAAAAGGCTAGTATCGCCCCCCAATACAGTAATTCTTCCAAACTTATTCCTCAGTATCTTCTTTTGATTCTTCTCCTGTACCTGCAATCGATTGTCTCATGCTTGTATCGGAAGCAATATTGTCAAGCTTGTAATAATCTAGAACACCTAAATTACCTTCTCTAAATGCATGAGCCATAGCTTTAGGTACTTCAGATTCTGCTTCTACCACTTTAGCCTTCATTTCTTGCTCAAGCGCTACTGCCATTGCCCTTCTTGTTTCTGCCTTAGCCTGCGCTACTCTTAAATCTGCTTCAGCTTGATCTGCTTGCAGCTGAGCACCAATATTTTTACCTACATCAATATCTGCTATGTCAATGGACAGTATTTCAAATGCTGTACCTTGATTTAAGCCTTTATCTAACACATTTCTTGAAATTGAGTCTGGATTTTCTAGTACTGCTTCATACGATTCCTTTGAACCAATCGCACTTACAATTCCTTCTCCAACTCTTGCAATAATAGTATCTTCAGTGGCTCCTCCAACTAAATTTGGAATATCAGTTCTAACAGTCACCCTGGCTCTTGCTCTTACCTCAATACCATCTTTTGAAACGGCAGATAATTTTCCATCAACCGGTGCATCAATAACTTTTGGATATACACTTGTTTGTACAGCTGATAGTACATCACGTCCAGCCAGATCAATTGCAGTTGCTATCTCAAAAGTTAATTCAATGCCAGCTTTTGATGCAGCAATCAATGCGTCAACAACTTTATCTACATCTCCACCAGCCATAAAGTGAACTTCTAGGTCATCGCTTTTTAGAACAATTCCTGCTTTACGAGACGCAATTAATCCATTCACGATAATACTTGGAGGGACTCTTCTGAATCGCATTCCAATTAAATTGAATATAGTGACATGGCCACCTCCAATACTAAATATGGCTTGCAGCCATAGTCCTACTGGAACAACCCACAATAATAATAAAATAAATAATACTAACGGTAAGGCAACATAAAGTCCCATTACTCCTCCTTTTTGTTATAAAATCTTATATAATTTATTCATAAACACTCATATAATACTACACCTTCCCTCTTTTTTTGTAATTCTTTTTGAGGTTGGACACATTAGAGTCTGTAGTAATAAATCTTTCTAAAAATTTTGACTTTAATAATAAATTGATAACCATAATCAATGCTATAATACCTCCAACGATGCCCCAAGAAAAACCATCTAATGCCTGTGAATATATTTCATCACTTACGGGAATATCGGGTATTAATAATAAGTATAGTCCATAAAATAATACACCAATCCCAGCGATCCCAAAAAATCCGAATCCTGGAATTGCAATAAACTCCACGACTAGTAAAAGTAGGCCACTAAAAATAATTAGTAGATCCATAGAAGATGCTAATTGCGTTAAGTAACTTGCTCCCAATGCAAGAGTTAGACATATAATGCCAATTGTTCCTCCGATACCCCATCCTGCACTATATAATTCAGATATAATCCCTATAGTACCAAATGTTGTCAACAAGGAAGAAATAGTAGGGTCTGTTAAAAAACGTACTAAGTCTTCAGACCAGTTTTCACTTAAAGTAATAATATTATAATTCTCTATGCCAAGATCAGATAATAGCTCTTCAACTGACTCGCTTTTACCATCAGCAATATTGTACTTCAATGCCAGTTCAGTAGTTAAGGTAATAAGCTTCCCTTCTTTTCTTCCTTCTATGTCGTCAACTTTTAATGAGTCTCCATTGATTACCAAAAACTCAAAGCTTAGCTCTTCATCAACCATTCCTCTAGCGATATCAGTATTTTTACCTGATTTTTCTGCAGTCGCTGCCATTTCTTCTCTCATATAGCTTTGAGACTTTTCTGATTGTTTTGATCCTGACATATCAACAACGCTTGTTGCACCAATTGTTCCCCCATCTGTCATATAAATTTGATCGCAAGAGAGTGAGATTAAAGAGCCTGCTGAAATCGCTCTGCGATTAATGAAAGCTATCGTTGTTATATCTGTGGCTGAAATAGCATCTTTAATTTGTGTGGCAGCATCAACTCTTCCTCCAAATGTATCAATATCAAAAATAATAAGTTCTGCGCTATTCTTTTCAGCAGCACTAATAGCACGGTTAACAAAGGCAGGAATACCTAAATCAATTGTGTCTTGTATAGGGATTACATAAATATTCTTTTTGGTTTCTTCCGCTATACTACTCCCCAAAGTGAGGAATAAAATAAATAGCCATATGTGTTTAAATTTTGTTTTCATTGCTAATACAAAGATTTACATTTAATGAATGTATATGTTTTTGAAAATGTTTTCATTCTCCCTAAGAACTGTTCCAACATTCTTAAATAAATTTACTTATAAATGTTTTTATAGTCTACTATTCCATTTACTAAAAATGAGACGGAAAGTTGTATTAGAGAACTTGAAGAGAGCATTCCCTCATAAAAATCAAGATTGGTACCATAATATTTCTTCAAAATGCTATAAATTTTACACCAAAGATTTCTTAGAATTTTTATCATTTCCAAGATATTTCAATCACGATGAAATAAAATTCAAGAATATTGAGATATTAGATGACGCACTAAAACATAATAAGGGTGTTCTTTTTGTAGGTGGGCACTTTGGTGCTTTTGATAAACTATTTTATTCGCTGGCAAATAGAGGGTATTCTTTATGTGGAGTAGCATACAAACAAAAAGATAGTGTTGCAGATATGTTTTTTAAAACAATCAGAGAACGGTATATGAAAAAACAACTTTATAAAGGCGGGTCAAGCAAAGAGTTGAAGGGGGCATTAAATAACAATGAAATACTTGTTTTGTTAAGTGATCAAGATGCTAGAGATAAAGGTAAAAAAGTTAATTTCTTTGATATTCCTTCATCGACTCCTTCTGGGGCAGCAATTCTACATAAACGAATGGGCTCACCTATTGTATTTTTTACTATTACAAAAATTAATAATGAGTATTTTGTAGAATTCAAAAAAATAAATGCTTCTAATGCATTAAGTGTTGATCAGATTGTGCAAGAATATACATCAGCTCTAGAAGCTGCAATTAGACAAAGACCAGAGCAATATTTTTGGTTTCATAAAAGATGGAAAACGACCTTTCAATAACGATGAAAAGAATATCAATAGATCATCCCGGGGCTATAAGTGCAACATTAATAGCATTGCGTGAGAATAAGATAATTGCATATCCAACAGATACAATTTATGGTATTGGCACAGACATAGATAATGATAAAGGTATAAATAAAATCAATACTTTAAAGGGTCGTAAAACCCCAATGAGCATTTTGGTTCATAGCTTTGATAGTGTTTCCAGTAAATTAAATCTTTATCCTAAATTTGAAAGTCAAATGAATATGATAATTAACAATGGAGATACTTGTATAGTAGATTACAAGTCAAATGCCTTTAATTCGTTAATTACACAAGATAATAAAGTGGGATTCCGTGTACCAAATTATCCTTTCTTAATCAATTTGTTAGAGCAGTATACAAAACCTATTACTACTACTAGTATTAATGTTACTGGATCTAAACCTTTAAACGATCCAAATAAAATAGAAGAAATTTTTAGTGAGGATATTGATCTCTTATTAGATGCTGGAAAGATCAATAATCAATCTGCTTCTAAAATTTATATGTTTGAACAAAATAATATTACTCAAATTCGATAGCTATGTATAAAATTCTCTCTATTCTTTTCATATCATTTTTACTTGGACAAAGCACGCCTTCAAGCGAGCCTTCATTCATTCCAGGAGAGCAATATAAGTACGATCTTTTTGTTGATCTAATCAAGGTTGGTCCAGACTTAGTAAAATTAGGATCAGCTACGCTGAGCACAAAAAAAATAGAAATCATTGATGGACAAAAAGCTTATCATTTAAATTTTTCTGTTAAAACTTCAAAAATAGGTGATATGTTATTTAAAATTAGAGATACAATCGATGTTTGGGTAAATACTGAATCTCTTGAACTAATCCAACAAACTAAGAAATTGCGTGAAGGGTCTAGAAAAAGTAAATCCTTTACTACAATCAAAGGTAATGTAGCCAGTACTAATGATAAGGAATATATAGTACCAGAGAATATCTTTGACCCATATGCATTAATTATGATTTTAAAAAATGAAGATATTCTAGAGAGCCAATCAAAAAAATTTACTATTCTGGATGGTGGAAAGGTTCGAGAAATTGAGATTCAAAATATTGGTATAAAGACAGTACGTACTCCTGCTGGTAAATTTGATGCCTATACTTATAAACCTCTTCACAATGGGAAATCTGCATTAAAAAATAAAGGTGATATGCAGATATCATATGGTATTATTAATAACAGAACTGTGCCTGTTAAAATTTCATTAAAGCTCAGTAAGGGTGTAATTGTATTAAAGTTAAAAAAGTCTAGCAATATCATTAATTAATAGAAATGCCATTAAAGACAATAATATAAACATTCCTACTGACTGAATACGCATTCTTGTCTTAACTGATAATTTTCTTCCCATTAACACTTCAATTAAGATTACTGCAATATGTCCTCCATCAAGACCTGGAATTGGTAACATATTAATAAATGCTAGATTTACACTTATCAAGGCCATCAGTAATAAGAATTGGCTTAGTCCAGCTTGAGCTGCTTCACCAGCCATTTGTCCAATCATAATAACACTACCTACTTCATCTTTAGATACATTGCCTTGAAAAATCATTTTTAGGGAAGAGCTCATTAAGACCATGGACCATGCTGTACGCCTATAACCATATTGAAAAGATTCAATAATATTAAGTTCTTTTGTACTCATATCTTTTGCAACGCCAATTAAACCGATTGTTTGATCTACTCTTCCATCTTTAAAGTTAGGGCCCGATGACAGCGTAATATTGTTTTGATATAATTCCCCTCCTCTTAAAACGGTGATAGGAACTTCTTGATTAGGATTTTTTTCTACTATATTTACCGCAGCATCCCAAGTTGATACTTTAATACTATTTATTGAAATGATTTCATCTCCAATTAATAGATTAGCACTCTCAGCAGGACCGCCTGGAGCAACAAAATCTATTACTACATCTTGGTCCACAGGTATTGCATCGCCTTCAATTGCACCGATAGCTGAAAAAACAAAAAAAGCTAAGATGATATTCATAATTACTCCAGCACTTAACACCCAAATTTTTTCTAGTGCGCTCTTGGACTCTAGCTCGTCATCTGCGCCTTTAATCTCAGTATCCATGTTTTCATCCAACATGCCTTTTATCTTTACATATCCACCTAGTGGAAGCGCTCCAATGACAAAAACAGTATTAATATTTTTTGGTTTATATTTATAGATTGTTGGGGGCATTCCAATTGAGAACTGCTCAACAGTTACGCCTATACTTCTGGCAGCCAAATAATGTCCAAGCTCATGTACAAAGACAATGACGCTTATAAGGATAACGAATGCTATTATATATATCATAAAATTAGACTAAATATAGTTTTATTTGCTCATTTAATGTAAGTAAATCTTCTGCAGATGGACTTGAATTGCCTCCAAATTCATTTACAGTTTTTTCCAGCAGGTTTGGTATGTCTGTAAAAAGTATTTTTTCATTTAAAAATTGATTTACAATCAAATCATTTGCCATACTCATAATCGGAATTCTGTTACCTCCGCTAGTGATCAATTCTGTTAATAGCTCAAGCGCTGGATATCTTAAATAATCTGGTTTTAAAAATGTAAACTTACCAATCTCTGCAAAATTTAGACTGCCATAATTACTCATAATTCTTTCGGGAAAGGATAGGGCATATTGTATAGGAATTTTCATATCCGGTATACCTAGATGAGCTTTATAAGAGTCATCTACAAACTGTACCATTGAGTGTATTATAGATTCAGGATGAATAACAATTTCAATATCTTCTTTACTTTTATCGAACAACCACATAGCCTCTACAAGCTCTAGTCCTTTATTCATCATAGTAGACGAATCAATCGAGATCTTTCTTCCCATTTCCCAATTAGGATGTTTTAATGCTTCTGATGGCTTAATAGAATGAAAGGTATTTATCTTTTTATTCAAGAATGGTCCTCCACTTCCAGTAAGGATAATTTTCTTAACAGAGCTCTTTTGTTCTCCATGAAGACATTGAAATATCGCTGAGTGCTCGCTGTCTACTGGAATCAAATTAGATGAATTTTTTTTTACTAGTGGCATAATAAGATGTCCGCCCAATACTAAAGATTCTTTATTGCTAAGCGCTAAATCAATATTATTCTTTATGGTATTTAATGTAGATAGTAACCCATCTGTGCCAACAATAGAATTAACCACTAAATCGATATCTTTAAATTGTGACAAGATAGCTGAAGAATTATTTCCGATAATTAATTCAATATTATTTTTTTTACAAAAATTTTTTAAGGGGTGATCTGCTCTTATAGAATTAATAGCGATTTTTTGCGGCATAAATTGCTGTACTTGCTCAAATAGCATATCAGCACTTTGGTTGCAAGAAAGGGATTCTACTTTAAACAGATCTTTATTCTGATTGATGACAGATAATGTTTGGGTACCAACAGACCCTGTTGAACCAAGTATAGAAATTCTTTTCATTGAATATTTATTAAATGATTCCTCTATCACTCTTATCAATAAAATCAATTATCTCGTCAATATGACGGTTCCCCTCAAATTCTTCTTTAATTTTTTTAAGTGAAATAGATGGATTTAATTCAGATCTAAAATAATAGCGATACGCCTTCTTAATAGCAGTTCTTTCTTCTTTACTGAAACCTCTTCTAGATAAACCAAGAGTATTAATTCCTGAATATCGCAAAGGGTGCTTACCTGCTAAAATATATGGCGGTACATCCTGAACAATTTTTGAGTTTGCAGCTAACATTACATGTTTTCCTACTTTACAAAATTGGTGTACAGTACTTGCACCCCCTAAAATAGCCCAATCGTCAATTTCGACATGTCCACCTAGAGCAACTAAATTTACTAAAATTACATTATCTCCAATAATACAATCATGTGCAACATGGACTCCTGTCATTATCAATACATCCTTACCAATAGAAGTCTCACCTGTAGCATTTGTACCTCTATTCAATGTTACAAATTCTCTAATGATTGTACGTTTGCCAATAATCAACTTAGTTTTTTCTCCACCAAATTTTTTATCCTGCGGCACAACACCGATACTGCTATTATGAAAAATCTGACATCCATCTGCAATTTCTGTATATTGACCAATGGTATTAAAATTACCTATGCTAACATTATCTGCAATAATAACATCATCTTCTATAACATTATATGCACCTATTGAGACATTCTTACCAATTTTGGCTGAGTCTGCTATAATATTTGTTGGATGTATATTCCCCATTTCTTGACCTTTACCTATCCACCACTGTAGCAAAAAATTCTGCTGAAGCTACTTTTTTATCTCCTACAGAACATATAGCTTCAAATTTAAAAGATCCTAACTTATGATGTAATAATTTTGCATCAATATGCAGTTGGTCTCCAGGAATAACATTATGATACATCTTATAATTTACTACTTTTGACATGAATACTAATTTTTTTGATGGATCTTCCATAAAATCTACCATTAACAAGCATGCTGACTGAGCAATACATTCTAAAATTAGTACACCTGGCATAATTGGTTTTGTAGGAAAATGACCTTGAAAATAAGGTTCATTTATGGATACATTTTTAAGAGTTTGAATACTTTCTTTTTTTTGGTGTCCTTTAATACGGTCTACCATTAGAAAGGGATAGCGGTGTGGCATTACCTCTAATATGTAATTGATATCTTTCATTTAAAATTGATCTTTGAATTCTTCTCTTAATAATTTTGCAAACTCTACATTTCCCTTGTGTCCACTTTTAATTGCTGTAATATGCCCTAAAATTGGCTTACCTAATAATGCTAAGTCACCTATCAAGTCTAATGTTTTATGTCTTACTGGTTCATTTTTAAATCTCAAGATCTGTGACTTATATAATCCCCTGGTTCCTTCATAAAACTTAATCCCAAATCGCTTCTTAAAAAACTGTACTTCCTTGTTATCGATTGCTGTATCTACAATAATAACTGCGTTTCCTAAATTACCGCCCTTAATTAATCCTTGTTTTTCTAGACTTGCTACTTCACTTAATAAGCAAAATGTTCGTGCCGGTGCGATCTGCTTTTCATAATTTGTATACATATTCTGTACGGAACTATATTGTACATCAAGTTCTTCTAAATCATAGTGAATAGTAAATGTAGTTTTAAAGCCTTCATACGGTACTGCTACAACT
Organism: Fidelibacterota bacterium; assembly: GCA_029253045.1. Lineage (GTDB taxonomy): Bacteria > Fidelibacterota > Marinisomatia > Marinisomatales > Marinisomataceae > Marinisoma. The sequence goes on along the minus strand of JAQXAG010000063.1, from coordinate 854 downwards.
TCTACATCTTTCTCTTCGTCTGTATACACTACAGGTTTGGTAATTTTAAGAAAGTCAACTTTTGCTTTTTGTTCGACAATCTCACCTTCTTTTAAGGCAGATACAAAATCCTTTGAACTCCCATCCATTACTGGCGGCTCTTTACTATTCAACTCAATCAAAAGATTATTAATCCCCATCCCTGCACATGCAGACATAACATGTTCTGTGGTGTGGACTCGTATACCATTTTCTTCTATTGTTGTACCACGTGTTAAGTCTACTACTTTATCTATGTCTGGTGTAACAATCTGATCATTTTGATCGTTTCTCATGAATTTGATACCAAAATTTTCTTCAGCTGGATGGAAAGTAATCGTACTTTCTACTCCGGTATGCAAACCAACACCCGTACAAGATACAGGATTTTTAATAGTTTTTTGATTTTTTATCATTGTTTTTTTAATCTTTTCTCTAATAATTTTAGCCTTGTGTATACCGCGTCTCTTTCTTGTTTTTCTTTAATAGGACGAGCAGGATTACCGGCATACATTTGTCCCCCCTTTAAAGATTTTAAAACACAAGAACGTGCTCCAAAAATAGATTCTTTACCAATTATAATGTGTGGTCCAATATCTGTTTTACCTGCTACCATAGAATAAGCGCCAATAGTGGTGCTTCCACCTACAAAAACTCCTGCAGCCATTAAGCATCCTTCCTCGACTATAACATTATGTGCAATATGTACTTGATTATCTAACTTACAATAGTCTCCAATTTTAGTATTTTTTACTGATCCTCTATCGATAGTGCAACTTGAACCTATTTCTACAAAATCGCCTACAATTACACTTTTGATATGAGGTATTTTATGA
>JAQXAG010000051.1 GCA_029253045.1 Fidelibacterota bacterium | reverse complement strand
CATATAGTATATGGTGGAGATATTTTAGTAGAAGAAAATCTTTATTTAAACAATATTGGAGGAATAGCCCTTGAAATGGATGTTACCAATCAAGAGCATATTGATAAAGCAATTCAGCAAATCATTAAAGAACATGGAAGAATTGATGTTCTAGTAAATAATGCTGGTTTGGGCGTATATGGAGCTATTGAAGAAGTCACCATGGAGGACGTTTATTATCAGTATGATGTTAATTTGTTTGGATTAGCTAGAGTTACAAAGTCAGTGCTTCCTTATATGAGAGAGCAAAAGAGTGGAACAATAATTAATATCAGTTCAGTGTTAGGAGAAACTTATGGTCCTTTAGCGGGGTGGTATTTGTCATCAAAGCATGCACTAGAAGGTTGGTCAGATGCATTAAGAGTAGAATTGAAAGAATTTGATATTGATGTAGTTATTGTGCAGCCTGGAGCTATAAATACTAATTTTTTTAATGTATCTAGAAGTTATTTAGATAAATATAAGCAAGACTCAAATTATGCACATCTTTACGGGGAACCAGTTGCAGATTCTGAAAATTCTGTGCTTTCTAATCAATCAGAACCAATCGTGATTGCAAAAGTAATTAATAAAGCTATAAATGCTAAAAATCCTAAAACACGTTACTCAGCTGGTGCATATAGTAAATTGGGAATATTTTTAAGACGAATTATGACAGATAAAATGTTTGATAGATTCATTCTTTTTATTAATTGATTTAAAAAAAAAGGAGATAGATATGTTTAAAAAATTTATTATATCAATATTGCTTGCTGGAAGTGTTTTTGCTGCTGATAAGCAGAAAGTTATATTAATTACTGGTACTGCTCACGGTATTGGAAAGTCTACCGCTCAATATTTAATTGATAAAGGACATATTGTTTATGGTGGAGATATCTTGGTTGAAGAAAACCTATATCTAAATGACATCGGTGGAATAGCATTAGAGATGGATGTAACAAAACAAGATCATGTTGACAATGCTATCAATCAAATTATTGCAGAGCAAGGTAGAATAGATGTTTTAGTAAATAATGCTGGAATTGCTGTTGGTAGCGCTATTGAGGATGTATCAATGGAAGATGCAATGTATCAATTTGAGGTAAACTTATTTGGTATTGGTAAAACTGTTAAAGCAGTATTGCCCCACATGAGATCTCAAGGAAGTGGAACTATTATTAATATTTCTTCAGTATTAGGTAAAGCATACAACCCTCTTTATGGATGGTATGTTTCATCAAAACATGCTCTTGAAGGTTGGTCTGATGTACTTAGACTAGAAGTAAAACAATTTGGAATAGATGTGGTTATTGTTGAGCCAGGGATGATCAAAACAAACATTGGTAATTATTCAGCTCAATATTTTGAAAAGTATAGTAAAAATTCAGAATATAAAAATTTCTATGGCACTCCAGATGATTCGGATGACAATACATTTGACGATTATTCTGACCCTATAGTAATAGCAAAAGTCATTGATAAGGCAATAAGAGCTAAAAATCCTAAAACACGGTACTCAGCTGGTGCATATAGCTGGATACTTTTAACAATGAGAAGTATATTACCTGATAAATGGTTTGACAGGTTAATTGTAAACGTTACAGGTTAGGCTAAAGTTTAAAAATTGGGGGCGATTAGCTCAGCTGGTTAGAGCATCTGCTCGACATGTAGAGGGTCGGGAGTTCGAATCTCTCATCGCCCACTTTCAATTAAAACGTAAAGCGAGCTTTACATTTGACACTATATGGTATATATTTAATATCATGAAAATCAAAAAAATACTATTATTCATTTTTCTATCACTTACCATTGTGCAAGCGCAAAGTAAGTCTTACAAAATTCTCAGTACAAATATTGAATCAAATATTCTCAAAGAGGGAATAGTCGAGATACAAGAAACAAGAGTATACAGTTTTAAAGGAAATTATTCTTTTGTCTACAGAGATATTCGTAAAAAAGGGTATGATCAATTGTATGATATTCAAGTACTTGAAGGAGATAAAGCTTATTTAAATACTGAAATTAAAGAAGATGGAAATTTTAGAATTGAATCAAGAGATAGGTATTACCGTATTTATTGGTACCACTCATCAAAAGATGAGAATAAAACATTTACTTTGAAGTATAAGTTAAAAGACCCTTTTACGGTTGGAAAAACAGATGCACAATTTCGTTGGGTATACTTAGATGATAAATTTGATAAGCGTCCAGGAACGTTAAATTTGACACAAAAGTTTGATGGAATTATAGATTCCAACGCTATAGACTTTTCTGTTGAACAACCAATTAGATCTAAGAAGTATAAATTGTCAATAAAAGAAAATGGTATGTTTGAATTGTCTTCTGATTCGTTTTCTAAAAAAAATGCTTTACAACTGCGAACAATATTTCCGACTTCATACTTATCAAATTCATCTATCAATAATGAGGAATTTTCTCTTGCTGGATTACTGCTAGAGGAGAGAAATCAAAGATTGGCTATTTATG
>JAQXAG010000015.1 GCA_029253045.1 Fidelibacterota bacterium | reverse complement strand
ATACCTTGCTGATTTAAAGGAAGATTTCCATCTATCACATAATCAGAAGAGTCGATATTTGCGATATTAAAAGAACTGTATAGAATATCATTAATTTCAATTGACATATTTAATGATTTTATACCAACCATATCAAATGTTAATTGATAGCGAAGAGAGTCAGCGCTCATTATATCTATATCATTAAATTGTAAGCTGTAATCAAAAGAAACTTCTTCCATTCCCTCTCCGCTTTCCTCTGATTTAGATTCAGAGCAAGAATATAGAAACAGCATTATTACAATCATAAAGACGGAGCTCAATAATGATCTGCTATCTTTAGAAATTATCATTTGCTAATAATTAAGTTTATAGAGCTATTCTGAGAGACTTTAGTACCCTCTTTCGGGTTTTGATTCAATACAGTATTTGGTAAGAAGTTATCCTGACTAATAAATTTTACTGATCCTTCCTTCAATCCCATTTCATCAATTTTTTTAATAGCCTCGCTATAGAAAATACCCTGTAAGTCAGGAATCGTAACAAAGTCATTTGGAGCCAAACCTGTACTTACTTCAAGTCTTACTCCAAACCCCTTTCTAATACTATCTAATGGTGCAGGACTTTGCCAAGATACAATACCTTTAGGATAATTTGGGCTGTAAGAATAATATACAGAGTCTACATTAATTCCAATTTGATCTAATTCAATTTCAGAAGATCTTAGGGTCTTACCCAGTAATTCAGGTACTAATATTTTTTCATTGAATTGTGTAATCTTGATTTTAATTGCTCTACCTAATTTAACTTCTCTACCTGCAGCTGGAAATTGCTCTAAAATAATTCCTGGGTTGATATCATTTGTAAAAATTGTATCTGCAACAACAACCTGAATACCTTCAGATTTGGTGATAGACTCAGCTTCTAAGACACTCAAGCCCTCAAGATTGGGTATTGCAATCATACTTCTTTGGTTGATATAAGTAGGCATCAATAAATAATTAATAAATAGAACAAGAAATAATCCTGTAATTATAAAAATCAAAATGTGCTTAAAAAATTTCATTTAGCTAAATCTACCATCTTTTAATGTTGGCATTCCTAATATAAAATCTTTTGCATCCATTATCTTTTTTCCTTCTATTTGTACTTTATAAATTCTCAAAGATCCTTTAGTACATGCAATATCAAAAAAGTTTGGTGTAATACTATCAATCTGTCCAGGCTCACTAGTAGACTGACTATTTATCAGCTCTGATTGAAAAAATTTAATTCGCTTTCCGTTAAGAAAAGTATATGCACCAGGATAAGGGCTAAATGCTTTAATTTGAGCATTTATATCTGATCCTTCATTATTCCAATCTATAAGAAATTCTTCTTTTGTAATTTTTGGGGCTAAAGTAACCAAGGATTCATCTTGCAAAAAAGGTTCGATTTTTTTACTTAAATACTTATCTATTGAGCTGATAACTAAATCTGCTCCAACATGACTTAATTTTTCAGATAATGTACCATAATTATCATTTTCATCTATATTACATTTTGCTTGTTCAATGATTTTCCCCGTATCTACTTTAGGTTCAATAAGAAAAGTAGATACACCTGTTATGTGCTCCTTGTTTAGTATTGCTCTTTGAATAGGTGCAGCACCTCTATATTTTGGAAGTAGGGATGAATGTAAATTGATAGCTCCATACCTAGGAATGCTTAATAATGATTTTGGTAAGATCTTGTATGCAACAACAATAAATAAATCCGGATTCATATCTTTTAGTTTTTTAATAAATCCTTCATCTAAAAGATTATCGCATTCAATCGTCTCTAGTTTATGATTTTTTGCAAGTATTTTTACTGGAGTATCCACAAATTTTTGGCCACGTCCCATTTTTTTTGATGGATTAGTAACCACAGAACAAACATTATAGGATTCAGCGCACTTGATAAGAACGGGATTAGAAAACTCTGTATTACCAAAAAATATAATTTTAATAGATTTATCTGACATTATTAGACTTCATTAATTTCAGTGCTTTATCATACTTTAAAAGGTCCGTAGGAGTAGCATAGTCTGTAATTAACTTTCCATCTAAATGATCATTTTCATGTTGAATTACAGTTGCTAACATACCAGAAAACTCTTTGGTGCATTTCTCAAAATTTTCATCAACATAGCTATAAGTAATTGTATCGAATCTTTCGACATTAATTCTAATTTCAGGTAATGACAAGCAACCTTCTGAGTCTACGCAAGAACCAGTTCCTTCCACAATCTTACCGTTCATGAATACTAAAGGTGTATCACATTCTTTAGTATGGGTTATATCTACTACAAACATTCTTTTATTAATTCCAATCTGATTACATGCCAGTCCAATCCCATCAAATTCATACATAGTGTCAAATAGGTCATTAATAAGACCGTCTACGTTTGAAAAATCTGTTATATCAGTACATATTTCTCGTAAAGCTCTATGCCCATAAGTAACTACTTTTTGAACTGCCATTTTATTCTTTGTTATCTGAATTTTTTAATCGAGATACAGCTGTAATATCTACAGTAAGCTCACTATTATTAGAAACGCGAATAGTGGCCTTGTTATTCCTTACTTGAAGAATTTTTCCATGAATCCCTCCAATAGTCACAATACTATCACCCTTTTTTAAGTTCTTTTGAAGATTCTTTACGTCCTCTTGTTTTTTATTATTTGGTCTTAAAATGAAATAGTACAAGACTAAAAATATTAAAAAGATTGGTAGTTGCGCCAGAAAGGCGTCAAAAAATGACACTTCAGATTGTTGAAATATTAATTTATTTGTTATCATACAGCAAAGTTAGTTTAGCTAGGCTCTTTTAACAAGCGCATTAGAAAAGGTTTTATTAAGATAAATAATATGATAGATAATAAAATATTAGAAAAAATGAGCAGAGATCTAAATAAACTATCATCATACTTAAATACAATAGAATGAGTGCCTTCATTTAATAATAAGCCCCTAAGCACTCCATTGGTTTGA
>JAQXAG010000041.1 GCA_029253045.1 Fidelibacterota bacterium | reverse complement strand
AAGAAAGTAAAATAGTAGAAACCAAGGTCATCATCTTCAGGAAAAAGAATTTTCGTTTCTTCTTTTCGTTCTTTAACTTTTGGAGTTTCTACCATTTTCTTCTATAGTTGTACCACGTGTTAAGTCTACTACTTTATCTATATCTGGTGTTACAATCTGATCATTTTGATCATTTCTCATAAATTTGATGCCAAAATTTTCTTCAGCTGGATGAAAAGTAAGCGTACTTTCTACTCCAGTATGTAGGCCTACGCCAGTGCAAGATACAGGATATTTGATAGTTTTTTGATTTTGTATCATTGTTTTTTTAATCTTTTCTCTAATAATTTTAGTTTTGTAAATACTGCATCCCTTTCTTGCTTTTCTTTAATAGGTCGAGCAGGATTACCGGCATACATTTGTCCTCCTTCTAAAGATTTTAATACACAAGAACGTGCCGCAAAAATAGATTCTTTACCAATGATAATGTGCGGTCCAATATCTGTTTTACCTGCTACCATAGAATAAGCTCCAATAGTAGTGCTTCCTCCTACAAAAACTCCCGCTGCCATTAAGCACCCTTCCTCGACTATAACATTATGTGCAATATGGACTTGGTTATCTAGCTTACAATGATCTCCAATTTTAGTATTTTTTACTGACCCTCTATCGATAGTACAAGTTGAACCTATTTCTACAAAATCGCCTACAATTACACTTTTGATATGAGGTATTTTATGATGAGTTTTTTCAATAGTAGTGAAACCAAAACCATCACTACCAATTACCGTTCCACTATGAATTAATGCATGCTTTCCCACTTCAACATTGTCATAAATAACAACATTATCTTTGATGACAGAATTAGCTCCAATTATAACTCCTTCATTTATTTTAACGCCTGAACCAATATTAACATTATCACCAATATTAACATTATCTCCTATTACAGAGAAAGCAGAAATTCCTACATTTTCTCCCAAACATGCTGAAGCTGAGATTGAGGCGTTAGTATCTAGTTTGTTTTTGATTGGAATTTTTTTAGAAAATAATTCTAATATTTTAATCATAGCTAGATAGGGATTGTCTACTATAATACCCGAACAATCATTTAGGTCTTCTTTATTTGTGACAATAAAAGCGGACGCATTCGAAGATTTAATAATCTTTTTATACTTAGGCAGGAAGGCAAAGGATATCGAGCCTACTTCAGCTTCCTCAATATCATCAACACTAGTAATAGTAGTTGAGCTATCGCCGACTATCGCCCCTTGCACCTCAAAGGCAATTTGTTTAAGCGTAAACAAAAAACCTCTATACTATTCTTTTGATTTTCTTAGTTCATAAAGAACATCATCAGTTAGATCGTGTGTTGGTTTTGTATATAAAGAGGCTTGTGAACCATCCATAATAATATCATAACCTTTTGATATTGCTACCGCATCTACTGCTGCTTTGAATTTTTGAACTAATTCATACTCTAGCTGCGCTTGCTTCTTTGTTAATTCGCCATTTGGACCAACTTTTGCTTGCTGATAGCTTTGCATTGAATTATTCATATCTACAATATCTTGCTCTTTAGCTTTTTTTAGCTCTTCTGACATCATTAGACTTTGCTGTTCATATTCTTTAACCATACTATCTAATTCAACTGCCATAGTCTGGTATTCTTTTTTTTTTTTTTTTTTATCAAGCTGTAATTGTTGCTCAACTTCGTTGAACTCTTCAAAATCAAGTCTAATTTTTTCTGAAAAAACTACACCAATTTTTTCTTGAGCAAATGTTACTCCAACCAATAATAATAAAATCACTATTTTCTTATACACTGTATTTTCTCCTTTAGTACGTTTGTCCAAATGTAATAGTATATTCCCAACCTTGTGGGTTACCATCACCATTAATATCATCAAATCCATATCCCATATCAAACCCTAATTTACCGATACCTGGCATAAAAAACCTAACACCAACGCCGGCAGACTTTTTCATAGAAAGAGGACCATTTCTATCTATATAAAACGGCTCAGACATCTTTGAACTGTTCCATACATTACCCATTTCTCCGAAAGCCATTACATATATTACAGGATTTTCAGATAGTGGGAATCTTAACTCTGTAGTTAGTTTACCCATTGAATTTCCTCCAACAGCTTGTCCAGAAGCTGTTTGCGGCCCAATAGAATTATCTGGATACCCTCTTAAAGCATTGCCATAAGGAATTCCATTTCCTCCCATAATAAATCTTTCATCGAATGGTACAAAACTTTGTACATCATCATCTACATCTAGTGTTTTGATGACGCCAAGCTTAAAAGAATTATATAATACAACCTTAGAAAAGGTGGGTGTAAACCAATTTAAATCTAAAATATGTTTTTGAAAGTTTTCATTTCCTCCTAAAAAACCACCAGAATATGTATTTTCAATTCTGAATTGAGAGCCAGAAGTAGGAAATTCTGCTCTATTTCTGCTATCCCTAGAAAGCATTTGAGAAAAACTGATTCCTCTTGTTGTATCTAGCCCACCAATATATTGATCAATATCCGCTTGAGTACCTTGATATTGTTTCTCCATAAGTTTTGCAGACCACATTACTCTGAAAAAATCATCTGGCCATTCTAATCTTCTTCCAAAGCTCGCAACTGCTCCTGCAACCGTAAAGTCTAGAGGGAAATAATAATTTGTAGATGATCCTCTATAAGAGTAAAAGATTGATGCTCCAACTAGGTATGGGCTATCGTTGATCATAGGATCTTGAAAACTAATATTTAAAGATCTATATTTTGAAGGTTCTTGATTAGAGTATAAAGAAAAATTTGTTCCTGTACTCAGGCCAACATTAAATTTCTGTCCTCTACCCATAAAATTATCGAACTCAACTCCTGCTCCTCCTGTTATTCCATACTCGCCAGTAAAACCTAGATTTGCATTAATTCTTTGGGTTGATTTTTTTTCTTGAACTACAAAATCTAAATTTACTTTGTCATCTGATATAGGATTGACATCGGGCACTACATTATCAAAATAATTTAAAATCCAGATATCGCGCTGGCTACGCATTAATTTAGATTTATTAAATACATCTCCAGGATATAATTTTAATTCACGTCTAATTACATTTTCTCTTGTTTTGGCATTACCAGATACAAAAATATTTTCGATATATACCTTACTACCTTCGGTAAATACAAAGTTTATATCAAGTGAGTCAGGACCAGATGGTACAATTTCAGGATTAACATTACTAAATATGTATCCTTTATCTTGATATATACTCATCATATCTTCATAAACAGATTTGTTAAATTCTTCTTCTGAATAAACGTCGCCTTTTTCAATTTTTAATAATTGTTTTAATACAGATTCTTCGGCTATCTCATTTCCTTCAAAGGTAATATTCCGATAATGATATTGCTCTCCTTCATCCAATGACAGTACTAATGTCAACGCAAAATTTTCTCTATCCACGACGAGACTGTCTTTTACTACTTGGAAATCTCTATAACCTTCATTTTGATAGAATAGAGCTAATGCCTTTTTATCTTCATCAAATGTTTTTTCATCAAAGTTTTTTACCCAAAAAGACCACCACTTTTTTTCTTTAGTATCTTTTAATTCTTTCTTTAGTTTACGCGCTGAAAAATTCTTGTTTCCTTCAAAGGTGATATCTTTTAACCTATACTTCTCATTTTCCTTGATATCAAAAATAACATCTCTAGCATAAGCTGTTCGCACTAGAGTATCTTGTGGTACCTCAATTCTAGAATTCACTTCTACATCAAAATATCCATCTTCTTGATAAATTTCTGTAATCTTTTTAGCAGCTGCATCTAATGAATTGGGACGAATTCTCTGGCCAATTTTTAAATCAATTTTTTCTGTAAATCTAGATTCCCTAACCGAAATGCCTTCAAATAAAATATTATTCAACGTAGGGCTTTCTTCTACTTGAATTGTAATTTCCACTCCATACTCAGAGTCGTTGTTCAAAACAATGTTAACATCGTCAAATAAGCCTAGATCCCATAAACGTGTCAAAGCTGTAGAAATATCAGATCTCTGAATTTGAGTTCCATCTCGGAGCCCTGCAGAGTACTTGATCATTTTGTCTGATGTAGTAGCATTACCTTCAACATTTACACGGTAAAGAGTTACCTCTTGTCCATATAGAATATTGACAAAGAATATTAACATTAATGTTATATATATTTTTCTCATTTTTTATCAGTTAATTTACCAAAAGTTCTATCTCTATTCTCAAAATCTTTTAAAGCTTCCATTAAATCTTTTTTCTTAAAATCAGGCCAATTTTTTTGGCTTACAAAGAGCTCTGCATAAGCAGACTGCCATAATAAAAAATTGCTCAATCTGTATTCTCCGGCCGTTCTAATAATTAGATCCGGATCGGGTATTTCAGGGCAATATAAGTTATTTTTTACAATCTCTTCATCTATTATTTCACTTTTTTTACTTACTATAATTTTGTTGACTGCATCTATAATTTCTTGTCTGCCACCATAACTCAATGCCAAAGAAAGAATTAAGCCGGTATTATACTTTGTTCGATCTATAACATCGGAGATAATATTTTGTACACTCTTTGGTAAATCCTCTACTCTTCCAACTACATTAAAGACAATATTGTTCCTCTCTAATTCTTTAATCTCATTTTTCAACATTGCACTCAATAAAGACATTAGACTGTCAACTTCAAATTGTGGACGATTCCAGTTTTCTGTAGAAAACGCATAAAGTGTCAGATAGTTAATATTCAAATCAGAGCAGGCTTCAATAATCTTCTTAGCAGAATTAGCGCCTTCTTTGTGTCCAAAAATACGATCCATTCCTTTGTCTTGGGCCCACCTTCCATTACCATCCATAATAATTGCAATGTGATTTAGATTAAATGAGCTAGAACTCATATAGAAGATATTTGTTTTGCTAGTCTTAAAAATATTTTTGATATGGGAGATTTTTTATCATAAAAAACAATTGGCTCTCCGCTGTCGATAGATTCCATTAATTTATGAGAATACGGGACTTCTGCTAAAAGTGGAATATCCAACCTAGTACTTTCTGTTTCACCTCCGCCGTGCTTAAATAAGTCAAATTTTAAATTGAATTCACCGTTTTCGTTTGTTGGTACTTTTTCTCCATTAATAATAATATTTGAATTTTTGCTATTAGGGACCTCTCCTGAGATATCCATATAAGACATGTTTTCTACAACTCCAAATAGCTCTGTTTCTACTTTTTTAAACATATCAGCTCCTTTTCTAACATCCGTTAAGGCAATATCGTTTGGCGTAGTTACAATAATTGCGCCGTCTAATGGAATCTTTTGAGATAAAGTAAGTTGGACGTCTCCTGTACCAGGAGGAAGATCCAAGATTAAATAGTCTAAGTCACCCCAGTTTACATCTTTAAAGAATTGCTCTGTCATCTTAGCTACCAGAGGTCCTCTCCAAACTACAGGCGCTTTATTACCGCTAATAAAACCAAAACTCATGAGCTTTAAATTGTGTTTCTCTAGTGGAATAATCTTCTGATTTTCATCTACTTCTGGATTGCCTTGTATCCCCATAGTTAATGGTAAAGATGGTCCATAAATATCTAAGTCAAGTAATCCAGTTTTATGTCCATCGCTTGTTAAGGCTGCAGCTAAATTGAGTGCAATCGTAGACTTACCAACTCCTCCTTTTCCACTAGCCACTGCAATAATCTTTGTAATATTTCCTTCTACATTTTGATGCTTGTTAGAAGTATCCACTTCTACATTTTGTGGAGGGCGATCTAATACTTTAATTTTTATTTCGAAATCATCAGCAACAATGGTCTCTTGGATGGTTTTAATAAGCTCTGTTTTTTTCTCTTCATTCTGTGAAGATATAGATAACATAATAGTAATAGTTTTGTGGTCAACAAGGATTTCTTTGACCATTCCAAATGATACAATATCTCTATTGAAGCCAGGATAATTTACTGACTTTAGCTGATGTAATATTTCGTTTTTATTTATCATAAGTAAAGGCAGTTAAAAATAGAAAAGACTATTATAAAATGTTATATAAATCTCTCAGGGAGCTTCTTGCCCAAAAAACTTATAATTACGTTCAATAGATGACTCATATTCGTCGGGGATTTCATCTTCATCGTAAATAGCATCAACTGGACACTCTGGCTCGCAAGCGCCACAATCAATGCACTCTTCCGGATTGATGAAAAGTTGTTTTGAGGTAGCATCAAAGCCTTCAGCTTTTGCTTCCTCTCCTGATCCTTCTGGATCAGTAGGTCCATGAATGCAATCGACAGGACACACTTCTATACAAGCTGTATCACATGTGCCTACACACGGGTCTGTAATTATATATGGCATTAAATATTCTTTATTTTCTTAGTTGCTAGAGGATATATTATACGTAGTTTCGTGTTCAAAATCAACCTATGCAGAAACAAAAAAGACTAAATATATTTTTATGGACGGTACCATTAGTTAATTCTATAGGAAGATCTATTTATGATGTTGCGTTTATATGGCTCATATTAGATATTACAAATTCTGAAAAAATTACAGGGTTTGTTGCTATGACAACCTATCTCCCTGCTATTCTTTGTGGTTTGTTTATTGGAGCTGTTGTTGATCTTTTTCCTAAAACTAGGATGATTTCATTTGCTACTATTATGCAGGGGCTGGTTCTATTGTGTATCCCTCTTTTATTTTTTTATAATATTGAATCTGTCTGGTTAATTATGTTATTGGCTTTCTTCCATAATGGGTTCGCATTACCTATGGTGCCAGCATTTAATGCATACCTACCCACACAAATTAGAAAAGAAAATCTTCTTAAGGCTAACTCAATTGTAAATATATCATGGCAAACTGCTGTTCTTATAGGCCCAATCATAGCAGCACAATTACTCACTTTTTATCCAGTAGAAAATTTATTCTTTTTCTGTGTATTTTTTTATTTTTTAGCAGCTGCATTGACTTCTGTGGCTCCTAAGGATGTAGTAGATAAAGAAGAGATTAGTACCAAAAAAATAATTCAAAAAACAAAAGAAGGTATCCAGTACCTCAAAGATAAAGCTACATTTCGCGCTATTATCATTCTAACACTGCTAAGTAATTTATTTGTAATGGGTCCTGCAATAATAGGAGTTCCTATATTAGTAAAACTATACCTAGGTGGGAGCGCATCTGATTTCGCCTTGGTAGAGGCATTCATTGGGCTAGGAATGCTTTTAGGTACCACTATAGTTTATGGAATTGGAAGTAGAATTCCTCATGGTTTGCTTTTTCTGGTTGGCCTCTTTATTGACGGTGCAAGTTTTTGCTTTTATTATTTTGTTGAAAATATGACTCAACTCAATTTCTTGTCATTCTTACATGGAATTGGTATACCTTTCTTAATTATTTCTCGTGTATCTATTATGCAGAAACATATTCCTGAAAAATTACTTGGAAGAATATTCGCAATCATTTCTATATCTATTGTGAGCATGACTGCAGTATCTAGTGGAATGATAGGTATAATGGCAGAATTTTTTGATATTAAGACGATCTTCCTAATATTTGGAATTCTTGCAAGCGCATGTGGGGTTGCAGGATTAATGCATCCAAAAATTAAGTATTTGAATTAAGTTCGTATAAGGTCTGAAATTGTATTCTTTGTGAAATCCCTTAACTCTTCAACTGACATATCAGAATATTGATCTGCGGTGATTGGATCCCCAAAGACTGTTGTTAATCGACCTGGATTAATTTGCCAACTTGTTCTCTTATTTGCTCTATATGCACCTATTAATCCAACGGGAACAATAGTAGCATTGGTTGCTTTAGCAAAATGAAATCCCCCTTTTTTAAACTCTCCCATTTCTCCTGTGATAGTGCGCTGTCCTTCTGGAGACAAAACCATAGAGGTCTTATCAATTAGTAAGATTTTTTCTGCTGCTTTTAAAGTCCTCTTTGCTTTATCTGTATTATCATGGGTAATAGAATATGCTCCATATCTTTTAGCCATATAACCAAATAATGGTATTTTAAATATTCCTTCCCACCCAACAGCGTTAATATAATATGGGATAGCTCCGCCAAGCATTAATACATCAAACATTGATTCATGATTAAACATAAATAAGTATGGACCGTCTTCTTTTGGTGGAATCTTTCCTTTTACTGAAAATAATTGTAGCCCACTGAGCATAATCAATCTAGCCCCTATGGGTACAAATATAGGGTATGTATTTTTAGGATGAGTAATGTAACTAAATACAATTACTAAAATTAAAAGGAGAGCAAAGAGAGGAAAAAATATCAGCAGAATAAAGAAAGATAAAATTTTATTGATAAGATTTTTCATATTTTATTTATTTAATAATTCTAACATTTTATAGTTTGCCTTCGGCAAAGCAAACTTATCTAAGCCTTTCATAGTAGTCCATACATAATTTTCTTTAATTTTTAACATTTTAATGCTATTTACATTCTTTAAAAAAAGTGATATAGTTACTTTAAAATGACTGTATTGATGCTTGACTTCTCCAATATAATCAGGACTAAGGATGGATAAATTTGTTTCTTCTTTAATTTCTCTTATCGCTGCAGCCTCGGGTGATTCTCCTGGTTCAATCTTGCCTCCTGGAAATTCCCATAAACCACTAAGCATTTTATTTTGAGGACGCTGAAGAATAAGAAGTCTATCCCTATAACAAACAATACAAACAGATACATTAATATTAGGAATTGGTTTATTTTTTTGGGGTTCTGGATATTTTAAAGGATCTGCATTTAATGTTGCTTTACATTCGGATGTAATAGGGCAAGGACTACAATGAACCACTTTAGCTTGGCAAAAACTGCTACCTAAATCCATTAATGCTTGGTTAAAGTCTCCCGGTTTTGACTTATCTTGATTAGTCTCAAGAAATTTCTTTACTCTGTTTCTATTAAATTTTGACTTTCTTTTCAAGCCAAGCAATCTGAAACCAACACGCTCTAAATTTGTATCTACACCAACTTCTTGTTTGTTATAAGCTATAGCCAAAATAGTTTTTGCTGTATATTCACCAATACCTGGAAGTTTGATAAGCTCATTAAATGTATCTGGGAAATCTTTTCCTAAAGACTTGGCGGTCAAATGAATATTTTTACATCGAGAATAGTATCCTAGTCCTTCCCAGTGCTTTAAAACGTTATCATAGTCAGCACATGCTAATGTCTTGATATCAGGATAACTACTCATCCATTTTTTATAGTATGGTATAACTGTTGCTACCTGAGTTTGTTGTAACATGATTTCTGAAATCCATATTTTATATGGATCTTTAGTTAACCTCCAGGGGAGGTCTCTTTTATTACTTGAATACCAAGAAAGTAGTTGGTTTGAGAGCATAAACTACATCTCTCTGATCATTAACTACAGGTAGTTTCAATCAATATTGCACAAGCTTGATATGGATCCATATTAGCGGATGGTCGACGATCTTCTAGATACCCATAACCGTCATTTGAAGTTTGCATTGGTATTCTAATCGATGCACCGCGGTCACTTACGCCATATCGGAATTCACTAATACTACAGGTTTCATGGTTACCAGTTAATCTCTGTTCATTATGGGCTCCATAAAGAGCAATGTGCTCGTCATGTTTCTTGCTAAGTTTTTCGCATGCTCTCTCGATGATTTTTAAACCACCTTTTTCGCGCATTGTTTTTGTACTAAAATTGATATGTGCTCCTGCGCCGTTCCAGTCACCTTTTACAGGCTTAGGATGTAACGTAGCACTCACTCCATAATCCTCAGATATTCTATAGAGCAACCATCTAGAAATCCACATCTGATCTGCGACCTCTAGAGGTCCTAGTGGGCCGACTTGATATTCCCATTGACCAGGCATTACTTCTGCATTAATGCCAGATATTTCTAATCCAGCTTCGAGACACAAGTCTAAATGGTCTTCAACAATTTCACGTCCAAATACTTCATCTGCACCAACTCCACAATAAAATGGTCCTTGAGGTGCTGGATATCCACCTTCAGGCCATCCAAGGGGATTACGGCCTTCAAAAAATGTATATTCTTGCTCTATTCCAAACCACGCTTCTTCTTTCGAAAATCTATCTGCAATTGATCTCAAGTTGGCTCTAGTGTTTGACGAATGTACTGAACCATCAGCATTCATTACTTCACACATAACTAATATGTTATCATTACCGCGAATAGGATCTTTACATATCCAAACTGGTTTTAGTAAGCAGTCACTAAAGTTACCCTGTGCTTGATTTGTACTAGAGCCATCAAATCCCCAGTCTGGTAATTCAGATGCTGATGATACTTTCTTATTTAATATTTTTGTTTTTGAGCGAAGTTTTTGTGTAGGCACATGCCCATCCATCCAAATATATTCAGCCATTACTTTCATTTTACGTCCCCTTTTTAATCATTTTTTATGAAATGAAACCCTATTAAATTAAGAAAATGAAAAACAAAAATACAAACTTAAATGAGATTCTTGCAAGATTGACTAAAATTGAGGCGAGACTCGAAGAAATTGCTCCTATATCAAAAAGAAAACTTCCTTCTAAAAAAGATCAAATCGCAGAAATAAAATCAGAAATTGAAGTGTGGTCTCAAAAATTTCCATCTATTGATGTAGAATTTGAATTAGCTAAAATGTTAGACTGGTTGAAAGCAACTAATAAAAGGAAAAAGGATTATAGGGCTTTTTTCCGCAACTGGTTAAGGAAAAGCACTAATACCGTAGGAAATGATCCTGTTGTACCTCAATCATATACCTATAGTTGTGCTATTAATAAAGCTAGCTGCAAAGATGAAATATCAAGTTTTAAAGATATGTCATTTTACTGTGACGAATGCAATAAAATAAAGGCTATCACTAAAGTAACAAGAAGTTAATCTTCTTTTTCAATAGTAAGCTTAAAGCTACCTGAAATATCATTACTAAACTTTACATTTATTTCATGCTCGCCTAGAGTTTTAATTGGTGCAGATAAATCGATATATTTTTTATCAAATAAAATATCATTTTCTACTAAAAGCTTTTCAATATCTAATTTTGTAATTGATCCAAAGAGTTTTTCTCCATCCTCTGA
>JAQXAG010000029.1 GCA_029253045.1 Fidelibacterota bacterium | reverse complement strand
CCATTAGTTGCTTAGCATCGCCAATAGACTTACCCTGATCAAGAGTGATAGGATTCTTAATCATTCCACTTTCATATCTTTTTACCTTATCAACCATTAAAGCTTGCTCTTCTATACTCAAGTTTTTATGAATTACGCCAATCCCTCCTTGTCTTGCTAAAGCAATTGCCATATCAGATTCTGTCACAGTATCCATTGCTGCACTCATAACAGGTATATTTAGTTTTATATTTCTTGTAAGATGCGTAGAACAATCAACTTCTTTAGGTAGCACAGCTGATTTTTGAGGAACCAAAAGGACATCATCAAATGTTAATGTTTTTTCAATAGTATTTTTAGACATAAAAAGCTCCGAGCGTAAGGGTTGGAATGATTAAGAATCCTATCACTCTTGATCAGGGTAAGTCTATTGGCGATGCTAAGCAACTAATGGAGCAGTACTCAATTGGAGGATTACCCGTATTAGCAGAAGGAAAATTAGTTGGTATTATTACAAAAAGAGATATCAGATTTGAATCAGACTTAAATGTTATAGTAAAAGACAGAATGACAGCAAAAAATTTAGTAACTGTTCAAATGGATACTAGTAATGATGAAGCAAAAAAAATATTACAGAAACACAGGATAGAAAGACTGTTAGTTGTTGATAGCGATGATAATTTAGCGGGATTAATTACAGTAAAAGATTTAACTAAAAAAGAAGAATTTCCCAATTCTTCAAAAGATAAAAATGGAAGACTGAGAGTGGCAGCTGCGGTAAGTGTTAGAGATGATTGGTCTGATAGAATTAAGGCACTTTCTGATGTTGGTGTTGATGCAATTGTAGTAGATACTGCTCACGGTCATTCTGAGTATGTATTAGACTTAGTAAAAAAGGTTAAAAAAGCATTTCCTAAGCTTGACTTGATAGCTGGTAATGTTGCTACAGCAGAAGCGACTGAAGATTTAATTAAAGCAGGAGTTGATTGTGTTAAGGTTGGTATTGGAGCAGGATCTAGTTGTACAACAAGAATCGTTGCTGGAGTAGGAGTACCTCAACTTTCAGCTGTGATTGATTGCGCTAAGGTTGGTTTGAAGTATAATATCCCAATTATAGCTGATGGTGGAATACGCTATAGCGGTGATATTGCAAAGTCATTAGCTGCTGGAGCGAGCGTTGTTATGCTGGGAGGTATGTTAGCTGGTATGGATGAAAGTCCAGGAGAAACTATTGTTTATGAAGGAAGAAGATATAAGTCATACCGAGGTATGGGTTCCTTAGCTGCTATGAAAGAAGGTGGTGGTGAAAGATATTTTCAACAAGAAAAGGATGAACTAAAATTGGTACCTGAAGGTATTGAGGGGATGGTTCCATTTAGAGGTCCTGTAAATAATACAGTTTTTCAGCTAATTGGTGGATTGAAATCATCTATGGGATACTGTGGAGCTAAAAATCTTTCTTTATTCCACAAAAATAAAAAATTTATTGAGATATCAGCAGCAGCTGGAAGAGAAAGTCATCCTCATGAAGTTAGCATTGTGAAAGAGGCGCCTAACTATCAAGGTCACGACAAATAATTGTCAATAAATAAAAAAATCATAATTATTGAGATTTAATCTCAACAATCAACAAAAGTATACTTAAATTACGCCATTAATAATTAGGGGAGATTTACAATATCATGAAAAAAATAGGTTTATTTTGGGGAAGTACAACTGGAAATCAAGAAGAAGCTTCTGAATTGCTCCAAGGGCATATGGAAGAGGCAGGATATGAAGTAGATTCATATGATATAAGATCAACTGATTTGTCAAAAATGCTTGAATATTCAAATCTTATTATTGGTTGTCCAACATGGAATGTGGGTGAATTGCAAGAAGATTGGGAAGAGGTATTTTTAGAATATCGTAAAATGGACTTTAGCAATATTACTGGAGCATTTTTTGGTGTTGGAGATCAAATATCATATAGTTTTAATTATCTAGATGCTGTTGGTTTGCTAGCAAAGCCTTTCATGGCAAATGGCGGTAAGCTAATAGGTAAATGGCCTACAGAAGGATATGAATTTGATGAATCTGAAGCACTTGAAGGAGATGAGTTTTTAGGTTTGGGAGTTGATAATGATAATGAAGAAGAATTAACAGAAGAGCGAATAGCTAATTGGGCTGTACTTATTAAAGATAAGTTTCAATAAGCATTAGAGTTTGTATAAATTAGAGGAAATAAAAAGAAATAAATATTTATGCACTTAAAGAATTGAAGTAATTAGTCAATCTTGATTTTTGTCTGGCAGCATTATTTTTATGAATTAAATTTTTACTTGCCATCTTATCGATAAAAGAAATTGCGCTAGCATAAGGCTCTGTTGCTTTTTTAGCGTCGTCCTGAGACATGACATTTTTAATCAATGTTCTCATCTTAGATTTGTTCTGAGCATTAATTGCTCTACGTTTCAAATCTTGTCGATCTCTTTTAATTTGTTGTTTATGTCTATCCATAAATTGCGATTGCAACTTATCTCATTACAAATGCGATGTCAATAAATTTCTAGTTTTGATTATTGTTTTAAAATTATAGCAATTAAATTAGAATATGAGTTCAAAAAATCTAAACAAGGTTCTAGAAAATGCCAAAGCGAATAATTTTATAGCAATTTCTGAATTGATGACAGGTATTGAAACAGGATTCTTGTCAAGAAAAGAAGTCTCAAGTCATATTTTTAAACATTCTTTCAATTCAATTAAGATTGGTATTACTGGGCCACCCGGAGCTGGAAAGAGCTCATTGATGAATCAGCTCATTCCTAAAATTAGAGAAAAAAACTTATCTGTAGGTATCATTGCGATTGATCCTTCTAGTCCAATTACGGGAGGGTCTTTTTTAGGAGATAGAGTACGTATCAATAATGCCATAGATGATAATGAAGTATTTGTAAGAAGTATGGGTTCTAGAGCTGAGCTTGGAGGTGTTACAGATTTAGCAGAAGATTTTAGCGATATTCTCGCGTTTAGCGGTAAAGATATAATATTTATTGAAACAGTAGGTGTGGGACAATCAGAATATAGTGTATCTGAAATTACGGATTTAACTACATTAGTATTTGTTCCTGAATCTGGGGATGAAATTCAATTATTAAAAGCTGGAATACTTGAGTTAGCAGACATATTTGTAGTAAATAAATCAGATAGAAAGGATGCTAATCTTTTAGTTCGATCAATTAATAATATTATTTCTGCAACTAAGAAAAATATTAAAAAAATACCTATTTTTAGAACTAGCTGTAAATCCGGTGATGGAATTGAAGATTTTGCAACAGCACTTATTGACTATCACAGCTCTATGAAAGAAAATGATCAAATCAAGAGTCGTCAATTATCACGTTTTTCTCGAAGAATGAAAAACATTATAGAAAAAGATATCATAAAAGAATTTTGGTCTAAAGATCGATTAGAGTTTGTTGAAAAATTAAGTAAGGAAGATATTAAGATGAAATCTCCTTATGAAATTGTTGATAAAGTAAAGAAATTAAAATGAGTAAAAATGACATGTCAATAGTAGGCCATCTTGAAGAGCTTAGATGGAGGATATTAAAATCCCTTGGTTCAATATTTTTGATGTCTATTATTACATTCAACTTCGCGAACTACCTAGTTGACTTATTGATTGAGCCGGCTAATCAGATTAGCGGAGAAATGAACTTACAAGTTTTGACTATCCAAGGAATGTTTTTGCTAAAATGGAATTTAGCAATTATTGGAGGTATTATATTTTCAATACCTGTTATTACAATTCAAATTTGGAAATTTTTATCTCCTGGACTATATGATAAAGAAAGAAAAATACTATTACCCTTAATTTTAACTGCATTTGCATGCTTTATGCTGGGTGGAATGTTTGCATATAAAGTAATATTGCCATTTTCCTTAGATTTTTTTGCATCTATGATTACTGGAGGAATTGAAAATAATTTTTCTATTAATTATTATTTCAATTTTGTTTTGGCATTAATTATTGGCTCAGGAATTATATTTGAACTACCAGTCGCTTCCTTTCTATTTTCATCTATAGGTTTAATAAATCCTAAATTTTTAAGACAATATAGAAGAGAAGCAATAATGGGTACGGTGGTGTTATCAGCAATAATTACGCCTCCAGATCCAATAAGTTTAATTATTATGTCAATACCAATGATTATCCTATATGAAATCAGTATTTTTGTTTCATGGTTTGCAAATAAACTGTTTAATCAAGATTCATAATGAAAAAGATTCTTATTATAAGAATGAGCTCCATAGGAGATATTGTTTTATCAACGTCATTCTTGCAATCAGTTAAAACAAAATTTCCAGATTCACAAATTGATTTTCTGATTAAGTCAGAATTTGCTGATATTATGCGTCATCATCCTTTAATCGATGATTTGATTGCTTTTAAGAAAAAAACAGGTTTTAAGGGTCTAATAGAGCTCGGAAAGACACTTAGGCGCAATGATTATGATATGGTTTATGACATACATAGCGTATTTAGAACAAGAGTACTATCTTTTTTTCTAAGAAAGAGATTTTTTAAGCAAATTAAAAAACCGCGATTAAGAAGATTCCTTCTTTTTTATGGTTATCAGAATTTTTTCGAAAAGAGTTTTAGTCATATTAAGATGTATCATTCATTATTAGAAAAAACAGATTCATTTCCAGAAACAGAACTGCATTTATCAAATAAGGAAATCCAAGAAACAAAATTTTTTTTGCTAAATAACAATATTAGTAAAAATTATATTACGATAGTACCTGGAGCTGCGTGGAGTCAAAAGCAATGGTCAATTGAAAATTATAATAATTTAATGACAAGATTAATAGACTCATTTGATGCAACAATTCTAATCTTAGGTGCAACAAATGATATTATATGTGATCAAATTATCGAGCATAATAGGATTATAAATCTTAAAGATAAAACTAGCCTAAGAATGGCAATGGGAATCTTAAAGTCTTCACAGCACACAATTGGTAGCGATACTGGATTGCTTCATATTTCTGAGGCGTTAGGTACTCCAGTGACCATGATTCTTGGTCCTACATCTTTTGAAACTGGAGCAAGAATTGTATTGCCCGAATCTAAGATTATTGAAAACAAAAGTTTATGGTGTAGACCTTGTTCTCAAAATGGAAGTAGGCCATGTTATCGAAAAGAACAATATTGTATGTCAGAAATTGATAGTAATAAAGTTTTTGAACATGTTAACAAATCAATTGCCTTATGAATTCATTCTGGTTAATTATTTATAATATTATTCTTTATCCTGTATTTTTCATAACTACTTTATTATTACTACCTTTTAATTCAAAAATTAGATCAGGTTTTCTTGGTAGATTTTACTCTTTAAACAAATTGAGAAAGTTCAAAGAGACAAATTCCTTTTCTGATATATACTGGTTTCATGTCTCATCTTTTGGAGAGTTTCAACAGATAGAATCAATTATTTCAAATATAAAAAGCAGTAATGATAATGCTGGAATTGTTGTATCATTTTTTTCACCATCTGGTTATACTAATGTTGATAATAATAATATTGACTGTAAGATATATATTCCATTTGACTTTCTGTGGTCAGCTTTCAGAGCTTTTAAAATAATTAAGCCTAAGAAATTGATACTTGCTTCATATGATATTTGGCCAAACGTTCTTGTTATTGCACGTTTTTTAAACATTAAAACGATTTTAATTTCGGCAAGAATTCATACCAACAGTTTCAAGTTGACTCGAATTGGAAAAAGCATTTACAAGTGTATTTACAATCTTGTTGACCAGATATTTACTGTTAATAAAACTGATTTAGGTAATATGAAATTAATTGTTCCAAATAAGACAATTGAGGCATTGGGAAATCCTCGTTTTGACATAGCCTTAGATAAAGAATCAAGTATAGGTATCAAATTTGATATGGAATATAAGTTGAAGAATAAAATATTCCTTTTTGCTAGCTTATGGTCCGAAGATGATTCAGTGCTCTTTCCAACAATTTTTGATCTATTACAATACGATGATGGAGCAAAAATTATTCTTATTCCTCACGAATTATCTGATAAATCAATTAACTATTATCAAAAACAAGCAAGCAGGAAAAACTTATCTTCTATTGTAATAGAAGATTATGTCGATCTATCTGCATTAAAAGAAAGGGTAGTCATTGTAAACACTGTGGGAATTTTATATAAATTATATTGGCAAGCATATATATCATATATTGGTGGGGGATTTTCAAAAAATGGTATCCACAATATTATGGAGCCAGCGGTTGCTTCTAACCCAGTTATATTTGGACCAAATTACTCAAACGGTAATTTTTTTGAAGCAGAAGAGTTGTTGAAAGCTTCTTCAGCTTTTACGGTTAAATCAACTAAACAATTAATGGAGTCTTTTGCTAGGCTTAACCATATAAATATATATAATTCTGCAAGCAAGTCTTCTAGGATAGTAATAAAAAATAACTTAGGATCAACAGATAAGCTTTTATCAAGGATAGTTAAATGAGCAAGCTATTTAAATACGATGATATATTTCTTGTCCCAAATTTAATTACTTATTTAAGATTTTTATTAATTGCTCCAATGATTATCACTTTTAATCTTGATATGAAAATGTATTTTTATATCATACTTTTTGTTTCTCTTCTATCTGATTTCTTAGATGGTGTTGCAGCAAGAAGATTAAATCAACACTCAGAACTAGGAAAAGCCTTAGATCCTATTGCAGATGGAATAACTTTATTTGCATTCATAATTCTATTAAATAGAAGAGGAGATATCGCTGATTGGTTTTGCATTTTTTACTTTGCTAGGCAAATGACTATACTAATATTATCTCTAGTTTATTTACCAAAAATAGAAAAAATATATGGTTCAAATATAGTAGGAAAAACAGGTGTATGTTTTCTTGGCGCTGTTTTATCAGTCTATGCTTTAGATCTAACAAATTTCTTTTATTTAACTGAATATTTAATTTTTATTTCAGCAGTTTTACTTTTTGTTAGCTTGCTAGATTATATTCGTTTTTTCTTTACTCTAGGCTCTAAAAAATAAAACCTATTGTCATACTTTATAAATTGTTATTTTCCTTAACAAATATTATATTTACTAGACAATATGGCAGACTTTAAATTAGTTTCAAATTTCCAACCATCTGGTGATCAGCCAGAGGCAATCAATGAGCTTGTAGATGGTATTAAAAATAAATTAAACCATCAAACACTCTTAGGTGTTACAGGTTCTGGTAAAACCTATACTGTAGGAAAAGTTATTGAAGAAATTCAAAAACCTACATTGATTATTTCTCATAATAAGACCTTAGCGGCACAATTATATGGAGAGTTCAAAAGTCTATTTCCAAATAATGCGGTTGAATATTTTATTAGCTATTATGATTACTATCAACCTGAGTCTTACATGCCTATTACTGATACATTTATAGAGAAAGATTTTTCAATGAATGACGAAATTGATCGCTTGAGATTGAAAGCAACTAGTTCATTATTGCAGAGAAAAGATGTTATTGTAGTTAGTTCAGTATCATGCATATATGGTTTAGGATCTCCAAAGGAGTGGAAAAATCAAGTGGTTCATCTTAAAAAAAATGATTCAGTAAGTAGAAGAAGTCTTACTGAAGCTTTGATTGATATTTATTACAAGAGAAATGATCAAGTTCTTGAGAGATGTAACTTTAGAATTATGGGAGATATTTTTGAAATATTTCCAGCATACGAAGAAACAGCTATTCGAGTTGATATTTTTTCAGACACTATTCAATCTATAGTTACTTTTGATCCATTAACAGGCGAGGAGATAGCAGAAGTAGAAGAGTCACATCTCTTTCCTGCAAGACATTTTGTATCAGACAAGTCAAAAAATAAAAGTGTAATTAAAGAAATAAAAAAAGATTTAAAGGATAGAATAAAATTTTTCAATAAAAACGAGAAATTTTTAGAAGAGCAAAGAATTACTCAACGTACAAATTTTGATATAGAAATGATTGATGAAATAGGATATTGCTCTGGTATTGAAAATTATTCTAGATATTTTGATGGAAGAAAAGAAGGTGAAAGACCTTCGACATTAATAGATTTCTTTCCAAAAGATTTTTTAACTGTTATTGATGAGTCTCATGTCACACTTCCGCAAATAAAGGGTATGTACAATGGTGATAGAAAAAGGAAAGAAAATTTGATTGAGCATGGATTTAGACTTCCGGCAGCATTTGATAATAGACCATTGAGATCTGAAGAATTTGAATCAATTCAAAATCAAATAATCTATGCTTCTGCAACCCCCGCAGATAAAGAGCTTGAACTATCATCCGGCGCTATAACAGAGTTAATCAATCGTCCTACAGGTTTAGTTGACCCTGAGATTATTGTCAAACCTTCTGCTGGTCAGATAGATGATCTAATAAGCGAAATAAAGACTCGTGTAGTTAAAAAAGAAAGATGCTTAGTGACTACTTTAACAAAAAAAATGTCTGAAGATTTATCTGAATATCTAAGTACTGTAGGTATAAAAGTTAGATATTTGCATTCAGAGGTTAAAACAATTGAAAGAGTAAAAATACTTAGAGATTTACGTTTAGGAGATTTTGATGTGTTGGTTGGAATAAATCTATTGAGAGAAGGTCTTGATCTTCCAGAAGTTTCATTGGTAGCAATACTTGATGCAGATAAAGAGGGATTCCTAAGATCAAAAAGCTCTCTTGTTCAAACTTCAGGTAGGGCAGCAAGACACATAGATGGGAAGGTTATCTTATATGGAGATAGAGTTACAGATTCAATGCAGTATTTGCTCGACGAAACGGAGAGAAGGAGAGATATACAACTTGCCTTCAATAAGAAAAATAATATTGTTCCAAAATCTATTAAAAAATCAGTTGATGAGATAATGGATTCTACAAGTGTAGCAGAATCATTTAGAGATAATGAGATTGAAGTTAAGAGAGATATAAAAACTGATCGATTCTTGAATGAAGATAAAAAAATTGTTTTAGAAATGATCAGACAAGAGATGTTAGAAGCAGCTGACAACTTAGAGTTTGAAAAAGCAGCAAGCTTAAGAGATGAAATTAAAAAACTAGATAAAGAAATTAGAATAAGTAGCTAAGAGGTTAATTATGAATATTGAATTAATTAAACAAAAGTCAGGTATTATTGGTGAAAGCGATGAAATTAATCACGTTTTAGATATGGTTAGTCAAGTTGCAGATGTAGATATATCTGTTTTAATTAATGGAGAATCTGGTACAGGAAAAGAGCTTATAAGTAAGGCGATACATTTAGGCAGTAAGAGAGCATCTAAAGAGTTAGTGATTGTTAATTGTGGAGCTATTCCAGAAGGGATTATTGAAAGCGAATTATTTGGCCATAAAAAAGGTGCTTATACAGATGCTAGCGAAACTAGAAAGGGTTATTTTGAGACTGCAGATAAGGGAACAATATTTCTTGATGAAATTGGAGATATGCCTTTAGAAACTCAGGTCAAAGTTTTGAGAGTGCTCGAAGCAGGAGAGTATATGAGAGTAGGTGATTCTTCGGCAAAAAGAACAGATACTAGAGTTATAGCTGCTACAAATAAAGATTTAGCAAGGCTGGTAAAAGAGGGAAAGTTTCGACAAGATCTTTATTATAGACTTAAAACAGTTACAATAAATTTACCTCCGTTACGACAAAGAAAGAGTGATATCCGATTACTAGTAGATAGGTTTGCGCTACAGTTCAGTCGAACAAATAATATTAAGTACAAAGGGTTTACTCCAGAAGCAATAAAGGTTATGCAAAAATGTGAATGGCCAGGCAATGTCAGAGAGTTAAGAAATTTTGTAGAAAGTGTATTGATTCTTCAAAAAGGTGAGAGGATTACAGGCGAAATTATCGAAAGGCAGTTAGAGAATGAAAATATAGTAGACTTCTCTGATAATCCAGCTTTACCGGTATTAGTAAATCGAGATCCAGATCAAGCAGAAAGAGAATTAATCTTAAGGCAATTATTATTCCTAAGGCAGGATATAGAAGATATGAAATTATTGATAAAACAATCCGGTTTTTCCAACTTAGATTCTTCTAGAAATATAAATGCAGATTTTGAAAATCGTATTCAAGACAATGAAATTAATAGCCCTGATAATGACAATTTAATAAAGGGCGAAGCTATTGGGGCTTTTAATACTCGGGACTTAGAAAAAGAAATGATTATTCGTACATTAGAGCATTATAATAATAACAGAAGAGCTGCCGCAAAATCATTAGATATGAGCGAAAGAACTCTTTACAGAAAAATAAACGACTATGGAATTGAAAAAAAGATTAACAAAGATAATTAGCCTCAACTTAATTTTTCTATTATTTGGATGCGCTTATTATTCAATGGCAGGATCAATTCCTGCTAATATTAAGAATGTATCCATTCCATTATTCAATAATGAGACAGTAGAGTTCGAATTATCAGAAAAATTAACATCAGGTATCATTCAAGAGATAAGCAGTCAGAATATTATCAAAATAACAAATGATATCGATAGCGATAGCATTATTAATGGAGTAATTAGCTCTGTATCAGATGGACCATATGCTTTCAACAATAATGAACAAGTAAGTGAGTATAGATTTTCACTCTCTGTAAAGGTTTCCTGGATAGATAACAGTAATGACAGAGCCTTATTTGATAAAACATTTTCTGCGTTTGGAACTTATAGTATCGATAATGATCCTTCATCTGATGGATTAGACAATGACAATGATGGGATTATTGATGGAGATGACAGTGATGAATTTGGAGATTCAAGGGAATTGGCGATTAATGTTGCAATTAATAAAATTGCAGTTGATATTGTGAACACAGTTCTTTCAACATGGTAAAGTTATGAGCAAAATAAGCATTAAAAATTTAAAAAATTCAATCGGAAAAGAAGTCCAAATTAATGGATGGGTTTATAATATTAGATCAATTGGAAAAATTTGGTTTGTAATTATTAGAGACGGCACAGGTTATGTTCAGTGCGTAGTAACAAAAAATGATGTTTCAGATAAAGTTTTTGAACTAGAAAATTTATTAACTCAAGAGTCTTCATTAAAAATTAAAGGTACTGTTCAAGCAGACACTAGGTCTGATAGTGGTGTTGAAATTCTCGTTTCTGATATAGATATAGTTCATATAGCAGATGAATACCCCATATCTCTTAAAGAACATGGAGTTAGTTTTTTAATGGATAATAGACATTTATGGTTAAGATCTAAAAAGCAATTCGCAATAATGAAAATTAGACAACAATTAATAAGATCGATAAGAAACTTTTTTGATGATAGAGATTTTGTATTGCTTGACTCTCCTATATTTACTGCAAATGCAGTTGAAGGAACTACAACACTTTTCGAAACAGACTACTTTAATCGCTCTGCATACTTGTCTCAAAGTGGACAGTTATATCAAGAAGCAGGAGCAATAGCTTTTGGCAAAACATATTGTTTTGGACCAGTTTTTAGAGCAGAAAAATCAAAGACTAGAAAACATTTAACTGAATTTTGGATGGTAGAGCCTGAAATGGCATACTGCGATATAAATCAAAATATGGACATTATTGAAGAGTTTATGTCTAATGTCATTAAGGAAGCTTTAGATAATTGCGCCGATGAATTAAAAATTTTAGAAAGAGATATTTCAAAGCTTGAAAATATTTCAGCTCCATTTCCTCGCATATCTTATGATGAGGCTGTCGATATTTTGACTAAAAAAGGACATGAATTTGAATATGGTAGTGATTTTGGAGCACCAGATGAAGAGGTGTTAGCTTCGCAATTTGATAAGCCAGTAATGGTTCATTCATGGCCTCATGAAACAAAAGCATTTTATATGAAAAGAGATAAATCTGATAAGTTCGCACTTGGAGTTGATGTTATAGCTCCAGAAGGCTACGGAGAGATTGTTGGTGGCGCTCAAAGAGAAGATGACCATGACGTTCTTGTAAAGCGCATTGAAGAGCACGATCTTCCAATAGATGCTTTTAAATGGTATCTTGATTTAAGGAAATACGGTTCAGTTCCTCATTCAGGTTTTGGTCTGGGATTAGAGCGATTGGTAGCTTGGGTTTGCGGAATTGATCACATTAGACAAACTATCCCTTTTCCTAGAACCATGGGGAGACTAGAGCCATAATGAAATTTAAAGGAAGAATTGCTGTTTTTGGTGGAAGGGTCATCACCGATTCAATTTATAAAGATACAGTTGAGATTGGTAAAAGGATGGCAGATGAGAATTGGTTAGTATTTTGTGGTGGAGGTGAAGGAGTAATGGAAGCTATTGCCAAAGGAGTTTCAATTAGAAATGGTGTTTGTATTGGAATTCTTAAAGATAAAGACTTTAAATCTGGTAATGATTTTTTATCTATTCCAATTTCAACAGGCCTAGACATCACAAGAAATGCTTTAATCAGTTATAATTGCGATGTTGGAGTAGCAATTTCTGGAGCTTATGGAACCTTAAGTGAAATAGCATTTACTCTAGCGCAAGATAAGCCTTTAATTGCATATAATAGTTGGGATATACCAAAATCTATTAATACGAATTCTGTTGATTCATTAATAACGGAAGTAAAAAATTGTCTAAATCAATAAAAATTGGCATCTGCCAGATCAATCCTAAATTAGGAAATTTTGATTATAATTATCAAAAATTACTAGAAAATTATAATAAAGCTATTGATAAAGGTGCAAATTTAGTGGTTTTTCCAGAGATGGTTACTACGGGATATCCTCCTCAAGATTTGCTTTTCTCAAAATCTTTTATTAAAAAGAATTTAGAAGTATTAGATAATTTTTCTAAAAAAGTTTCTTCCCCATGTATTGTAGGTTTTATTGACGAAAAGAATGGAAATTTATTTAATTCAGCTGCAGTATGTGAGAATGGAAAAGTAGTTAAAGTTTACCATAAAATTCTTCTGCCTAATTATGATGTTTTTGATGAAAATCGTTATTTTGAAAATGGATCTAAAATTGGTGATTTTAAAATTAATGTTAATGGAGAAAATTTTGATTGTATAGTCCAAATATGTGAAGATTTATGGGAGGACAATTACGATAGAAAACTTTCTGAGGAAATTGTATCAATGAGTCCAGATCTGATTATAAATATTTCAGCTTCTCCATATCATAAGAATCGTAAGAATATTCGAAAAGATTTAATAATGAATAAATTTAGTGATTCTAAATGCTCTTTTGTTTACTGTAATCTCGTTGGAGGGCAAGATGAACTTATTTTTGATGGAAATTCTATGGCATTTAATTCAGATATGAATATGATAGCCGAAGGTAAAAATTTTGAAGAAGATTTAATGATTGTTGATATGGCTTCTAAGCCAATTGATAATAAAGATTTAGATATTAATAACGATATTTATAATGCACTAACTCTTGGAATTAAAGACTATTTCTATAAAACAGGTCATAAAAAAGCAGTAATAGGCTTGAGTGGTGGAATAGATTCTGCATTAGTTGCATGTCTCGCAGTTGATGCTCTTGGACCAGATAATGTATATCTAGTTTCTATGCCTTCAAGATTTTCAAGTGAACACAGCAAGACTGACGCCAAAACTTTAGCATATAATTTAAATGCACACTTCGACACTATCGACATAGATAGCCTATTTGAAAAGTATTTAGAAGTACTTAATCCTAAATTTAAAGGATTAGAAAGTAATGTTGCAGAAGAGAATATTCAGTCAAGGATTAGAGGTAATATATTGATGGCACTTTCTAACAAGTTCGGCTGTTTAGTTATTTCGACAGGAAATAAAACTGAACTTGCGCTGGGTTATTGTACGCTTTATGGGGATATGAGTGGCGGTTTATCAGCTATTGGCGATTTGTCAAAAACAGAAGTTTATAATCTTGCGAATTGGAAAAATAAAACAAGCAATAATATTATTCCTGAAAGTTCTATTACAAAGCCTCCATCTGCAGAGTTAGCTGCAAATCAAGTAGATCCTTTTGATTATGATTTAGTTAGCCCCATAGTTGATAAAATAGTACTAGGAGAGGATGCATCAAAAGAGATAAGCCATAATGTTGGCCTAGATGATATTGCATTAAGAATTAATCACAATGAACATAAAAGAAGACAAGCTGCACCTGTATTGCGCATAAGTAAAAAAGCTTTTGGAATGGGTAGAAGAATACCGATTGTGAATCATTTTGATGAGTGATATTAGTTCAATAAGAAATTTCTGTATCATTGCTCATATTGATCATGGTAAATC
>JAQXAG010000039.1 GCA_029253045.1 Fidelibacterota bacterium | reverse complement strand
TCTCGGATGATTTTTTGTTTTATCATTAGTTGTGGTCCAAACATCGCTTATGGAGACTATGTGAATTCTAAGGGCATGAGTCGTAAGCAAATTGAAAATATAAAAAATCATCCGAGAGTGCAGATAGGTATTGCATCATATTATGGAAGCAAGTTTCACAAAAAGCGTACAGCAAACGGTGAAATTTTCAATATGTATAAAGTAAGTGCTGCACATAAAACATTGCCACTAGGTACAAAAGTAAGAGTAATTAATTTGAAAAATGGAAAATCTTTAACAATGAGAATAAACGATAGAGGTCCTTTTGCTAAAGGTCGTATTATAGATCTTTCATATAAGGCAGCACAAAAGCTAGGGTTTGTAAATCAAGGTACTACAAAGGTTAGAATCGAAGTATTGAGACTTGGTAATAATAAATATCACAAATGAAAAATATTCTCTGTATCGTTAATCCTATTAGTGGGTTAAAGAAATCACTTAAAGTATATTATGAAGTAGAAAATACTATTAAAGATCATGGTTTTGCTCCTCATTTATTAAAAACTAAATACGCAGGTCATGCAAGAAAATTTGTTTCAGAGTTACAGCAAGATCAGTTTGATCGTATCTTGATTTTCGGAGGAGATGGAACAGTTAATGAAATAGTTAATGGGTTGTATCAATCAGATTTATGTTCATTCTTTCCTATTGGAATCATTCCTACTGGTTCGGGAAATTCTGTTATTCATGATATCGATTGTTTAGACTATAATATTGCTTTAAAAAAAGCTTTGTCTAATGACATTCGATTAATGGATGTAAATAAAGCTATCTTTGACAATGAAGTAAGATTAAGTATCAGTGTAATAGGGTGGGGTATGTTTTCATTTGGTAATGTACTAGCAGAAAAATTAAGATTTTTAGGCACTATCAGATATGATGTAGCTTCTGTCATAAAATTACTAGAAAAAACTCTTTATAAGGCATCTATTTCAATTGACGGAGAGTTATCTAATATTTCCTGCGCTTTTATGGTTGGGTGTAATAGTATTCATACGGGGAAAGGGATGAAAATAGCTCCATCGGGAGGTTTTTATGACGAAATGATTGATATGGTAATAGTAAAAGACGATGTTACTAGGTTGCAACTAGTAAAGGTTTTTAAAGAGGTTTATACTGGCAAGCATACTGATTTGCCATATGTTCATATGAGTAAGATAAAATCATTCTCTATTGATGCATTAAAAGATTCATATTTTAATGTCGATGGGGAAACAATTAAAAGTAAGAAAGTTTCCGTACAAATACTCGCAAAGACAATTAAGCTTTTGGTATAATTCTAAACTTTGATTAGTTTGGCCTAATGAGCGCTTTAAAGTCTAGATTAGCCATAGGATTAACAGGATTTCCTCTCGTTGTATTAGCTGTTTTAAATGGAGGATGGATCTTCAATTCTATCATAGTATTAGCTGCAGCAATTGCATTTAAAGAATTTCTATCTCTTAAGTCAAAAAATGATAATACAGTTTTGTGGATATTATTTGGCTTTATTTATGTGTTAGGAAGTCTTTTTTGTTTGTTAGTACTACGCGATATAGATGGATTGCTAGATTCTTATTTTACTTTAATATTATTTGCAGGTGTTTCTGTAAATGATTCTTTTTCGTATATATTTGGTAAGTGGATTGGTGGTAAAAAAATCGCACCATCAATTAGTCCTAACAAAACTTATGCTGGCTTAATTGGGGGGCTTATCAGTACAGTTCTTTTCATATTCTTGTTCAATAAGTTTGTATTTCCTCTAACAATCATAGATCAATGTGTATTTGTTATTATATTAAATATTGTTGGATTTTTTGGAGATATATTTGAGTCATCTTTGAAGCGAAGGGTAAATATAAAGGATTCTTCTCGTCTATTAATGGGCCATGGAGGCATGTTAGATAGATTAGACTCTTTAATATTGACAACTCCAGTCACATTGTTTTATGTTATTGCGTATTATTTATGAGTAAAAAAATTAAATCTATATTAGCAACAGATTGTGGTAGTACAACTACAAAAGCTATTCTAATTGAATGGAAAGATGACCGTTATAGGCTCACTTTTAGAGGGGAAGCTCCTACGACAGTTGAAGCTCCTTTTGAAGATGTAACTAAAGGTGTATTAAATGCTGTGATGGAAGTTGAAGAGCTATCCGGAAGAACTATTTTAAACGGAGATCAAATTATCACACCAGATAACGGAGAAAAAGGTGTAGATATTTATGTTTCTACAAGCTCAGCTGGTGGAGGATTGCAAATGATGGTAGCTGGTGTAGTAAAATCTATGTCTGGCGAGAGTGCAGAGAGAGCTGCATTGGGTGCAGGATCAATCGTAATGGATGTTCTAGCATCAAATGATGGTAGGTTACCACATGAAAAGATTACACGTATAAGACAGTTAAGACCAGATATGATATTATTATCGGGTGGAACAGACGGTGGAACTACGACCCATGTAATGGAGTTAGCTGAAATTTTAGCTGCAGCCAATCCACGACCTCGTTTAGGGCAAAATTATAAATTACCTGTTATATATGCTGGAAACAATAAAGCACAGGACTCTATCCAGTCAACGCTTGGTGAAATTTCAGATTTAGATATTGTTGACAATATTAGGCCAGTGCTTGAGAGAGAAAATCTCGAGCCTTCTCGTGATAAGATTCACGATCTTTTCATGGAGCATGTTATGGCGCAAGCACCTGGATATAAGAAATTAATGTCTTGGACAGATGCCCCTATTATGCCAACACCTGGAGCAGTAGGATCGTTGATTGAGATGATTGCCAAAAAAGAAGGTATTTCTGTTGTAGGAGTTGATATTGGTGGAGCAACAACAGATATATTTTCCGTATTTGAAGAAAAATTTAATCGTACAGTAAGTGCTAATCTTGGTATGAGCTATTCTATTTGTAACGTCTTAGCTGAATCAGGACTAGATAATGTACTTAGATGGGTACCTTTTGATATTGATCGTAGTGAGTTAACGAATCGTATTGGTAACAAAATGATTCGCCCAACTACTGTGCCGCAATCATTGGAAGAATTAGTAATCGAACAAGCAATTGCTCGAGAAGCATTGAGGTTGTCTTTTATTCAACATAAAGCTTTTGCTACTAGTCTTAAAGGAGTGCAATCAGAGCGAACTATATCTGATGCATTTGAACAGTCTTCTAGTGGACAATCTTTAGTTAATATGATGGATTTAGATTTATTGGTAGGATCATTTTGTTACCAATACG
>JAQXAG010000010.1 GCA_029253045.1 Fidelibacterota bacterium | reverse complement strand
CCATGCTATGGCCAACAATCTGCCAATCATCTACTTCTGGATATTTTTCTATCAGAGCTTCTAGTTCATTTGAAAATTCTTTAGCAACCTTACTGGGGCATTCATTCCAATCGTATTTATAAAAAAACGTTTTTATATCTTGATTAATAAGCCAATTGAAAGGCTGTACCCATTCATGATGGATTTCAACCCAATAAATAGGATAAAATCCATGAACTCCTACAATTGCTCTGGTTTGATCATTGTCATAAATAAGATTCATGCCATCAGGAATTTTTTTTATATCTTTATATGATTCAAATTTATCTTGAGCAGTGGATATGCCGAAGAATAAGGATAAAATAATTACAATAATTAGTCTTTGATTTCTCATTGTATAATATTGAAATTGCAAAAATGAATGCTAAGATACAATTGGTAAAAACAGAAGTAGATTATAATGCTGTTCTAAATATTAGGAGAGCTGTATTTATTGAGGAGCAAAATGTTCCAGAAAGCCTAGAAATTGAAAATGAAGATGTTTCATTTCACGTGTTAGCTCTATATGAAAATTTTCCAGTTGGAACAGGAAGGTGGAGAAAAACCTCTAAAGGATACAAGTTAGAACGTTTTGCAGTGTTACGGAAATTTAGAAATAAAGGTATTGGTAGAGATATTGTCAAGTTTGTTTTGGATCAAATTCCACCAGAAGAAATGATATTTTTGCATGCTCAAGAAAGTGTGATAAAATTTTATAAAGATTTAGGATTTACAATTATTGGCAGTACATTTATTGAAGCAGACATTGTTCATGCAAAAATGATTTATAAAAAAATATAGTTTATAAAAGATGAGTCAATCTTCACATACCCGCCTATTCAAAATTATACTTACCTACTGGCCTTTATTAATTGCCTCAACAGTAGCAGCTATTATTTTTGTGTTATTTAATAGTGCTTCTATTTGGATTACTGCTACTATGATTAATAATGTTCTAATTGATTTTAGTGCTTTAGACGCAGAAAACACCCGATTATTAGGACTAGAAAGTTTGACTGCAAATGAAAGATTAAAACTCTTTTCTAATAATATTCTTTTAAGAAAAACAGCTATTGATACAGTCTATGCAGTCTGTATTGCTTTAATAGCAGTGTTTACATTTAAAAATATCGCATTATATATTAAAAATATAACCTTGTCCATTATCCAGTTTAAGCTTATACGAGATCTAAGAAATAGACTGTATGGACACTTGCATTATTTGTCTTTATCCTATTTTAATAAAAATAAATCTGGTGAATTGACATCTATTCTTGTTAGTGATATTGATAATATGAAAAACTCATTATCAACCAGCTTCCAAAAATTATTTGTAGAACCAATTAATATCTTAACATTTTTAACTCTTTTATTTATCATTAGTCCCAAGCTTGCAGGTATTGCATTAACGGTTGTGCCATTGAGTGGAGTAATTATCATTGGTATTGCTCAAAGTATTAGACGAAGATCAGCAAGAACACAAGAGCAATTGGCTGGAATTACCTCTGTTATATCTGAAACATTAAGTTCAATAAGAATTGTTAAGGCCTTTGCTATGAAGGCATATGAGATAAAGCGCTTTTCTAGTGAAACACAGAAATATTATAAACTGATGCTTAGAAAAGATATTTTGAGGTTAGTTTCATCTCCAATTTCAGAAATTATTGGCGCATCAATTGCTGCATTATTATTGTGGGTAGGAGCACGTGATGTATTAGTTGCTCAATCAATCACATCAGAAGACTTTATACGATTTATCCTCTTATTATTTAGTTTATTTGGCCCAATTAAAAATCTTAGTAATGTGTTCAATGAACTACAAAATGGATTAGCATCAGCAGATAGAGTGTTTTCTATTCTAGATACTAAATCTGATATTGTTAATGCGCCTAATGCTCGTCATATACATAGCCTGAAAAAAGATATTGTATTTAAAGATGTCGGATTTCATTATGGGAATAAAGAAGAGGAGGTATTAAAGAAAATTAATTTTTCTATTAAATCAGGTCAAATTGTTGCGCTTGTAGGTCCTAGTGGCGCTGGAAAGTCTACTTTAGTTGACTTAATTCCAAGATTTTATGATACAGTCCAAGGGTCTATATCTATTGATAACAACGATATTAAAGAAATAGATATTAATTCACTTAGATCATTAATGGGAATTGTTACACAAGAAACATTCTTGTTTAATGATACTGTAAGATCAAATATTTCTTATGGTGTTGAATCTATTAAAGATGATGTTATCAAAGATGCCGCAATAGCAGCAAATGCACATCACTTTATTGAAAAATTACCTAATGGATATGATACAATTATCGGTGAAAGAGGGGTGTCATTGTCTGGAGGACAAAGACAGCGTATTGCTATAGCGCGTGCAATAGTAAAAAATCCACCAATTCTAATATTAGATGAAGCAACTTCATCTCTGGATACTGAATCAGAGAAGAATGTACAGGAGGCAATCGAAAAATTAATGCGTAATCGCACAGTAATTGTAATAGCACATAGGTTATCTACGGTGCATAATGCAGATAAAATTATTGTACTGGATAAAGGTGAAATCATTGATGAAGGTAGTCACGATGAACTCATTAATAGAGACGGTGTATATAAACAATTACATAATATGCAATTTCAAACTTAAATTCGGATATCATTATGGGGAAATTAAAAGAAAATCTAGCAAAAAAAATACCTGACTGGAGATATAGTTATCGACAGCTTATTGACGAAAAAGGTGATCATGTTACTAGTAATGTAACAATAGAAAAAGCCTTCTCTGGTATGCGAGGAGTAAAAGGTATGATATGTGATACCTCATCTGTAACAGCAGATGCAGGACTGCACGTTAGAGGACATCATATACTTGATTTGGTTCATATTAAGCCAGAAGAGGTTCTTTATTTGATGCTTGTTGGAGAATTACCTAATAACGAAGAATTAGAAGATCTACAAAAATGTTTACACTCCAGAAGTGAAGTTCCACAATATGTTTGGGATGTCTTAAATAGTATGCCAAAAGACTCACATCCTATGACAATGTTTAATACAGCAATTTTATCTATGCAGAAGGAAAGTAAATTTGCAGAAGCTTATGATTTAGTAATTTCAAAGAATGATTATTGGGAAAGCACTCTTACCGACGGCTTAAATATTATTGCAAAACTTCCTGCTATTGCAGCGGCAATCTATCGATTAAGATTCGATAAGGGTGAAAGATTAGAGCATGCAGGCTCCCAAGATTGGTCTGAAAGTTTTTTACAAATGATGGGATTTGAAGAATCTGAAGATATGTTAAAAATGATGCAGCTTTACTTAATGTTACATTGTGATCATGAAGGTGGAAACGTAAGTACATTTAGCGCGTTGACTGTTAATTCCGCTTTATCTGATCCTTATTATTCCTTATCTGCTGGCCTAAATGGACTAGCTGGTCCGTTACATGGACTAGCAAATCAAAATAATTTAAAATTTGTTTTAGATATTGTAGATCACTTTAAAGGCGTACCAAGTGATGAAGAGTTAAAAGCTTTCGCTTGGGATAGATTAAATTCAGGAAAAGTAATTCCTGGATATGGTCATGCTGTGTTACGATGTCCGGATCCAAGATTTACAGCATTCATGGGATTTGGTAAAGACCATATCAGTGATAGTGAAGTTTTTGATGTAGTTACTAAGTTATTTGATATTATTCCCGATGTATTAAAAGAACATGGAAAAGCAAAAAATCCATGGCCAAATGTTGATGCTGCATCTGGATCATTACTCCATTATTATGGATTAAAAGAATTTGAATTTTACACTGTATTATTCAGCATGTCTAGATCTCTAGGTATTGTATCTCAGGTTGTATTAGCTCGCGCGATGGGACTTCCATTGACTCGACCAAAATCTTTGACTTTTGATGCCCTAAATCAATTGTAAGTATTCATGCTTAAACAGGATAAAGTTAATTTCATAATAGACAAGCTTGATGCCATTTATCCTGAAGTATCTGCGCCTTTAACTCATTCAAGTAATTATACTTTACTCATTGCAGTACTATTATCTGCAAATTCAACTGATAAGTCTGTAAATAAAGTAACTCCAACTCTTTTCAAGCACGCCAATACTCCAGCGAAAATGATTACTCTGGATTATGAAACAATTTATAGTATTATAAGGCCTTGCGGTTTAGGTCCAGCAAAATCAAAAGCAATTTTAGGATTATCTCAAATATTGGTTGATAGATATGATGGAAAAGTACCTAATGATTTTGCAGCATTAGAATCATTTCCAGGGGTAGGACATAAAACAGCTTCTGTAGTGATGTCACAAGCATTTGGAGTTCCTGCATTTGCAGTAGATACTCATGTACATCGATTAATATATAGATGGGGGCTCTCATCAGGTAGGAGTGTTAAGCAAACAGAAAGAGATGCAAAAAGGTTATTTCCAAAAGATAAATGGAGTAAGCTTCATCTTCAAATTGTATTTTATGGTAGAGACTATTGTCCTGCAAAGAATTTTAATCCAAATAAATGTCCAATCACTTCAGTAGTTGGAAGAAGATCTTTATTTAGATAAATTAGTTATTCAAATGGGAAAAAATAAAAACATATACCTAACAAAAATATTCACTTTTGCAGCAGCGCATCAGTATGGGAATGCTAAGTGGTCCGATGAAAAGAACTTCGAAGTATTTGGAAAAGATGTAAGAGTGCACGGCCATAATTATACATTGCATGTAACCGTCACTGGAGATGTAGACCCTGATACAGGATTCCTGGTAGACTTAGGTCATTTAAAAGCCATAGTAAAAAAACACATCGTATCCGTTTTAGATCACTCGCAATTTGAAAAAGATGTCCCTTGGTTTAAAGACAAGCAACCGTCTACAGAAAATTTAGTTGTTTTTATTTGGGATACGATAACTGCACATTTAGAAGGATGCTCATTGCATCACATACGAATAGTAGAAACACCAACAATCTATACTGACTATTATGGGGGTAATAGTGAATGATTTTCAAGAAAGATTTTATTTAATTTTAACAGGAATTTTTATTGCATCGCTTGTAGCATGCAATCTGATTTTTCAGAAGTTTTTTACCTGGAATTTTCTAGGCATAAACTTTGAGCTTTCTGTAGGAATCATTGCGTATCCTGTAACATTTTTAGTCACGGATTTAATTTCAGAACTTTATGGTCAAAAGCGTGCAAATCAAGTAGTGGTTTCTGGCTTTTTTGCCAGTATCTTTACGACCTTATTAATAATGGTAGCTATGAACGCTACAGCCGTAGAATGGTCTCCAATTGATAGCGAAACATTTACAAAAGTTTTTGGTCTGACCGGTCCCGCCTTTTTTGCATCAATGGTAGCATACTTAACAGCACAATTAATAGATGTAAGAATATTTCATTTTTGGAAGCGTCTTACTAAAGGAAAATATTTATGGCTTAGAAATAATGCATCTACCATGTTTTCGCAATTAGTAGATACCTCAGTAATTTTGATTATTCTTTGTTCGGCCGGAGTTATTGAATGGGAACGTTTCTACAGTTTGTGGATGATGGGATGGCTTTTTAAAGTTTTGGTTGCATTAATTGATACCCCAATCATTTACTTTACATTATGGGCGTTAAAAGATAAAATCCAACCTACAAGTTATTTAGAGGAGCATTAATGAAAGACAATAAACGAAAAAAATTAGAAGCAAATACTAGAAATTTATTAGAGCTTTTGGGAGAAGACCCTAAAAGAGAAGGATTAATGAATACACCCAAAAGAGTAGCCAAAGCCTGGGATTTTTTAACAAAAGGATATACCGAGAATCTTGACGATTTAATCAATAATGCAATTTTTGAGGGTGAATCCAAAGATATGGTTATTGTAAAGAATATTGAATTTTATAGTCTTTGTGAACATCATATGATTCCTTTTTATGGTAAAGCTCATATCGGGTATATACCCGATGGGAAAATTATAGGATTATCAAAACTTGCAAGAATCACAGATCTTTTTGCTCAAAGACTGCAGGTTCAAGAGCGCTTAACAAATCAGATAGCTCAATGTTTACAGGACGTCCTTAATCCTAGAGGTGTTGCAGTTGTTTTAGAAGGAAAGCATTTTTGTATGCTAAGTAGAGGCGTCCAAAAACAAAATAGTATTGCAACCAGTAGTTCTATGTTAGGAATTTTCAGAGAAAAAGAATCAACAAGAAATGAATTTTTAAAGTTAATTCAAATGAACAACATTTAGGATTCGATTGAAAAAATATCAACTAATAGTAGTCGGAGGAGGGCCGGGTGGCTATACAGCTGCATTTAGAGCTGCTGAACTTGGTATGAGCGTAGCAATTGTTGATGATAATGATCTTGGAGGTGTATGTTTAAATTGGGGATGTATTCCAACCAAATCATTACTAAAAAATGCCGAAGCCATGGATTTAATCAATGCATCAGAGTCTTACGGTATTGCTGTAAAAGATATCACAGTAGATTTCGAATTTATTATTAGTAAGAGTGTCAAAGCCAGACAGCGCTTATCGCGAGGTTTGCATCATCAGGTAAAGAAGCATAATATAGATTTTCATGCAGGATTTGGAACTTTCATTGATAAAAATACAATAACTGTTAACGATACTTCCATTACTGCGGATACATTTATTATTGCGACAGGATCTAAACCAAAAACTCTACCTAAACTAAATGCAGATCATAGTAAGGTGGTGTACGCAAAAGATATTTTTCAAATGAGTTCAATACCAAAATCTATGACAATTATTGGAGCAGGTGCCATTGGAGTGGAGTTTGCATATTTCTTTAACAGCTTTGGTACAAATATTACGCTAATAGAAGCAGAAGAAAATATTCTACCACATGAAGATAAAGAAGTTTCTCAATGGGTCAAAAAAGTGTTTAAAAAGAAAAAAATCAATATACTAACTGGCATTTTAGCAGATAAGATTGATGATGAAAAAATCTTAATTTCAGTCGGAGTTGAAGGAAATTCTCAAGGAATGGGATTAGAAAAGATTGGAGTACAGTTCTCAGCTAATAATCACATTGCAGTTGATAGTAATGGAAAAACAAATATTGATAATATATATGCTGTTGGAGATGTAATTGGGGCACCATGGCTAGCTCATGTATCTGCAGCAGAAGGTCTTTATGCAGTAGAGCATCTTGTCGGGTTAAATCCAAAAGAAATTGATTATAACAGTGTACCAGCCTGCACATATTCTAAGCCAGAAGTAGCATCAATAGGATCAACAGAGCAACAACTACTAGATGATGGTATAGACTTTAAAGTAGCTAAATCATTTTTTATCTCTAATGGAAAAGCTGTTGCAGTAGGAGCTACTGATGGATTCATTAAAATACTAGTTGGTAAAGAAGGTAATATTTTAGGTGCACACATTGTTGGTTCTAATGCTACAGAAATGATTTCAGAATTGAGTGTTATTAAATCAAATAACTTAACAGTAAATAGCGTATTTAATTCTGTACATCCACACCCTACTTTTTCTGAGGCTATTTTTGAAACATTGCTGCAGTTAAAGTAAATGCATATAGCTGTTAAAGATTTAGGGACATGCAATTATAATAAAGCCTTATCTACGCAAGAAATTACCAGAGAAAAATTAATTCAAAACTCTGGAGTTAATACTTTATTCTTAGTAGAACATGATCATATTTATACTCTTGGCAAACATGCTAATCCTAAAAATATTTTAAATGATAGTTGTGAAATTATTCAAACAGACCGCGGAGGAGATGTTACATACCATGGTCCAGGACAATTGGTTGGATATCCAATAATAGATCTAAAAAAAATGAAATTGGGTGTGAAGTCTTATGTAAAAAAAATTGAATCATTGCTGATTGCTACATTGCATGATTATAAAATAGATGCCCACATAAATGAAGGACAACCTGGTGTCTGGGTAAATAATAAAAAAATTGGTAGTATTGGCATTAGAGTTTCTCGCGGTATTACTACCCATGGATTTTCTTTAAACGTAAACACAGATATGAAATACTTTTCTAATATTATTTCTTGTGGAATTGATGATGTTTTGATGACTTCAATGGAGAAAGAGCTTGGAACAGATTTTTTTATGAATGATATTAAACAGTCAATTATATTGCATTTTAATCAACTATTTAAAGCACAATGATTCAAACAGGATTACATAAACCAAAAATTAATATAACAACTGATGAAAATTATAAATCAGTTAAAAAGATGGTAGAAAAAAGCTACCTCAATACTGTTTGCGCAGAGGCTAGATGTCCAAATATTTATGAATGCTGGAGTCGTAAGACAGCTACTCTAATGATATTAGGAGATACTTGTACTAGGGGATGTGGTTTTTGTTCTATAAAAACAGGAAGACCTACCTGGGATGATCCACTTGAACCATATCGTGTAGCACAAGCAGTGCAAAAAATGCAACTAAGACACGTAGTAATTACATCTGTTGATCGTGATGACTTAAAGGGTGACTATGGATCGAGTATATGGGCACAAACAATTAATACTACTCGTAAATTAAATCCAAAATGTACAATAGAAGTTTTAACTCCAGATTTTCAAGGAGATAAAAATGCCCTAAAAACAGTATTTGATTCAAAGCCAGATATTTTTAGTCATAATGTTGAATGTGTAGAAAGAATTAGCAAAGGAGTAAGAGCGCAAGCAAATTGGCAGCGCTCTCTAGATGTACTTAAAGAATCTATTGACTATGGTTTACGCACAAAGACAGGTATCATGGTTGGATTAGGAGAAACGGAGAAAGAAATAAAAGATACAATGACACAAATTGTAGATTTAGGAGTACAAATTTTTACAATTGGACAATACTTACAACCAACAAAGAAGCATTTGAAAGTAGAACAATACGTTTCAAAAGAAAAGTTTGACGAATATAAAATTTTTGGAGAG
>JAQXAG010000037.1 GCA_029253045.1 Fidelibacterota bacterium | reverse complement strand
ATACCACCTAATCAGCCTGATGTATTGCGTATTGTTTATACTGGTGTAAGCACCCCAGTAACGCCACATATTGCACAACAAAGTGTTGTAATATCAATCAATAATAAAAACTATGTATTTGATTCAGGCTCACGCTCTACAGCAAATTTTATTACACAGGGAACGTTAGAAGCAGCATTTATTGAGGCTGTTTTTCTTACTCATACTCATTCAGATCATATTGGAAGTTTAGGGGAGTTAGTATTGGCATCGTGGGGACGTGGAAGAACAAGCTCAATGCCGGTTTATGGCGCTGGAGATTTAACGCAAGATGTAGTGGATGGATTTAATTTAGCTTATAAGCCAGATAGAGATCATCGGGTTAATCATCACGGAGAAGGTTTTTTTGTTGCAGAGAATGGCTTGTTGGAAGCAAAAATATTTGATCCACCAACAAGTGAGATATCCGTATTTAAAGATAGTAATATTGAAGTATTTGCTTTTAGCGTACCTCACGGACCAATTCATGGA
The DNA here is from genome assembly GCA_029253045.1 of Fidelibacterota bacterium. Lineage (GTDB taxonomy): Bacteria > Fidelibacterota > Marinisomatia > Marinisomatales > Marinisomataceae > Marinisoma. The sequence continues at coordinate 1,812 of JAQXAG010000037.1, read as the reverse complement.
GCAGTAGGTTACCGTATTGTTGCGGGCAGTCGTTCTGTTATTATTTCAGGTGATACTGATGTCATGGACGATTATAGTTTTGCTAATGGAGTAGATGTATTGATACATGAAGCAATCCTGGAGCAGGAAAGCGCGGAAATTAGTCGTGCAGCTTATCGTGTAGGCAATGATCGTATGGGTGTAGTTTTTCACGATATTCAAAATTATCATGCTAATTTGATAGATTATGAAGACCAGCCAGGACTATTAAGTCGATTAGAGGGGATAGACATTGGTATGTTAGCATTGATTCATATCATACCTGATAAAGATCAACCAATCGTTAAGCGTGTATTAAGACGATTTAAATCAAAATCTTCACATGAAACAATTATTGTTGAAGATAATATGGTAATGGAATTGCCCTTAAATTCTGATAAGATTTTTGTAAAATGAGTATTATAGACAGCCTAAAATGGCGCTATGCCACCAAAAAATTTGATACCGATAAAAAGGTGAGTGATACTGATATTGCCATCCTTAAAGAAGCGGTACAGTTAACACCATCTTCTTATGGATTTCAACTCTATAAAGTCATTGTAGTTACCGATCAAAAAATAAAAGATAAGCTCTATAAAGAGTCTTATTATCAATCTCAAATCCGTGATTGTTCACATTTATTTGTCTTCTGTAGCTATAAGAATGTTGAATCCAAGCATATTGATGAATTTATCGATCTGATGGAAGAAGGAAGACAAGCAGATGATGAGCGTGCATATGTTGACAAGGTAAAGTCTAAAGCAAAGATTATGTTGTATGGAACCATTGCAAAAGCGGATATTGGACGCCGCGATAAAGCAGAAGCGCTTCATTGGATGCAAAAACAATGTTATTTAGCTGTATCACAACTCATGGTAGCATGCGCAGATATGCGTATCGACTCTTGTCCGTTCGAAGGATTCAGTACGGAGGCATATGATAAAATTTTAGACTTAGGCGATAGAAATCTAACCTCAACGGTCTTATTGCCAGTTGGGTATCGCACAGAAGATGACCGTCATCAATTTCGTAATAAAGTTCGTAAACCAATAGATAGACTTTTCGAGGAGAAAAAATGAGTACAAAAGTAGCAGCTATAGCAATAGTAATTTCACTTATAATTTCCACACTATTAATTAACGCAGGTAGTCAAGGAAGTATCATGGTAAATGGATGGCCTTTATTTGCTATTTGTGCTCCAATTGGCTTTTTATTGCATTGGACATTTTTTATTCCGTCATACATATATAGAACAGACCATTACTTTGATTTAATTGGTTCAACATCGTATGTGGCAACAGCCCTAACTGCAGCAATGCTTAGTCCGTCACTCGATATGAGAGGTTTAATTATTTGTAGCATGGTTATTATCTGGGCTACTCGCTTAGGATTATTCTTATTTACTCGAATTAAAAAAGATGGAAAAGATGTACGATTAGATGTCATTAAAACAAAATTTATTCGTTTTTTAAATCTATGGACATTAGGTGGTTTATGGGTTTTAGTAACGATGGGTGCAGGTCTTGCTGCTATCACATCAAAGACCTCATTAGATATCGGTTTGATTGGCTATATAGGCATTGGATTATGGATATTCGGTTTTATTATTGAAGTCATGGCTGATAGTCAAAAAAGACAGTTTAGAAAAGATTCAAGCAACAAAGGTCGCTTTATTACAACTGGTGTATGGGCCTGGTCGCAACATCCGAATTATTTTGGTGAAATTACTTTATGGGTTGGTGTTGCCTTGCTAGCTTTTCCGGTACTAGCTGGATGGCAGTTAGCTACATTAGT
>JAQXAG010000097.1 GCA_029253045.1 Fidelibacterota bacterium | reverse complement strand
GGATAATATTGTTTTACTAATTCTTTATTATTAGGCCAACCATGAACTCCAAATGGCCATAGCCACGAGCTGAACCATGTATCTAAAACATCAGAGTCTTGCTCCCAATTTTCAATATCGCTATGCGGATTGAGTGATACATGCCAATTTTCTTCATTGGTATGATCAGATCCTTTCTTGTACCATACTGGGATACGATGTCCCCAATATAACTGACGACTAATACACCAATCTTGAATATTATCCATCCAATGATTATATGTTTTTACCCGATGATTTGGATAAAATTTTATTTCACCAGACTTAACAACATCTGAAGCGGGTTTCGCAAGATCTTTCATCTTTAAGAACCATTGATTTGACAAATAATACTCTATTGGAACATCGCCACGCTCAGAAAACCCCACCTTATGAATATAGTCTTCTTCTTTTAATAAGGCTCCCGTTGCATTTAAATCATTAATAATTTTTTTTCTAGCATCCTCTCTAGTTAATCCAATATACTGCTTTGGAGCATTAGAATTAATTGATCCATCTGGATTCATAATATTTAACATTTCTAGTTCATGATTTTTTCCAACATTGTAGTCATTTGGATCATGAGCTGGTGTAATTTTAACACAGCCAGTACCAAATTCAGGATCTACCATTGTGTCAGAGATAATTGGAATCGCTTTATTTACTAATGGAAGAATTGCATTTTTACCAATCAAATCTTTAAATCTTTTGTCTGATGGATTTACTGCTATAGCAGCATCACCAAGCATTGTTTCTGGTCTGGTAGTCGCAATCTCAACAAATGTATCAGAGTCTTCAACCTTGTATTTTATATACCATAGTTTGCCTTGAACTTCTTTGAAAAAAACCTCTTCATCGCTTAATGCAGTTTGAGATTTAGGACACCAGTTTACTAATCTGGTGCCTTTGTGAATAAGGCCTTTTTTATAAAGCTTAACAAATGACTCTAGAACAGCATTAGAATACTCTTCATCCATTGTAAAAGTCAGCTTATCCCAATCACATGAATTCCCCAATTTTTGTTGCTGCTCAAGGATAATACCGCCATATTTTTCTTTCCATTCCCATGCATGCTCTAGAAATTCTTCTCTTGAAAGATCTTTTTTATTAATACCTTTGTCTTGTAACATCTTTGCTACTTTTGATTCAGTGGCTATAGAAGCATGGTCTGTTCCAGGAATCCACGATACATTTTTTCCTTCCATCCTTGCTTTTCTTATTAATATATCTTGTATAGTATTATTCAATACATGACCCATGGTCAGCTTTCCAGTTACATTGGGGGGAGGAATTACAATTGTATAGTTTTCCTTGTTCTCTAATGGTGATGATGAAAAATATTGTTTCTCCATCCAGTATTCATACCATTTTTTTTCTAAAATGCTTGGCGAATATTTTGAGTCTAATAGCTTCATTTTAAATAGTCTTTTAAAGTTTGGATTAAATCATTTACTTCGCTCGCAGTTTCCGCTTCAGCAAAGATTCTAATTATTGGCTCAGTATTGGACTTTCTAATATGAATCCATTTTTTAGGCCAACTAAATTTAATTCCGTCCTCTTGATTAAGTTCGTCACAATCGAATACAGTAGCAAGATTATCAAAATTTATTGAATCATCTATCTTAATTTTATCTTTAACAAATATATATTGAGGAATTTCAGCGACTATTTCATTTATAGGTCTACCATCACTAGATAGTAAATTTAATATCATTGATATAGCTACTAAAGAATCTCTTCCAAGATGAGCTTCTCTTAAAATTACTCCGCCATTTCCTTCGCCCCCAATACCAATATCTAGTTCTTTCATCTTACCAACAACATGCGCTTCACCAATCTTAGTTCTTATAGAACCCGAAGAAATATCATCAATCATTCTTGATGTAGACAGATTTGTTACTATTTTGCTCTCTTTGTAAGAAATAAAATTTTTAAATGCCAAAACTAAGGTGTATTCTTCTCCGATAGCTTTTCCTGTATTCGACACTATAGATAACCTATCTCCATCTGGATCTGTAGCAAAGCCAATATCAGCTCCAACTTCTAAAACCTTTTTTTCTAAGTCTTTCAAATTTTCTGCTAGAGGCTCAGCAACTCGAGTAAAATTTCCATCGCCAGCACAATTTATCATTTCGATGTCACATCCTAAATCATTACATAGTT
>JAQXAG010000090.1 GCA_029253045.1 Fidelibacterota bacterium | reverse complement strand
AAGAATCTGAATCTTCTAGTATTTCAGGAGCAGGAGCAGGTTCAAGTGGAAACTTTTTTGGTATTTTCGGTGGTGGACGTAGCAAGAACTCTACAACAAGTAAGAATTTAACATTAATTGTTAAATTCAATGCAGATGGTCTAGTTTCTAGCTATAAATATCAAAGCATTAAATAATAAATAAAAAATATCTTTTTCTCTCTTTTTTTAACTACTAGCTTTTTATTAGTTGGATGTGGATCAGGTATGTCTGACCGTACTACTGCTGTAAAGCGAGCTATCGAAACAAGGGAATATAATGTTGATACTAAAGCATTAATAACTGCATCAGTAGGCGCTTTTCAAGATCTTGGTTATACTATCGATGTCCTTAATAGTGATTATGGCTTAATTACTGGCAGTAGAACCCAAGGAACGCAAGCAACTGAAGTAAATGATGGGACTGTTTTGGATGATATAGTTGCAGGACTTTTTGGGTTTGATACTCGTTCTGATGATATAGTAATTACACCATTAAAGTTATCAGCAACTATTACAGTTAAAGAAATTTCTTCCGATCCTCTAATTTCATCATTGAGAGTAAATTTTGAAAGTGGCGGAAGAAGATACTCTGACTTATTTTTCAAATCTTTCTTTGCTGCTTTAGACCAATCTCTATTTCTTGATACAGCGACGGAAGAGTAGCTAGTGACAAAAAAGCAAATTTTTTCATTATTTATTGCTGCAAATTTTTTATTAGTTAGTTGTAGTTCTTCTAGTTCTTCAAAGAAAAAAACTGTAGCAGCACAACGCGCTGTTGAGACAAGAGAATATGCTGTTGATACAAAATCATTAATGCAATCTTCCATAGGAACCTTTCAAGATCTTGGATTTACAATTGATACTATTAGCGAAGAATTTGGTTTAATTACAGCAAGCAAAGTTGAAAAACCTAAAAAGAAAAAAAAATCAGATGCGGAAAAAGCATTATCTGCTCTTGCAATTGTTGCCGTTCTTTGGTGGGTAATTAACTCTGATGGAGATGATGACAAAGGATCTTCTGGTGGAGGTGGTGGCACCACAACTGTCGTTAAGGATTATAAGCTTACAGCTACACTTACAGTAAAAGCTATTTCAGAAACTGAGCCCTTATCATCATTGAGAGTAAATTTTGGAGGTGGTAAGAGAGAGCGTTCTATAGAATTCTTCAAAAAATTCTTCGCAGCTATTGATAAGTCATTGTTCTTGGATGATAATTTAGATCAAGCAAAAGAGATTGATTTAGAAATAGACAATTAACACCTTCTTATTTTTCAGATTTCTTCTTATACTTTATATCAATAATCATGCTAAGAAAAATCTCAACATATCTAGTACTTTTATTTCTCCTTACAAATAGTATATTTGCATCCGCTGGTACAAAAAGTCATTCTGCTGAAATGTTAAGCAGGGGAAGATATATTCCTATTGCAATATCAGATGACTTTTTAGTTACCGCTAAAACCTTTTCATCGCTTAGTTCAAGAACAGTAGATATTTATGAATTGTATAGTGGTGTTGATTCGATGGAAAAAACCGCAGAGTTAAAATCACCAAATCCATTGTCTGGAGATGATTTTGGTTTTAGCATGGCAATACATAATGATTATCTTCTAATAGGAGCTCCAGGATCTGATAATGGTAATGGTATAGTATATTTATATCGTAAAGACTATTCAGGGGAATGGATAGTTGTAAAAACATTTGAAAATCCTAATGCAACAACGGATCCAAGTCAGTCTCAAAAGTTCGGGTATAACGTTGCTTTAAATGATAAATATATTGCTATTGCTTCACCTTTCTTTAATGACGGAACTGTATTTATATATGATTTCAATCCTGAATCTGAAAATTTTAGTAATGCACGAACGATTCCATTTAAAGAGGTAGATGTTCGAAAGTTAGGTGATGTTGAAGGATGCTATGCTGCTGGTCCAGAAAAATTTGGGTTTGGAGTAACCATGTCGTTCAATAACAACAAACTCCTTATTGGTTCATTAAAAGATTTTGTTCATCTGGTTGAGTTTAAAAATGGAATTACTTTTGGTACTAACATTATATCTCCACAGCAAGAAGATCAAAGCTACAATCTTAAAATGCGTTTTGGTCAATCTGTTTATGTTGGAGATTCCAGTATTTACATATCAGCTCTCAATCATAGCAATG
>JAQXAG010000054.1 GCA_029253045.1 Fidelibacterota bacterium | reverse complement strand
GTAGTTGCAGTTTCAATCGAACCTGTTTCAAAAAGTGATCAAGACCAGTTAGCAAAAGGAATGAATAAGTTAAGTGAAGAAGATCCTACATTTAAGGTTAAAGTTGATAGTGAAACTGGCCAAACAGTAATATCTGGTATGGGAGAAGTTCACTTAGAAATTATTATTGATAGACTTAAAAGAGAATTCAATGTAAATGCTAATGTAGGTAAACCTCAAGTTTCATTTAGAGAAGCAATTCAAAAATCAGTCGACAAAATTGATGAAAAATTTGTTCGTCAATCTGGTGGTCGCGGTCAATATGGTCATGTTGTAATTAACGTTAGACCAACAGAGCAAGGTGCAGGATATAAATTTATTAATAAGATTGTTGGTGGGGTTATTCCAAGAGAATATATTCCCGCTGTAGATGCTGGTATTCAAGAGCAGTTGAAAAATGGTGTATTACATGGATATCCTATCCCAGATGTTGAGGTAGAGCTTGTTTATGGATCATACCATGATGTAGACTCTTCTGAAATTGCCTTTAAGGTTGCTGGTTCGCGAGCAATTAGAACTGCTTGTAAGCAAGCAAGTCCAATTTTAATGGAACCGATTATGGCTGTAGAAGCGACTACTCCAGATGATTACCTAGGTGATGTAATTGGTGATATTAACTCAAGAAGAGGTAAGGTTGAAAGTATGGAGCAACAAGGTGCTAATCAAAGCATTAAAGCTGCTGTACCGCTAAGTGAAATGTTCGGCTATGCAACAGATTTAAGGTCACTATCGCAAGGTAGAGCAAACTTCCATATGGATTTTCAACAATATGCTAAGGTTCCAGTATCAGTAGAAGAAAAATTAATGAAATCACAATCAAAAGACGGAGATGCAAAGTAATGGCTAAAGATTTAATTAGAATATCTTTAAAGGCTTACGACCATAAACTCTTAGACAAGTCTGCTGAAAAAATTATTAGAACAGCTAAGTCTACAGGTGCCATTATTTCTGGACCAATTCCTATGCCTACTAAAAGAACAGTATATACAGTATTGAGATCACCATTTGTTAATAAAAAATCTCGTGAACAGTTTCAAACAAAAGTACACAAGAGAGTTGTTGACATAGTGAATTCTACTCCTAAGACTGTTGAATCTTTAATGAAGCTAGATTTACCATCTGGTGTTGATATCGAGATTAGAGGATAAGATGTACGGATTAATAGGTAAAAAAGTTAAAATGTCACAAATCTTTAATGCAGATGGCCATGTAGTTCCAGTTACATTAGTTCAAGCTGGCCCATGCGTTGTTTCTCAAATCAAAACAACTGATACTGATGGATATAATTCTGTACAATTAGCTTTTGGAGAAAAATCAAAAAGAAATACTAATAAGCCTACAGCGGGACATCTTAAAAAAGCAGATATCGATAGCGCTAAAGTGTTAGCTGAATTTCAATCATTGGACACATTTGAATATAAATTAGGACAAAAATTTGATTCTTCAATTTTTCATATTGGAGAAATTGTTGATGTGAGATCAAAATCTAAAGGTAAAGGTTTTGCAGGAGCTATCAAGAGACATAACTTTGCTAGACAAGATGCAACTCATGGTAATAAGCATACCGAAAGAGCTCCCGGTTCTATTGGACAAGCGTCTTGGCCTTCAAGAGTGTTCAAAGGTATGAAGATGGCAGGTAGAAAAGGTTCTGGTAATGTTACTGCACAAAACCTTGAAATTGTTGATATCGATAAAGAGAATAATTTATTATATGTTAAAGGAGCTATTCCTGGTGCAAACAATGCGCCTGTGTTTATTTTGAAAAAATGAAAATTAAATCAATAAATAGTAGTAAAGATTACAGTTTAAGTGACTCAGTATTTAAAGTTGCTATGAACGACCAAGCTGTTTATCAGTGTGTTATAGCTGAATTGACCAATGCTAGACAAGGAACTCGATCTACAAAAAATAGATCTTTAGTTTCGGGTGGTGGTAAAAAACCATTTAAGCAAAAAGGGACTGGTAATGCTAGACAGGGAACAAGTAGGTCGCCTTTGAATAGAGGTGGTGGTGTTATTTTTGGCCCTAGTCCAAAATATTACTTCAAGAAAGTAAACGCTAAAACTAAGCAACTAGCATTTAAATGTGTTTTATCAGAAAAAGTTAAAAATGATGCTTTGAAAGTAATTGATTCAATAGATTTAAAAACAAGTAAAACAAAAGATTTTGTTGATTTCCTAAAAACTAACAGCTTAGCTGATAAAAAAATTACAATTGTGGTGTCTGAGGTAGGTAAAAATTTAGAATTATCATCTAGAAATATTGAACGTGTAAAAGTCGTAAAAGCTTCATCGTGTTCAGTAGCAGATTTAATGAACAACGATGCTTTATTATTAGATGCTAGTGCTCTGAACTTAATTTCTGAGAGATTTGGAGATAAGAAATAGTTATGAATCATTTTTCACAAATCTTAATTCGTCCTATTGTGACAGAAAAGATGACATCTTTGCAAGAGTCTCAAAATAAGTATGCATTTGAGGTTCCCGTTGAAGTGAATAAAATTGAAATTAAAAAAGCAGTAGAAGAAAAATTTAAAGTTAAAGTCCTTAAAGTTGCTGTTAGTAATAGAAAAGGCAAGGCTAAACAGATGACTGTTAAAAGCAATGGAAAAACAATTAGAACAAATGGATATACTAAACTAAAAAAGAGAGCTATTGTAACACTTGTAGAAGGTTACAATATAGATTTATTTAGCGTATAAATATATTATGGCAATAAGACAATTAAAACCAGTTACACCGGCATCAAGATTTACTTCTAAACCAGATTTTTCTGAGATTACAGCTAGTAAACCTGAAAAATCATTAGTTAGAAAGTTAAATAAGACTGGCGGTAGAAATAATAGAGGTCGTATTACTTCTCGAAGAAGAGGTGGTGGACATAAACGTAGTTATAGATTAATAGATTTTAAGAGAAATAAATTTAATATCGAGGGTAAGGTAGCAACTATTGAATACGATCCAAATAGAAGTGCATTTATTGCCTTAATCCACTATGTAGATGGTGAGAAAAGATATATTGTACAGCCAGATGGATTAAAAGTTGGAGATATTATTGTATCATCAGAGAAAGCTGAATTAAAAATTGGTAATGCTATGCAGCTAAAAAATATACCTTCAGGACAGTCAGTTCATAATATCGAAATGATTCCTGGTAAAGGAGCCCAAATGGCTAGAAGTGCAGGAACATATGTACAAGTTATGGCTCACGATAATAATTATGTAACATTAAAAATGCCATCTGGTGAAGTAAGAATGGTTCCAGATAAATGTTTAGCTACAATTGGTGTTGTTGGTAATAAGCAGCATGAATTAGTGCGTTCTGGTAAAGCGGGCCGTTCAAGATGGCTTGGAAAACGTCCAAAAGTTAGAGGTGTAGTAATGAATCCAGTCGATCACCCTCATGGTGGTGGAGAAGGTAAAACCTCAGGTGGAAGACATCCTGTATCGCCTTGGGGTCAACCTACAAAGGGTTTTAAGACCAGAAAGAAAAAGAAGAAATCAAATGCTCTAATAGTAAAAAGGAGAAATGCTTAATGTCTAGATCTATTAGAAAAGGACCTCATATTGATGTCAAACTATTAAAGAAAGTTGATAAAATGAATGAATCAACGAAAAAAGGTGTTATTAAAACCTGGGCTAGAAATTCAGTTATTGTGCCAGATTTTGTTGGGCATACTTTTGCTGTTCACAATGGTAATAAATTTATCCCTATTTTTATAACAGAAAATATGGTTGGTCATAAACTGGGAGAATTTTCCCCTACAAGAACCTTTAGAATGCATTCAGGAGATAGAAAGAACAAATAGTTATGGAAATTACATCAAGATCAAATAATGTAAAGCACTCACCTAAAAAGCTAAGAAAAGTAGCTAATTGTGTTCGTGGTTTAAATGTTAATAAAGCATTATCATCTTTACGTCACATGGATGAGAAGGGTGCAGAGATTATTTTAAAGACATTATCCTCTGCTATTGCTAATGCTGGTAATACAGAGAGTTTTGATAAGGATATGAATGAGGTTAAAGTTAAAACTATAACAGTAGATGAAGGTCCAGCGCAAAAAAGATTTAGAGCAAGAGCTCAAGGGCGAGCAAATAGAATTAAAAAGAGAACAAGTCACTTAAAAATAATTATAGGATAATTAATGGGACAGAAGACACATCCAAAAGGTTTAAGATTAGAAGTTAATAAGAAATGGAGCTCAAATTGGTTTCCAAAGAAAAATGCTTATGCATCTGATCTTGCTCAAGATATTAAGTTAAGAAAATATCTAAAAAAGAGACTTCAAGACGCTTCGGTTGCATCAATCGATATTGAAAGAACGTCTCAAGCAGTTACAGTATCTATTCACACAGCCAGACCTGGTATAGTTATTGGTAGAGGTGGTGAAGAAGTTTCTAGGTTAAAAAAAGAAGTATCTAAGTTGTGTAATACTAATGATATTCATTTAAATATTAATGAAGTAAAAAGACCTGAACTAAATGCTGAATTAGTAGGGCAGAATATTGCAAGCCAATTAGTAAAAAAGATGGCTTATAGAAGAGTATTAAATAAAACGATGCAGTCTACCATGAGAATGGGAGCAGAAGGAATTAGAATAAACGTTGCTGGAAGATTAGGTGGTGTAGAAATTGCAAGATCTGAGCGTTTTATGGATGGAAGAGTTCCGTTACATACATTAAGAGCAGACATTGATTATGCGTTAGTTGAAGCTCACACAACATATGGTATTATTGGTATTAAAGTTTGGATTTGTAATGGATTTAACCAAGGTAAAAAATAATGTTAGAACCTAAAAAAATTAAGTATAGAAAAGTCCACAGAGGGCATCGCAAAGGTATGGCTAAGGGCGGTACTGAGGTGAGTTTTGGTAGTTATGGACTAAAAGCAATGGAACCAGGTTGGGTTACAGCTAGACAGATTGAAGCTACTAGAATATCAATATCTAGACGTGTTAGAAAATTAGGAAGAATGTGGATTAGAGTTTTCCCAGATAAGCCAATTACAGCAAAACCATTAGAAACAAGAATGGGTAAAGGAAAAGGATCTCCAGAGTATTGGGTAGCTAATGTTAAGCCTGGTAGAATTCTGTTTGAAGTTGAAGGTATTCCTAGAGAAGTAGCACAAGAAGCATTTAGGATTGCTGGTAATAAACTAGCTATTAAAACAAAATTAGTTGCAAAAAGAGGATTAGATGAAGGTTAATGATTTAAGAAAGTTGTCTGATAAGGATTTATTGTCACGTTTAGTTGATAACAAGGAAAGCTTGCAAAAATACCGTTTTCAAAAATCAATTCAGCAATTGGAAGATTATAAAGTATTATCTGACCTGAGAAAAGAGAATGCTAGAATTAACACTATATTAAAAGAAAAAACCTTAGATAAGGGAAATATTGATGGATAGAAATACTCAAAAATTAGTAGGTACTGTTGTCTCTGATGCTATGGATAAAACTGTAGTAGTCAGTGTTGATAGGCTCGTAAAGCATAAATTATATAAAAAGTATCTAAAAAGATCAAAAAAATATTATGCGCATGACGAAAATAATACTTTCAAAAAAGGTGATGTTGTAGAGCTTTTAGCTACAAAACCTTTGAGTAAATTGAAAAGATGGCGTACATCAAAATTAATTAAGAATGGGAATAAATAGTGGTACAAGCTGAAACAAGATTAAAAGTGGCTGATAATTCTGGAGCAAAAGTTGTACAATGCTTTAAAGTTTTAGGTGGATCCAAAAAAAGATATGCAAGTATCGGAGATATTATTGTTGTATCGGTTAAATCCTCTACTCCAGGCGGTATGGTTAAAAAGGGTGAGGTTGCTCGAGCGGTAGTAGTTAGGGTGAAAAAAGAAGTAAGAAGAAAAGATGGGTCTTATATTAGGTTTGACGATAATGCCGCAGTTATTTTAAATGCTCAAAATGAGCCAAAGGGTACTAGAATATTTGGACCCGTTGCAAGAGAATTAAGAGAAGGTGGTTACATGAAAATTATTTCAATGGCACCGGAGGTTCTATAATGAAAATTAAGAAAGATATGATGGTAAAAGTAGTAGCTGGTAATTTTAAAGGCCTTTCAGGTAAAGTTCTTAAAGTTATTCCTGAAACCCAAAGAGCTATTGTTGAGGGTGTTGCACTAACAAAAAGAACGCTAAGACCGTCACAAGAGAATCCTAAGGGCGGATTTACAGAGAGAGAAAGATCTTTGCATGTTTCAAACTTAATGGCGCTCGAAAGTGATAAAGCCTCAAGAATTGGATTTAAAGTATTGGAAGATAAGTCAAAAGTAAGAGTTTCAAAAAGATCTGGTAAGGAATTAGGTTAGGGTTTATGGCAACAAATTATAAGAAAAAATATTTAGAAGTAGTTAGACCTCATTTAATGAAGACTTTTAACCTAAGCACCGTTATGCAAGTGCCTAAGATTGAAAAGATTACATTAAATGTCGGTTTAGGAAATGCAAAAGAAAACAAAAAAGCTCTTCAAGCAGCCCTTGATGAATTGATGTTAATTACCGGTCAAAAACCAGTAATTACTAAGGCAAAAAAGGATGTATCCAACTTTAAAGTTAGAAAAGGATTTCCTGTAGGATGTAAGGTGACCTTGCGCAAAGACTATATGTATGAATTTTTAGAAAGACTATGCGCTGTGGCACTTCCAAGAACAAGAGATTTTAGAGGATTATCTAATAAGTCATTTGATGGACAAGGTAATTATAGCTTTGGAATTAAAGAGCAGATTGTATTCCCAGAAATTGATTATGATAAGGTCGATTCTGTTACAGGGATGGATGTTATCATTACGACATCAGCTGATAATAGTGAAATATCTTATGAATTATTAAGAGCTATGGGATTGCCAATTAGAGAGAAAAAAGCTTTAACAGATAATAATTTAGATAAGGAAGAAAATGGCTAAAAAATCTAAAGTTGTAAGAGAGAATCACTTAATGAAGAAAGTTGAAAAGTATTATACGCTTAGAAAAGAGTTGAGAGGATTGATTAAGAACCCAAACACTCCAGATGATGAGAAAATGAAAGCTATAGAAAAGCTTCAAAAACTTCCTAGAAGTTCAAACAGCATTCGTCTAACAAATAGATGTGCTGTTTCTGGAAGACCAAAGGGGTATATGAGAAAATTTGGTTTATCAAGAATTACATTTAGAGAACTAGCATTAAAAGGTGAACTACCTGGCGTAACTAAGGCCAGTTGGTAAGGAGAATATTTTATGTCAATGACAGATCCAATAGCAGATTTTTGTACAAGAATAAGGAATGGTTATTCATCTAAGAAAAGATGGATTGATATACCTTCCTCAGTCTTGAAAAAAAGAATGTCCATCGTATTAAAAGAAGAAGGATATATCGACAATGTTGTTTTTGTAAATAAAGAAGATAGCAAAGAAGATATTAGAATTTTTCTTAGATATCATAATGAGTCACCAGCAATAACAACAATTGAAAAGATTAGTAAGCCTGGAAAAAGAGTTTATGTAGCGTCTGATGACATTCCTAGAGTGCTAAATGGACTTGGAATCAGCGTTATATCATCTTCAAAAGGTGTTATAAGCAATAAGGTAGCAAGAGAATTAAAAGTTGGAGGAGAGTTGCTCTGCAACGTCTGGTAGTATGTCAAGAATAGGAAATAGCGTAATTACAGTGCCGGAAGGCGTAAAAATTGAGAGTACTCCTCAACACTTATTAGTGACAGGGCCAAAAGGAAAGCTATCAGTTGATATTTGTGAAGAAGTAACAATAAAAATTGAAGATAATAGTTTATCCGTTTCAAGAAATGCAGAAGATAAGGTTTCTAAAGCTATGCATGGCACTACAAGACAATTAGTTTTTAATGCCATTGAAGGTGTTACAAGCGGTTTTTCTAAACACTTAGAGATTATTGGTGTCGGTTATAATGCAAAATCTCAAAATAATCGAGTGATTCTTCAGTTGGGTTTTTCTCATGATATCATTTTTGATTTACCAGATGGTATTGAAGCAATTGCTGATGGTAAGAAGGGTGACAAACTAGAGATTAAAGGCATTAATAAACAAATTGTTGGCCAAGTTGCTGCAAAGATAAGATCTTTAAGAAAGCCTGAACCTTATAAAGGAAAAGGGATTAGATATAAAGATGAATATGTTCGTTCAAAACAAGGTAAAACTGTTGGAGGAGGCGAATAAATGAGAAAAGTAAAATTAAAGAAAGAACAATACTTGAGAAGAAGAAGAAGGTCAAAAAAACCTTTTCCGGTCAAAGGTGAGTATAGATTATGTATTTTTAAAAGTGCCAAACACATAGAAGCGCAAATTATTGATGACTTTAACCAAACTACCTTAGTAGCTGCGTCTTCTAAAGAGAAAGCTTTTTCTAAAGAAAAAGTGAATAAAAGTGAATTAGCATCTCTTGTTGGTAAATCTTTGTCAGAAAGAGCAAAAGCAAAAAAAGTTAAAAAAGTATACTTTGATAGAAATGGTTTCAGGTATCATGGAAGAGTGAAATCTTTCGCAGAAGCTTCTAGAGAAGGTGGACTAAAATTTTAAAATTGGAGAATAAATGAGTATGATTAATTATTCAGAGCTTGATTTAAAAGAAGAATCAGTTATTAGAATTAACAGAGTTGCTAAAGTTAATTCTCGCGGAAAGAGATTTAGTTTTTCAACTTTAGTTGTTATTGGAGATGGAAAAGCTCATGTCGGTATTGGCGCAGGAAAAGCTAATGAAGTAATTGTTTCTATTACTAAAGCTAAAGATGATGCTAAGCAAAACTTAGTTAAGGTTCCTGTTTATAATTATACTATTCCTCATGAAATTATTGGTAAACATGGCGCAAGTAGAGTTTTATTAAAACCTGCTCCATTTGGAACGGGAATTATAGCTGGCTCTGCAGTTAGATTGATTATGGAGCAAGTTGGTATTAACAATATTTATTCAAAAGTATTAGGATCAAACAATCCTATGAATGTTGCTAAAGCTGTTATGAACGCTTTATCAAGTTTGCAGGATGTTAGAGTTGTTGCTAAGAAAAGAGGAAAAACACCAAAAACACTATTCGAGATTTAAAAATGGCTAAAAAACAAATTAAAATTACACAAATAAAAAGTAGAATTGGTTATTCAAAAAAGGCCAAAGCTACTCTTGATGCTTTAGGTTTAAGAAGAATGAATAAATCAGTTGTTCTTGATTTGAATGATGCAATTAGTGGAATGGTAAAGAAAATAGACTATCTAGTTAAGGTTGAGGAAGTATAATGAAATTAGTAAAACCTATTAATGCTACAAAAAATTCTAAAAGAGTTGGTAGAGGTCCTGGTTCTGGTTTAGGTAAAACTGCCGGAAGAGGTCATAAAGGAGCAGGTCAAAGAAGTGGTTTTAAACACAGATATTGGTTTGAAGGAGGTCAAGTACCTTTACATAGAAGAGTTCCAACCAGAGGGTTTAATAATTTTAATTTTGCAAAGTCATATGAGATTGTAAACCTTTCTCAAATTGCAAAGATTAAGTCAAAAAATATCAATGCTGAGGTTCTGTTAGCTAAGGGGTTAATCTCTTCAGCTTTTGTAGCTGTTAAAGTTCTTGGAAACGGAGATATTGATAAAGCTTATAATATTACTGCATCAGCATTTAGTGCATCTGCAGTTAAGAAGATTGAAGAAGCAGGTGGAAAGGTTACTGTTCAGTGATTGAAAAAGTAAGAAATATTTTTGCTATTCCTGAATTAAGAAGGAAGATTTTTTTTACGCTGGGAATTCTAATTATTGTTAGACTTGGAGCTCAAGTACCTATACCTGGTATTAATCCTGAAGCTCTTCGCCAAACAATGGAATCTTTAAATGACACTTTTTTTGGTTTATTTAATATGTTTACAGGAGGTGCTTTTGGTCAAGCCGCTGTATTTGGTTTAGGAATTATGCCATACATTTCAGTTTCAATCGTTATACAAATACTTCAAACTACTCTTCCTTATTTTCAGCGCTTAGCTCAAGAAGGAGAGAGTGGAAGAGCTAAAATCAATCAAATTACTAGATATGGAACAGTTATATTAGCTCTCGTTCAATCTATTGGTATTGCTTTTCTACTGGAAAGCTACGGCATAGTATTGAATCCAGGTTTTGCATTCAGATTTACCGCAGTAGTTTCCATTACCACCGGTACAATGTTATTACTTTGGCTTGGTGAAAAAATTACAGAGCATGGTATAGGTAATGGTATATCTCTTGTTATTATGGTTGGTATCTTGGCAGCATTTCCGAATGTTGTTTTATCGGAAATTTCATATTTTAATCAAGGTGTAAGAGGTATTCTTTCAGAGCTTTCACTTGCTATACTTTTCTTTTTCTTGGTTATGTTAATTATATTAATTCAGCAAGGTTTAAGAAAAGTGCCTGTACAGTACGCTAGAAGAATTGTTGGAAGAAAAGTTTATGGAGGGCAATCTACCTATCTTCCATTAAAGATTAATACTGCAGGAGTTATACCTATTATTTTTGCACAATCTATATTATTAATACCTGGTACCATTGCTACATTTGTGGGTCAAGATGCAACTCAGTCTAATTTTATGTCTTGGTTTGCAATGGATCATTGGTTTTCAAACTTTTTATTTGCTCTATTAATTGTGTTTTTTACTTACTTTTATACAGCATTACAATTTGATCCAAACCAAGTAGCCTCAACATTGAAGCAACAGGGAGGATTTATTCCTGGAGTTAAACCAGGAAAAAAGACGGCTGAATTTATTGAAAATATTCTTACTAAAGTCACATTGCCCGGTGCATGCTTTCTAGGTTTTATTGCTTTGATGCCATATTTCTTACAACAGTTTGCTGGTCTAGATTATGCTTATGCATCTTTCTTTGGAGGAACTAGTTTATTGATTATTGTTGGTGTTGGTCTAGATACTTTAAATCAAGTAGAAACTCATTTACTTTCAAGGCATTACGATGGTTTCTTATCAAAAGGTAAAGTTAGAGGTAGAAGATAGTGGTTGATATGAATAACAGCAATCAAGTATCTCATATGACTGAGAGTTGTCAGATTTTATCCGATACTCTTGACATGATTGAAAGTCACGTTAAGCCAGGTCAATCAGTCATGGAGTTAGATAAATTAGCAGAAGAATATATTTTATCTAGAGGGGCTAAAACTGCATTTAAGGGTTATAATAATTTCCCTTATACATTAACAATATCAATTGATGATGAAGTAGTTCATGGTATACCAAAAGATGTGGTGCTTGAAGAAGGTCAAATTGTTGGCGTAGACTGTAAAAAAAAAAAAAATGAGTACTACGGTGATTCAGCAAGGAC